>NZ_JAJVKW010000013.1 GCF_024198255.1 Myxococcus guangdongensis
TTCATGGAGGAGGTTCTCTCGGAAGTGCGAACGCTCGACATCCACCGAGAGGACTCCTTCCGTAGATTGGTCCCGCTACTCCCATCGGGTCCGTAAAGGGATCGCCGATGACGAACCTCGGTTTAGAAGGAGAGTGCACTCCCGGGAGTGCCTACGGGCCCGTCCAAACATCGATGCCTCCCCAATCCGGCCGCCGCGTCATGGGGGCGTCAAGGCCACTCCACACCTTGCGTCAACGCGAGTGAGCCATGCGAGCGAGGGGCTTCGTCAGTTCGTTCCGTCTGCCGAAGCGATGTTGTCCCTGCGGCAGAGCGCCCGAACGTCGGGCCACCGCGCCGCTCCAGGCGAAGCCAGTCTCGAACGGTACGGGCAGGACAGCGGCGTGAGCCCCCAGCAGAGCCAGGGCATCACCTTCGAGGTCCTGGGGCCGTTCCACTGAGGCCCGAGGGCTGACACGACTTCCCTATCTCCACTGAACAACGCAGACTCTCGGTGAATCAACCACAGACCGGGAGGACACCATGCGGATGCAATGGATTGCGTTGACCCTCGTGATGGGCGCCGTCGCCTGCGGGGGCGGTTTCGAGGAGGCAGATGCGGAGGCGTGGGGTGAAGCCAAGGCGGGGCTCACCCCCACCACCGAGGACCAGGTGGTGGCTCGACTGCCCGCGAGCACCGGGGCGGTCTTCGCCTATGGAGAATACCTGCCACCCGGCTACCTGACGTCCGCCACGCACTACCCGATCGTCGTCCACCTGAACGGGATGGGGGAGTTCGGCACCTCGACGACGGAGGCGGACCTGCTGAACGTGGTGACCCGCCACGGGGCGCTGAGGAACATCCACTTCACGAGCCAGGGCAAGGCGTACTTCGGACAGCGGCAGGTGATGGTCTTCGCGCCGCGCGCGCCGACGAGCTGGCCGGCGGCGGACATCGAGACGTTCATCAACTTCCTCGTCGCCAACTACCGCGTGGACACGACGCGCATCTACCTGACGGGCATCAGCGCCGGAGGCCACGGAGCCTGGCGCTACGCGTATACCTACGGCAGCCGGCTGGCCGCGCTGGCGCCCATGGCCACCAGCATCGGTGCGCCGGGCCCCACCATCACCCAACTGAAGAACGTGCCCGTGTGGGCGGTGCATTCGTACGGGGACAGCCTCTCGTACACCGCCGACCGCTCCTGGTTGACGGGCGTGACGAAGAACTACGGCCTGAGTCAATCGCTCCAGGTGCCAGCGCCGTCCCAGACCGTGACATACCTCTTCCCGGGCGCCAGCAGCCCCGCCTGGACGTCACAGCCCGGCGTGGTGGCCACCGGGAACGCCATCGCGCGCTTCACCGTGCTGCCCGGCACCGCGCACGACTGCTGGACCCAGCAGTATGACAACTACGCGTTCTGGGACTGGCTGCTCGCACAGCACCGCTGACACGGGGTGCACTGGACGCGCTCCTGCCGGGATGAGTCGGCTGCCACGTCATGAGCGCGTCAACGCCACTTCCAGCAGCGCGTGAGACAGGCGCGCCCGGCCCGGCTCGAAGATGGGCCGAGGCGGCTGCGCGCCTGTCTCTTCGCGGCGTGCGCCCGAGGGCCTAATCCTTCAACGCCTTCACGGGATAGCTGCCGGAGTAGGAACGGAATCGCTGCTCCAGCTTTCCGGGCACGAGCACGCCTGAGTTGAACAGCTTCAGCAGGAAGTCCTCGTACGTCGTCCACCGGGAGAAGTCCGCTCGCCGAAGCTCCTCGTAGAGCACGTAGGCCAACACGTGCATTCCATCGTCGTGGTCGCGGAAGAAGGCCGCGCCCGTGAGCGGCTTGCCATCCCTCGCGCGGAGCAGACCCTGGCGCTCGCTGACGAAGACGTCGATGGCCTCGGCGCAGTCCTCCTCCGTCAGCCCCTTGGCGGTGGTGTAGCCGAACGCCGGGTCGTGCTCGCGCACCAGTCGCTGGAAGTAGGGGTCCGCCTCCAAGGCCGTCAACCGCGCGTCGATGGCGCCCTCGCGCTTGAACGGCGGGTGGAGCAGCTCGTGGACGGCCGTCTTCACCGTGACGCTCAGCGGGTAGGTGAGGTCGGTGAGGAAGTTCCAGCCCGTCACCCGGATGCCGTGGGGTTTGGCGAACTTCAGCACGTGGGCGTTGAGTTCCTCCACGTGGAGCGCCCGGCCGAGGACGTCCTCGTCCCAGCCCACCACGTCATGGGGCGCCACCTGGACGCCGAGCTGCGCGATGGCCTGCTCGACCTGGGGCAGGTACTCCGCGCGCCAGATGCGCGAGAAGCCAATGCGCTGGAGAAAGGCGAACAGCACGCCCAGGTCCTGGCGCACGTCCTCCATCTCGGTGAAGTCGGAGTCCTCGCTGTAGCTCGTCGCCTGGAAGTCCCGGCGCATCGCCGTCCAGGCGGCATCGTCCGACACCGTCCTGGACAGGCCCTCCACGGTGGTGGCGCCCGTGACGGAGAAGACGAGCGTCAGGTAGGGCCCCACCATCTTCCCGGCCTGCTTTCCCATCCGCTCGGTCAGGTGCGCGAGCGCGGCCTTCTCCCCGGGCTCGAGCAGGGCGGAGAAGCGCTCAAACTCCTCAGGATAGAACCGCGTGTAGAACGCGTCACCACGGAGCAGGTTCAGCAGGCAGAGGGCGTCGTAGGCCTCGGAGGGACGCAGCACCCAGTGCGTGCGTCTGGCCTCCACGCGAGTGACGGCCGGCGCGGGAGAGGTGGGGACCACCTGCCGTGATGCGCAGCCGGATGATGCCAGCCACAGCGTGGCGACGAGGGCCACGGCGGGCAGGCCCCGGCGGGAGTCGGAGGTCGGGGCGGGAACGGGGGAAGCGAGCGGGTCCGGAGTCATGGCGCGGAAGCTGCCCCGTCCGCGCGAGGACGTCTTGGACAGAACTCATCCCATTGGACGAAACGAGCGACCCGCGAGCAGCCGCCGGTACTCGGCCGGGGTCAGGTGGAGGCGGCGGCTGAACTCGCGCGTCATGTGACTCTGGTCGCAGTAGCCCGCCTCCAGCGCGATGACGCTGAGGGGCTGCGCCGTCTCTCGCAGTGCCCGGCTGGCGCGCTCCAGTCGGGAGCGGCGCAGGTGGTCGACGGGGGTGCACTGAAAGAACTGGCGGAAGCCGCGACCCAGTTGCGTGGGGCTCACCCCCGCCTCGCGAGCCAGTTGCGCGAGCGTGGGAGGCGGCCCCCGGACCGCATCGAGCGACTCCCGCACCCGTGCGAGCCACGCGGGAGGGACCGACGCCTTCGGGGGCACCGTGGCGCGCACGGCCTCGGCCAGCAGCTCCAACGCCAGCCCTTCGATGGCCAGCGCCGCCAGGTCATCCCCGCTGCGGAACTCCTGATAGAGGCGCGCGGTCAACGAGGACAGTCGCGCCGACGTCAGCTCCATCCGGCTGTCCAGCCGGGAGACGAGGGGGTAGCGCGACCGCCAGACCGACTCGGAGAAGTCGACGTTGAAGGTGCGGGTGAGCCGACCGGCGATGCGCTGCTCGTGGGCGACCTCGGGTTCCTGAAAGGCCACCGACCTGGGAGGACATTCCCGGGCACGTCGTTCCAACACGTCGGTGAAGCCGCCTTCCAGCGTGAGCCGGAAGCCCGCGTGCTGGTGCCGGTGCCGGGGGAGGACGACGTCGGGAGGATAGGTGCTCTCCGTCAGGACGAGCCCTGCCACCTCCAGGCGCTGGAGCGGCGTGCCGAGATAGCGACCAAATCCAAGGACGGGTGCGGAGGGCACGAAGTCCCTATGCCCAGCCCGTGAATCGATTGCAATCGCCAGGCGCCATCCTCGAGCCCAGGTCGAGCGCGCCGCACCGCCGGGCGAAACTGCTTTCGGGCGGCAACCTGGCGCGACAACGCAATGAGAGGACGCGGGTCAGGCCGGCCGCGATGGGCCACGAGGCCACCGGGACAGGGCTTCGCTCATCCCAGGTCCCGCGCGCAGCGGGGCCCCGTGACTCGGTATCCTCGGCCTCTTCGCGCGGCGCAGACGCTCCGAGACGAATCCCGGCGTGTCTCGGCCGCATTGCTCGACCTGCGACAGCCAACGCCATGGAAGGCGCGCCGGCGCCCCTCTTCGACAGGGCTGAATCCATACAGGGTCGCCAGCGCAGGTCGGCAATGCGCGAGGCGGGCCCGTGGCACGAGACCGACGTCACAACGCGACGTTGACCGCGACCCCCTCACGCCCGGTCGCCCACTCGCGCAAGTACGCGTTGAGTTCCCCGAAGAACGATATCGACACCAGGTCCGACACCGCGAAGAGGTCCCGGAGCAGCGCGCCCACATGGTTGTTATGTGTTTCGGCGGCGTCAGCGTCCACGTACTCCTCGATGATCGAATAGTGACCGGGCTTCTGCGTGGTGAACCACTGGTAGCGCAATGTCCCCGGCTCGGTCGCGGCGACCGAGGCCAATGCCCGCGCCGCTCGGAGGAACTCCGTCTCCCCACCGGTCCGTGTCTTGAACTCACAAATCACCAGAAGGCTCATTCGACGCTCCTGCACAGGCTGCATTCCGAGGGATGGCGTTCGTCGTACCATCCGACAGACTCGAAGTCGTCAACGAACGCAGGCCCGTGGAGCCGCCCTTCCCGCGGCATCCTCTTGACGCACACATGGCGCAGCGTCCTGAGTCTGGCGCGGGCAGGTTCGGTCCTGCGCTGGCGTCCGGTGCGGGGACGACTCCCTGGAGAAGGGTGACGGATGCACGAGTCCGATTTGATCGCGGACGGAGATGCCTCCCACCGGACGGGTCAGCTGGGCGTCCCGGAAGTGACGGCGCTCGCGGCAGCGCTTCCGGTCGGTGACAGGATGTTGGCTGCGGCAGGGTGGGCGCCAGCGCTTCGGAGCGGGCCAGGAAGCGCTGGATGTCGCGTGTCGTCGTCCGCAGGTCCCCGGCAATCTGCCGCGGGGGATGGCCCCGGGCGGCCATCCACGCCGCCTGACATCTGTCACGCAGGCGGCGCGCCTCCGTCGTACGGAAGCACGTCTCCAGCTCGCTCCGCGCCACTCAGCTGGAGAGCAAGCGCGACGATGAACCGTCGCGCTTGCTCATTTGAAAGCGACCTTCGAGCGTTGGAGCTAGGTTGGCCGTGTCCTCACATCACCCACAGAGGCCGTCACAGCGAAATTGATAGAAGGTCCCGCATCCACTGGTCTGCACCTTGCACGAGTAGGCCCGGCACGTGTTGTTCCCACAGTACTGACTCACCCTGCTGCACTGGCACAGCGGCGCCAATCCTGGCGGAGCATCCGCGGGTGCTTCCACGGGCCCCAGCGTGGCCACGATGGCGATGGCTTCCTCTGCTCCAAAGGCATCCCGGATCTGCGCTCCAATGAGGGCGAGGCTCGGATGCTCCTCCTGGGTGAAGAGCTCGGGAGTGATCAGCGCGAGCGCGGACTTCAGGGCCGCGACTTGCGGCCTGGAGAGGTTCGGATGGGAGGCGGCGTACTGGCTGAGATGCTCACGCCAGAGCGACGCCTTTTTGACAGGTGAGAGCTCCGCGACGACGGCCTTTCGATAGGCCACTGGGAGGTGGCTCAGGTCCTTCAGCTCTGTCGGGAGATTTCCTGCATGGGCATTGACCCAGTCCTGAACCTGCTTCTGTGCCGCCTCGCACGAGTCTTCCGCGGACGCCGACGTCGGCGCCAGCAGCGTTGCAACCGCCAGAAGCGCGACTCCGAGAGACAGTAGCGTGCCTTTCACGATGTGTCTTCCTTTCCGTACACGAGTCACCCCACCGGGAATTCCGCTGGGAGCTCGGACGGGAAGAGGGACTGCGCCATCACGCGTCCCAAAATAATCTCTCCGCCGTGCCCGTGGAGGCGAAGGGCGAGGTGGAGCACCGGGGCGTACCCGGCGGCTTCCGCGTGCGGCCGGGCTCGACACCGTCTGCGGAGGCAAGCCCTCACACGCCGCGGACAGCGGCCGTGCGGGCCGAGAGTGGCCACGGGAGCCCCAGGCCTGGGACTCGGTCATCACGATGCGGCCTCGGACTTATGACCGCGCACCCCTCAAGGCAGATATTGCTGGGTGGAGATCTCCTCTGGACCAGAGCCCTTCATCCTCTTATGCGAAACACTGTAGGAATTCCCATCCCAGAAAATCTGCTGATAGCGGAGTCCATCCAACTTGCCTTGATTCCTCAGGTTGTTCCAGTCGGTCTGATTGACACGAATGACGGCGCTCGAGGCACAGCAATTGAATGTATACTTGCGCTCGGGGAAGCCGCTGTTGGAGCGACTGATGAATGCACAATTCGAGAGGTACATATTCGCAACGAGCACTGAATCCGCCGCGCCCATGTAACCCGACTCGATACACGACTGCGTGTCCCCTTCGACGCGAGGCTGCTTGAGCAGGGCCTCCATCTTGGCAGCCACCTCTGGAGAAGGCCCTTTATACGCCTTCTTGTTGGAGGGCTGCTTCGTCTCAGGGCCTAGCGTCTCGGTCACAGGAGCGGCCTTGGTGGGCTCATCCTGGTGCTTCACTGGCTTCACTGCCTGATTGGGAGCGGGGCCAGCCCCTTTGTTCTGCTCTTCAGCGTGCGCAATCACTCCGATACAAACCAGGGCCACCAACAAGCTACGGACCATTGAATCCTCCGTCCGATGTTGATTGCTGCGCGACGGAAGGTCGGGGGAATACCTGGCTCGGTCAATCCAGCAGAAATACCGAGTGCTTGGTTTTGGACACGATCGAAACCAAGAGCGGAGCGTACAGAATCAGCGCTCCGTGCCGGCGATGCCGAGGAGCAAAAACACCAAGCGTGCTGCTTCAGGGGAGCCACCAGGTTGCTGTCGTCAGGCTCAGGCAGCGTCACGTTGGTGGGCCGCGGCGCACCAAGCACCTTCGCGGTGAGGGTGAACGACGAGATACAAGGCTCTCATTTCGACTCC
Organism: Myxococcus guangdongensis; assembly: GCF_024198255.1. Lineage (NCBI taxonomy): Bacteria > Pseudomonadati > Myxococcota > Myxococcia > Myxococcales > Myxococcaceae > Myxococcus > Myxococcus guangdongensis. The sequence continues at coordinate 6,901 of NZ_JAJVKW010000013.1, forward strand.
AAGCGCTTCGCGACCGCGACGGTGTCCCACGCACCGGTCATCGCGGTCTGTTCGTCCTTGCCGACCCGCACGGCCCTCGCTTCGACGATGAGCAGCTTCGCGTCGTCCATCGACACCAACGTCGGCTGCGACAGCGCGAGCTCGGCGAGCACGGTGGCGGAGCGCTGTCGGTACAACTTGAGGTAGTCGGCGTGCAGTCGGCTGGTGCCAGCGCGGCAGCTCGCGAGCATCTGCCAGCCGAGACGACGCCGCTCCTCGGGGTCCTCGCTCGCGTCGAGCGCGAGTGACAACGCGTAAAGCGAGCCGCTCATCGACAGCAGCTTCTTCGCGGTTGCGCGCGCGCCCGGTAGATCTCCGGCGGCGACCTGCTGGAGCCCGCGCATCAACGCCAGGTGAAACGCCTTCTCATCGTGTGCGCGCTCAACGGGAACCGTGATATCGGCGGGCACCTCGACGAGCTGTTTCACCTTCGGGCGCGGCGCGCGGTCCTGGAGCAACGCGATGAAGTGGTCGACCCGCGCGGCGAGCCAGTCGTCGAACGTCCCCAGCGTCTCGAGCTCACGCTCTTCGAACGGCTGCATCAGATGATGGTCTTCGAAGCGAATGACGAGCGCATCACCGCGCTCGTTCTTCACGCGCGCGTCGAACGCGAAGCTGTCGCTGTAGCCATCGTGAAAGACCCACAGGTGCTCCGACGCTTCTTCACCCGCAAGCTCGTGGAGATCGATGCAACCGTTGGCATCCGGCAAGTCGACGAGCGTCCACGCGCCGGTGTTCTGCAACGAGAACGCACCCTCGGGAGCGTCGGTGTCCGGCGCGAGCCAGGTCAGCGACCCATGCATCTGGAGGAACAGGCGATACGACGCCGGCACGAAGTCGGGCACCAACACCTTGAAGGGCGCACCCTTCAGCCAACGTCCGACACGCGTCGTCGCAGTGCCCAGCTCGAGGCCCTTCGGCGCCTTCTTCTGCGCTTCCAATACCATGCCGCGATGTGCACCTTCCGCGACGAAGGCGCACAACTTCTCGACCACGACATGCCCGCGTCGGCCGTCTCCACTTTCCATGATACGCTCTCCGCACGGCAGGTGATTGCGCCTTGGCATGACGGGCGTCGACAGTGAGCGGCAGCGTCCACCCGAAGTGCTGCCGGAAGTCTACGAGCCCTGGGTACTCCTCGTCATCGGGGCTCGGGAGACCTGGCTCGAGAGCGAGCCTCTGAAGCGAATCAATCCCAGTCGCCCGGCAGCTGCGACAGCAGGCCCTTGATGCCATCGAGGATGTTCCGCGCGCTGAGCTCTCCTTCGACCCGCTCCCCGACACTGTCTGGGAGGCTGTCGAAGCCAAGGTCGTTCTCGGAGCCCTCGATGCCGATAACGCCCTCGACGAGCAGGTCGGTTCCGTTGAAGACCTGCACGGCATGAGCCCTCTTCGAGAACAAAGACCGAGAGAGGTCGCACGACCAGAGGCGCCTGCGGAGCTCCGAGGCGAGGAAGGAAGCGCCGACGGCCGCCTCTTCTCCCTGGGCGACCAGAGGCATGATGGCCGAGTCGGTGCGGGCATCGCCTTCGGCCTTCTCGAAGTCGCCATTCGCGTGAACCCGGAGCCACAGTCCCGGCCGCTTCTGCAGCCGCAGCAGGAGCCGATTGCCTCTGCGCGAGCGCGTGGGAATGCCCGGCACCGCCCAATCACTTTCGAGGTCCGCGCCGCCGAGGTCGTGGACGACCAGGTCGCCCTTCGAGGTGCCCACCGCGACGAAGCGGTCATTCGGGGACACGCTCAGACAGGAGACGTCCCACGCGGACCCCTCACATGGCAGCACCCCGAGCACCCGCCCGCTACGGCTCGAAACGAGTGTCACGCCCTCCCGGCCGCCGGTCGCGAGCCAGCGCGTGCTGCGAGCCATCGCCAGCACCGTTCCCTGCCCGTGGCCATACGACAGGATCTCCGAGATCCAGTCCGCCCTGCCGGTCTCGTGGTCCCACCTGTAGAGGCGTGGCCGGACCGGGTCATCATCCCGGTTGAGAGGTGACTTCACACCCACCACGCGAGGCCCGGTCGGCAGCACGAAGCCCGGCCCGATGGCGACGTCTCGATCTCCCTTGAACCTCGAGAGCTCCTGTCCTGTCCGCGCATCGAGCACCACGAGATCCCACTCGAAGAAGCACCACAGCTTCGTCCCGTCGTCGGAGAGCGACAGGCCACAGGACGGCTCGAAGGCGTGGACGTCCTTCAGGAGCGGCTTCGGAGTCGAGCCCGGCGTCCACGACCAGACCACGTCGCCACGGGTGGCGGAGCCCGCCCAGTACACAGCGCCGTCCGGAGAGACCACCAGCGCCATGGGACGCGCCGCCAGGGGTGCGCTCTCCAGCACCCTGCCAGAACCCAGCGCGTACACCCGGGCGACCTTGTCCTCGAAGGTCGCGGCCAGCAGGTCCCCCGACGGGAACAGCCGGACCTTGTTGAGCCCCTCGGCGACCGTGAGCGTCGACACGGTCCGCGAGGTCGCGACGTCCCATACGCGGACCGTGGAGTCCTCCGCCGCCGCCGAGACGAGCCGGGACGAGTCCGGAAGCCAGTCCGCGGCGAGGATGGGCGTGGAGTGGCCCTCGAGCTTCGTCCTCGGCTTGTGAAGGTGTCTGTCCTGCTTCACGGTGCGCCTCTCACGGGTGGGCCTCCACCGGCACGCTCACCGTCGCGTGATGGCCGGTACTCACCAGGACATCGAACGCGCGGGGCGCCACGCTGTCCAGGGTGAAGGAGCCGTCCTCGTCCGTGGCGCCCTGGCAAGGGCATGCATTCTTCGGCGGTCACGTCCTCGAAGACGGAGCGGGACCACGAAAGGGCCATCCCTCCGCGTGAGTCCACGAAGACTGCCTTGGCGCTCGGCATCATCATCTGGTTCCACGCGCGTCCGCCGAGATAAGCTCCGGGATGTTGGCCCCTCGATTGCTTAGGGCCGAGCATCCCCCGACTCGACACTGGAAGCCGAGCCCCCATGCGTTCCCGTCACTTCGTCCCCCCCCTCCCCGCCGCTTCCACCTCGTCTGTCCGCTCCCAGGAGGTGGCCCTGTGAGCCGCATCGCGGGATGGGTGGTGCTGGTGCTCTCGCTGGTCGTGTCGTACGGCCCGGCCGAGGCCGCGCAGGCGAAGAGGAAGCAGGCGCAGCAGACCAAGGTCGCCGTGCTGCGCCCCGAGGGCAGCCAGGCGGAGGCCCTGCGCAAGGTGCTGACGGCGGAGCTGGGCAAGAAGGGCCGCGGGCGCGTGGTGCTGCCCGCGAAGAAGGTCGATGCCCAGGTGAAGCTCATCCGCGGCGGTCCGAAGACGGATGAGCAGCGGCAGGCCCTGGCGAAGAAGCTCGGCGCGGACATCCTGATCCTCTCCTCGGTGAAGGGGACCAAGCGCTGGGACGTGGAGGTCCGCGCCTACTCCGGTCAGGACGGCTCCCTCCTCGCGGAGGAGCGCTGGGACGTCCGCACGAACCGCGCCTTCCCCGAAGTCCGGCGCGAGCTCGAGCCCAAGCTGGGAACAGCCCTGAAGGAAGGCCCGCAGCAGAGCCTCCCACCCACCGCCGTCACGCCTCCGACGCCTGTCTCCGAGCCGGAGGTCGCGCCCCCTGCCCCCATCGCGGAGGCACCTCGCCAGGCGGTCGTGAAGCCTCCTCCGCCCACCGTGACGAAGAAGGAGCCGCCCGTGGTGCAGCCCGAGCCGAAGGCCGCCAGCCCTCGCAACCTGGACGGCCCCATCCTGGAGGCGCTGCTGTCCGGACAGGGGCTCTTCCGCCGCTTCAACTTCTCGGGCAGCAACGCCAGCGAGCGTCCCGACTACAGCCTCAACAGCGCCGCCGCCGCGGGCCTCGCTGTCAGCTACTTCCCCCTCTCCCACTTCACGGATGGGATGGTGCACAACCTGGGGCTCATCGCGCGGGGCTCACGCTCCATCGGGCTGTCCACGCGGCTCCCGGATGGCTCCAGTCACGCCACCACCGCGCAGCTCATCGAGGGAGGCCTGCGCTTCCGCCTGCCGCTGCGGTGGCTGGAGCTCTCCGTGGGCGCGCTGTACGGTACCCACTCCTTCGCGGTGGAGCTCCCGCCGGAGAGCACCTTCGCCCTGCCCGACGTGGACTACCGCTTCGCGCACGTGGAGCTGGGCCTGCGCAAGGCGCTCAACGAACGCTGGGCCATCGCCGCGCGCGTGGGCTACCAGCACGTCTTGAGCGGCGGCGAGCTGTCCTCGGACAACTACCTCCCGGAGCTGAGCGGCTCCGGCATCGATGGCGAGCTCGCCGTGGAGTTCGCCCTGACGCGTATCCTGGGGCTGCGGATGGGCGGAGAGGTGCGCAGCTACTCCTTCACCGCCGACGCCGCGGAGGGAGCCCCGGTCTTCGCTGGCGGCGCCAAGGACCTGTACTTCAGCGGTCAGCTCGGCCTGTACGTGAGGCTGTAGCACCGGCGCATTGAGGGGGGCTGTCCCCCACGCCTGTGGCGCCTCCTCCACACTTTCACGCGAGGCCCGCATGAAAATTGAGACGCGCATGCACGCGTGACACGAGTTTTTCAGTATCCGTGTCATCGGGCCATTCGACCGATGCGTGCGCGTCGCGGCTACATTGACAGGAACGCGTCATCCATCTGATTGGTATGTCTCCCAATCATGGAGGCGCTCGTGCCGAGGATGTGGTCACAACGGTTGTCACGAGAGCCAGCGGAGCGGGGACGGTGGTGGCGCCCGGTGGTGCTCGGGTTGCTCTTGAGCGGGGCTGCTGGCTGCGAAGGAACCCTCTCCAACCCGGAGGGCCCCGGTGGAGGCCCTGGCCCTGGCCCTGGCCCCGGCCCCGGTAATCCCCCGCCCACCGCCATCGAGAAGCCCGCCCCGTCCGTGCGGATGGCGCGCCTGACGCACGTGCAGTGGACCCACAGCGTGCAGGAGCTGCTCCGGCTGGACGCGCCGCCCACCACGCTGGCGGGCACCTTCCGCGCGGACCCCGCCCAGAGCGGCTTCCTCTTCGACAACGACGCGCGCGCCCTCTCCGTCGACGAGGCCCTCTGGGGCGCCTACCAGCGCGCCGCCGCGGAGCTCGCCAGCCAGGTGACGACGGACGCGACGAAGCTCGCGCGCCTGGTGCCCTCGTCGACCGCCTCCGGCGAAGCGCGCGCCCGCGCCTTCGTGGAGTCCTTCGGCCTGCGCGCGCACCGGCGCCCGCTGACGTCCGAGGAGGTGGAGAGCTACCTCGGGCTGTACCGCAAGGGGCCCCAGGCCTACGCGGACATGGCGGCGTTCGAGGGCGGCCTCCGGCTGGTCATCGAAGCCTTCCTCCAGTCGCCCCACTTCCTCTACCGCGTGGAGCGCAGCACCCAGGCCGTGCAGGACCGGGTGCCGCTCGACGATTACGAAGTGGCTTCGCGGCTGAGCTACGGCCTGTGGAACGCCATGCCGGACGACGCCCTGTTCGCCGCCGCGAGCGAGGGCACCCTGCACTCGCGCGACGGCGTCGCCACCCAGGCCAGGCGCATGCTCCAGGACGCGCGCTCGAACAAGGTGGTGGAGGCCTTCCACCGCACCCTCTTCGACGTGCCCCGCTATGCCGCCATCCGGCCTTCCCTCACGCGCTACCCGCAAGTGACCGAGCGCCTGGGCGAGTACGCGGCCCGGGAGACGAGCCTCTTCGTCCAGGACGTCGTCTTCTCCCGCAAGGGCGGCTACAGCGACCTGCTCACCTCGCCGGCCACCTTCGTCAACGACGAGCTGGCGCGCGTCTACGGGCTGAGCGGCGCGTTCACCGCCGACTTCGTCCCCGTGACGCTCGACTCGCGCGAGCGCAAGGGCGTGCTCACCCAGGTGGGCTTCCTGGCCTCGCACGCGACGTCGGTGGACCCGGACCCCATCCACCGCGGCGTCTACATCTCCGAGCGCATCATCTGCCGGAAGATTGGCGCGCCGCCGGCCAACATCCCGCCGCTCCCCGCCCCCCAGGGCCGCACCAATCGAGAGGTCGTCACCTCGCACACCGAAGCGCCGGGAAGCGCGTGCGCCAGCTGTCACACGCACCTCATCAACCCGCTCGGCTTCCCGTTCGAGAACTTCGACGCCATCGGCGGCTTCCGCACCACGGACAACGGACATCCGGTGGACGCCAGCTCGACGCCCAACATCAACGGGGAGACGGTGCCGGTGCGCGACGCGCTCGACCTGGCGGACGCGCTCGCGGCCAATGAGTCGGTGCATGCGTGCTACGCGAAGCACTGGGTGGAGTACCTCCACGGGCGTCCGTCCGCGCACGAGGATGCGCCGCTGGTGGAGCGGCTCGGAAAGCTGTCGAAAGCGGGCAACCTGTCCATCGTCGACCTCGTGGTGGAGGTCGTCACCAGCGAGGGCTTCGTGAATCGCCACCCGGAGGAGCTGCCATGAAGCTGAGTCGCCGGTGGGTGTTGAAGGGCCTGGGCGGGACGATGCTGAGCCTGCCGTTCCTCGAGGGGCTGATGCCGAGGACCGCCCGCGCGGCGGACTCGGGGGCGCAGCCGTACGCCATCTTCTTCCGGCAGGCCAACGGCGTCGCCTCGGCCCAGACGACGTCGGAGCTGGGCGCGGAGCCGGAGCGCTTCTGGCCGCGCACCTTGGGGGCGCTCACCGCGGACAGCATGGCCGGGCGGGCCGTGGATGTGCTCAAGGACCACCGCGCGAACCTGCTCCTGGTGCGCAACGTCAACATGAAGGACTACAACTACGGGGACGGCCACGCCCGCGGCGCCATGCAGGGGCTGACCGCGCGGGGCCCCGTGGTCGAGGGCGCGGGCGGCGGCTCCGAGTCCGGCGGTGAGTCCATCGACCACCGCATCGGCCGCGAGCTCAACTCGCAGCAGCGCGACTCGCTCGTCTTCTACGCGGGCCGGCGTGGCGGCTGGCTCGGGGGGCCCTGCCTCTCCTACCGGAGCAGCAACGTGCGCCGGGCCGCGCTGCATGACCCGTGGAACGCGTACCAGACGATGATTGGCGGCCCGGGAGGACTGACGCCCGAGGCTCGCGAGCAGCTCCTCGTCCGGCAGCGCAGCGTGAATGATTTGGTGAAGGCCCAGCTCCAGTCGCTCAAGCAGCGGCCCGAGCTGAGCGCGTCGGACCATGAGCGCGTGGACCTGCACCTGTCGAACGTGCGGGACCTGGAGGTCGCCCTGAGCTGCCGCATGCGCGCGGACCAGGAGCTCCTGCTCCAGCAGCAGGCGCCCGGCTATGACAGCACGGACGGCACCGAGGTGCTCGCCACGGCCCGGTTGCACATGGACATCGCCGTGATGGCGATGGCCTGCGGCACCAACCGCGCGGCCGTCATCCAGGTGGGCAACGGCAACGACGGCGACACGCGCTACCGCCACCCGGACACGGGGCAGTTGATGGAGAACTTCCATTACGTGTCCCACCGTCGCACGTCGCACGACGCCAGCGGCGGCATCATCACTGGCTCGGATGTGCTGCATCACCACGTGGACGTGCAGTTCGCGAGCACCTTCAAGCACCTGTTGGACAAGCTGGCGGCCTACCAGATGCCGGACGGCAAGCGGCTCCTCGAGCACGGCGTGGCGGTCTGGTACAACGACCTGGGCAACGGGCCGGCGCACTCGGCGCGCAACGTGCCCTTCGTCCTGGCGGGCAGCTGCAATGGCTTCCTCAAGCAGGGCGTCTACGTCGAGGCGTCGGGCGGCGGCAATCCCAACCACAACCGGATGCTGAACACGATTGGCTCCGCCGTGGGGCTGAGGAACGCGGCCGGCGGGAACCTGGATGACTTCGGCGACCCGACGCTGACCAAGGGCGTGCTCTCCGAGCTCATCGCCTGAGTGGATGATGGCGGCCTGCTCCAGTGCGCTGGAGCAGGTCGTCGAGCGCTGTCCGTGGAGCTGGGCAGCCTCACACTGCTGACACACCCTGTCAGCACCCCTCGGGCACAACCTTGGGATGCACAACTCCAAGCGACACACGCAGACCCCATTCACCCTGGCCATTTCCGACGCCGAGCTCGACGACCTCCGAGCACGGCTGAAGGCCACTCGCTTCCCCTCGACGGTCGAAGGCGTCGGCTGGGGCGATGGCACCGACGCCGAGCTGATCCGACACCTGGTCACCCACTGGGCGGAGCGCTTCGACTGGCGCGCCGCCGAGCAGCGCCTCAACGCGATTCCGCAATTCATCGAGGAGATTGACGGCGAGCGGGTCCACTTCGTTCATGCGGCGGGTCAGGGACAGACGCGCGTTCCCATCGTCCTCGCCAATGGCTGGCCGTCGAACTTCGTCGAGTTCCTGCCGCTCATCCCGCTGCTCACGGCCGAGCGAGACGGGGTGTCGTTCGACGTCATCATCCCCTCGCTGCAGGGCTTCGGATTCTCGGGCCGGCCCACGAAGAAGGGCATGAACATGACCCGCATGGGTCATCTGTGGGCCGAGCTGATGACCCGGCTGGGCTATGAGAAGTTCCTCGTGGCGTGCTCGGACCTGGGCTCCGGGGTCTGCTTCAGCCTGGTCCGCAACCATCCCAGCCGGCTCCTGGGGGTGCACTACCTCAACGTCTTCTCGGGGTACCCGCGGCCGGAGGCGCCGACGCCCGAGGAGGTGGACTACTTCCGGCGCGTCGACCTGTGGAACCTCACCCAGGGCGCCTACATCATGCTCCACGGGACCAAGCCGCAGACGCTCGCCGTCGGCCTCAATGACTCACCCGCGGGCCTGGCGTCGTGGATCCTCGAGAAGTTCCACGGCTGCAGCCTGCTGCGGGATGGCCAGCTCGAGTCCGTCTATTCGCTCGACGACCTGTGCACCCTGCTCTCGGTCTACTGGTTCACCCAGACGATTGGCTCATCGGTCCGGCTGTACAAGGAGGCCTTCGCCGACCAGGAGCTGCTGGCGCCGATGCCCCACCACGGCGTCAAGCAGGGCGTGCTGGTGCCCGCCGACGTCGACAATCCCGCGCCGCGCGCGTGGGGCGAGCGGCACCTGCAGAACCTCGTCCACTGGACCGAGGCGCGGCAGGTCGGGCACTTCCCGGCGCTCGAGGCTCCGGAGCACTACGCGGCCGATATCCGCGCGTTCCATGGCACCATCCGGTGAGCCACGGGCGCGCATGGACAAGACCGAACGCCTCTTCGCAGTCATGGACGCCCTTCGCCGGCACCGCCGCCCCGTCACCGCGGCGGCGCTGGCCGAGGAACAGGGTGTGTCCCTGCGCACGCTCTATCGCGACGTGAGGACGCTCATCGGTCTTGGCGCACCCATCGTGGGCGAGGCGGGCGTGGGCTACATGCTGAAGCCGGGCTTCTTCCTGCCGCCGCTGATGTTCACGGCCGAGGAGCTCGAGGCGCTGGTGCTCGGCTCCCGCTGGGTCGAGGCCCAGCCGGATGCCGGCCTCGCCGGGGCGGCGCGCAATGCCCTGGCCAAGATTGCCACCGCCTCGCCCGAGGACTTGCGCGACCGGATGAACGACACCGGGCTGTGGCCCATCCTGATGCGCGGCGGGGCGGCGCCCGTCCCCGTGCTCGGCCTGGTGCGCCGGGCCATCCGCGAGGAGAAGGCGATCCTCATCGTGTACGCCGACGAGAAGGGCCAACCGAGCCAGCGCGACATCTGGCCGGTGCAGCTCGCGTTTCATGAGGGCAAACAGCTCGTCGCAGCGTGGTGCTGCCTGCGCCAGGCCTTCCGCCATTTCCGCGTCGACCGCATCACCGCTGCCTCTGCGACGGAGGCTCGCTACGGCCGCCCCCGGTCCGTGCTGGCGCGGGAATGGCGGGAGGAATGGGAGCGGCTGTATCCCGATTGAGCGCGGCCACCTGCTCGAAGCGCGGTTCCTTGCGCGTCACCCGTTTCGGGGGCGCGCCCGCACTTCGTGTGGTCCCCCGGCCGGCCCTGCGCGGCCTGTCACGTGGTGTCACCGCGGCGCGATGCTCATCCGGTAGGCCTGGGGTGTCACGCCGTACCAGCGACGGAAAGCCCGGAAGAATGACGCCTGCTCGACGAAGCCGAGCAGGTATGCGACCTCGGCCAACGTCAGCTCTGGCTGCTTCAGGTACCCTTCCGCCAGCGTCTTGCGCGTGTCGTCCAGCAACGCTTGGAAGCCGACTCCGAATTCGCTGAGACGGCGCTGCAGCGTGCGCTCGCCGAGGCCCATGACCTGGGCGACCTGGCTCAGGGTCGGCGCTCCCTGCTGGAGGTGGTCACGAATGGCTGCTTGTACCGAGACGAGCAGCTTCGGGGCCTCGTCTGACCTTGGCAGGGCATTCTCGAGGACCCCACGAAAATAGCCCTCCATCTCCGCGTCTGCCTTGCGCACGCCAAGGGCCAGGACCCCCGGCTCCAAGACCAGCTCGGCGAGGGCGGCCCCCGTCGTCACGGCCGCGCCGAGCGTCTCCTCGTAGAGAGCGCGCTCCCTCGCTGGCATCCGCGCCCGGCGGCTGTACATCGCCCGCACGGGGATGGAGGCGTCGCTCAGCAGGGAGAGCAGGCGGATGGCCACGAGCAGGGTGTAGTCGGAGATGAGCTCACTACCGAGACTCGGGTCCTCTCGCTGCTCACGGATGTAGAGACCGTCGTCACGGAGCCCGGTCTCGTACGTCGCGGTGCGGTTGGTCAGCTTCTGGAATCGGGCATGACACGCCATGGCGACGCCGATGTTCGGCATGGTCTTGCACGCGAGGCCCACGACGCCGAGGCTCTTGACGTCATAGGCGCGGACCGCGGCGATAACGAACTCGGCATAGCGGGGCTTCGCGAACATCAGCTCCATGTGCTGGTAGGTCGACGCACCGCTGACCCGCGCGTCAGGCAAGAGCAACGCCTTCCGGCACCAGCCAATCCGGTCGGCCAGCTCGTCCTCGGTGGCACCGAACCGGAGCGACGCCTCGAACGCAGGCAGGACGTTGCACGCGGCGATGTCGCCCTCGGACAGCGGTTTGGCGGCCTGCGACATTGTTGGCGGCTCCCAGGGTGCAGCACCATCTTCACATGAACTGGCGCTATTCGTTCCTCTTCGCTCTCTTCGGTGTCGTGGGCTGTGGGCACGCATCCATCACCCCCCTTCAGGCGGCGCGGCTGGCGACACCGGCCGCGAGCCACGGTGAGTTGATCTACATCGGGACGGTGACGCCCGAAGGGAGCACCATCCCTGCGTTTCGCTACGAACGGCGCGTCCTCGAGCGTGCGAACGGTGAGCGCGTCTCGACGCACATCACGTTCGCGGACGACACGCCTGTCGTGCTGCAACAGGCGACACAAGACGAAGGCGGTCGGCTGATTGCCTTCGAGGAAGTCCACGGTCAACGCGGCGAGGCACACCACTTCGCGGGCGGTGAGCGCGGGGATGCGAACATCGTCGTCGGACCGACGCTGTTCGGATTCGCGCGCACCCACCTGCGCGAGCTGCGTGCGGGGCAGGCCGTCCCCCTGGTCTTCTGGGACCGAGGCAGCGAGTACGCCTTCGAGCTGACCTTGACCGGCGACACCGTCCAGATGCGTGCGACGAGCTTCTTCGTCGCGCTAGCCGTCTCACCGATAGAGTTCCGCCTGGGTCCGGGCGAGCAGGTCGTGGCGTATCGCGGACGCGTACCCCCACTGCGAGATGGCCGTGCCACGGACGCTGACGTGACCTATGTCCATCTTGCGCCGTTTCGCTAGGCCCCGTGCCGGTCCGTCCAACGGTCCTCGCGAGGAGCAGGCGCGCTCCGGCACCGTGGACAGGCGGGCCCTGCCGCTGCCCTTGCGAACCCGGCCGGACGCCGGTGGGACCCGGGGCCGGAATGCGGGCGCTCACCAGGGCGTCTTGCCGGAGAGGCTGCACTGCGCTGTGTCGCAGTCCAGTGGGTGGGGTGCCACGGGCAACGGATGCGGGCGCTCCTCCTCGCGGTACGGGGCGCAGCGACTGGAGGCGACGTGGAGCTACTGCTTTCGTGGCGGCGCGTTCGCGTTGTCCATGTCCGAGACGATCAGCCACGGCCCACCGGGTGCACGACGCAGGGTGAGGGTGAACTTCCCCATGTCGTCGGCTTTGTTGCCGTAACCGTATGCGCCGATGATGTAGCCGCTCGTCTCTTCAGCGGCGAACGCGAGCGCGCGCAGTTGCAATGGACCACCGCCCTGCCCTTCATAGGCGGCTCGGATGGCCGCACGACCACGGACAGGCGGGCGATTGCTCTGCAGCAAGAACCCGTCCTCCGCGAACAGCAATGCAAGCGCGGCCGCGTCGCCCGCGCGCCATGCCCGCTCATAGTCGCGCAGCACGCGGTCCAACGCAGGTGGCAGTGCGACATTGGGGAGGTGCACGGCCGCGGCGGGAGCAGGAGTGCCCTGAGCCAGGATGGGCTCAGTCACCAGCATCGAGCCAAGGACGACCCACGCAAGGCGATAGTGGCTCATGGACCTCGGGCTCCGGTGGATGTTGGGCTTGGGAGACGTCCTTACTTCGGCGCCACCGTCTTGGTCGCCGTCTTCGTTGTCGTCACGGTCTTTGTCGTCACCTTCGTCGTCGACGTCTTCGTGACTGTCGTTGTCGCCTTCGAGGCCGCCTCGGCCGTCGACACCACGCCATTCGAATCAAAGCCCTTCATGAAGAGCGCGACGACCGCAAGAACAGACAAAACACCTGCCAATTGCTTCATACGACCTCCTGTCGACAGCGTGTCATGTGGAACCCTGAAAATCAAGGAGAGGCTCCGCCCGAGACTTGAAGGCAAGCGCTGAATTGAATGCATCATCCGTGCGACTCGAGGTCGCTGAGACCTACTCCCAAGGCGCGAGCGGATTGCGTGGGAACCAATAGAAGAACCACGCCAGGACGCCCGCGCAGAATGTCAGCGTGGCCCCGCGCGGCAGCTTCGAGAGCGCCAGCGCCGACAGGATGCATTGGCTGGGGACAAACAGCAGCATGTAGAACGGATAGGTGACGCGCACGTGCGCGACCAGGAGGAAGAGCAGGTACGGGACCCCCACCAGCAGCGAGGAGAGGAGCGCCAGCGGCTGGCGCGCCCGGATGTCCGGCCACACGAGCGGAATGGCGAGCCAGATGAACAGCAGGATGACCAGGTTGGGCTGGTCCATGTACTGCAGGACATCTCGAGGGATGCTGCCGTCCTCGGCCTGGAGGGACGTGACGAAATACGGCGAGTTCGGAAACCCCGAGAACCACCGCAGCGGATGCACGCTGTCGCTCATCGCCGGCGAGCCGATGGTCTGATGATAGCTCGCCATGCTCGCGAGGTGATGCAGCGGACTGGGAAAGGCCTGATACACGAGGTCGTAGAGCCCCAGTCCCGCGAGAAAGGTCAGGGCCGCGGGGATGCCGACGCTCAGACCGACCCGTGTCGTCACCGCCAGCGCGGCCTTGGAGCGCCACCGCTCCTGGCTGAGCAGGACGTAGAGCACCAGCGCGATGAACACCATCGCCACCACGCCCTTGGCCAGCATGCCAACGCCGAGCGCGAGTCCAGCGAGCCACCACCGCTGCCCCGTGAACAAGTAGACGCCCAGCATCGCGAAGAAGAACGCCGGGATGTCGAGCATGGCAATCGACGAGTGGACGAACCAGAGGTTCTCGAAGCCGAGCAGGAAGGCGGCGAGGAGCGCGACACGACCGTCCGTGAGCCTCCGGGTGAGGAGGTAGAGCAGCACCAGCGTGAAGCTGCCTGCGAAGACGGAGGGCAGGCGCCAGCCGAATCCTCGGTCACCGAACGCCTGGATGCTGAGTGCGATGAGCACCTTGGCCAGCGGCGGATGCTCCTCGTTGCACGCCGTCCCGTCGAGCAGACACCTGGCGGCCGGTACGTAGTGGGCCTCGTCGAAGACATAGGACAGGGCCGGCTGATCGATGATGAGCAGGTGAAGCAGCAGGACCCCCGCCACGAGCCCCACGAGTGCCCAGCCATCGCTGGGCGTCGAGGGCTTCGGCGGCGTCGAGCCATCCCACCGACGCATCTTGAGACTCCATCGAGAAGGTGCGTCCATGCTTGATGACCGGAGGATACTCACGAACCTGCGCCCTAACGCCCATCCACCCAGTAGCGATAGCCATTGACCCGGAAGGGCACGCCGAGTTCCGCGCAAAGCTCCGCGATGACCTCCGGGGTGAAGAAGTAGTTGCGCACCCGGACGATGCGCTCGCCGTCCGTCTCCACGGTCATCACGGTGCGAACCAGCGGTCCCTCGTCGTGGTCGTACCAGAAGAGCAGGATGGGTGAGCCGCGATGCGTGCGGACTTCGCAGCGAGGGCTGGTGGACAGATACCCTTCGAGCAGTTGCGGCGGGACACCGCCCCGCTCGTCGAAGGTGATGGGCGCGAGCGTTCCGGCGAAGGAGCCGGTGTCCGGATTCTTCGGTGCGTCCTGGCCGTACTCGGTGACGACGCCGACGATCTCCACGCTGGCGCTGTCGAGCAACAGGTCCGTCAGTCGCTCCAGGTCCCGCGCATTGAACGCCGCACAGAACGCGTCCAGCGCCGCGGGCGCGGGGGTTCGAGTCACAGGCTCTTCCGGCGCCGCCAACAGGCCCCTTCCCCGATGGAGCGCGGACTTCACCGCGCCCACCGTCGTCGAGAGCGCATCCGCGATCTCCTGGAGCGAGAAGTCGAACACATCCTTGAGCACCACCGCGGCCCGCTCCTGCGGGGACAGCCGCACCAGCAAGGAGCCAGCGGCCTCGCGCGGTGCACGAGGGTCCGGCTCCGTCGCCCCCTCCACGGGCGCCTCGAAGGCGAACTCCAGACGCATGCGCCGCATGCGGTCCACCCAGAGGTTCGACGCCACCCGGAAGATCCACGCGCGCGGATTCGGCAGCGTCATGAACACCGTCCCGAGCGTCACGAACGCCCGGGCGAGCGTGTCCTGCACCAGGTCCTCCGCGTCCCACGGGCTGCGCGTGAGGTGGCGGCAGTAGCGATAGAGCTCGGGACGCATCGGCTCGAAGACGTCGAGGAACCGATGCCAGGACGACTGCACCTCGTCGCTCAGCGCGTTGATGTCGGGGGGCGACTTGCTCACGGTGTCAGCGGCTCATAGCACAGGACCACCAGGCCCTGGCCGAGCTGGGTCGTCCGCACCAGCTTCAGCTTCTGTCGACCTTCGAGGTCCTTGAAGAGCGGGGTGCCTCCCCCGAGGAGCACCGGATGGACGATGAGCCGATACTCATCGACGAGTCGGAGCCGGGTGAGCGTCGCGACGAGCCCCGCGCCGGCCCACGCCACCATCGGCTTGCCAGGTTGACGCTTCAGCGCGGTGAGCTCCTCGGCGATGTTCTCCTGGAGGATGCGGGTGTTGTTCCACGCGGCATGCTCGAGCGTCCGAGACAGCACGACCTTCGGCAGCGCGTTCATCTTGCGGGCGAAGGCGAGGTCCTGGGGAGAGCGGGGGTTCAGCTCCGCGTTCGGCCAGTAGGCGAGCATCTCCTCGTACGAGCGCCGGCCGTACAGCGCCAGGCCCACCGAGTCGATCATCTCCTCGCAGTACTGCTCGAACTGGGGGTTGCCGTCCTCGAACCAATCGAGCCGCCCTTCGGAGTCCGCGATGAAGCCGTCGAGCGAGACAACCATGGAGACGAAAAGGCGGCGATGGGTGGGTTCTTGGGTTGTCATCCCCGGAAGACGAACCCGCGCTCCAGAAGGATACTCCCCCTCGTGAAACGGGCTGTTTCGCGAGCATCGGCCGGGCTACCCTGGCGCGATGCGAAGCACCGACCTCGACCTCTACGCGCCGATTCCACGCGGGCATCGCGTCCGCCTGATGGGCCTGAAGCGCCCAGGCAGCTTCCTGGTGGGCCCCGTCGACGCCACCCTCGTCATCGACCTCACCACCGGCACGTACTACATCCCCCACGCGCTGTTCTCCGACTTCCAGACCTGCACCTCGCCCGAGATGCTCGACGCGCTGATCCACGCGGGCAAATGGAGCATCACCCTGAACTACGAAGGGGAAGTGCTCGCCTCCGCGGTGACCCTCAAGGACGCGGGCAAGTACAACTACGCCATGACCCGACTGTTCGTCACCCCGTGAGCCTCTGACGACGGGGCCTGGCTCAGCGCAGCGTCAGTCCCAGCCGCCGGGCCAGGAAGGACTGCATCACGTCGGCCGCGGCCTGGGTGTATTCATCCGTCATGCGACCATGAAGGTAGAAGGACATCCGGAGGCTCGCGGTGCCGAACTCCACCGCCAGCGCCGCGATGTCCGGTGACCCCTTCGGGATGTCGATGCCGTGCACCGCGAGCAGGCCGCGCGCGAGCGTGCCCAGGCGCGCGATGGTGGACTCGAACGCGCGGAAGCTCACATCCGAGACCGGCCCGCTCAGCAGGACGACCTGCGCCGCCGGATGCGTGCGGTAGAACTCCGCCGCCTCGTGGACCATGCGCGTGAGCGGCTCCTGCCAGTCCTTGGCCCCCAGGAGGCGCCTGGCATAGCGCGTCAGGTGCGCCTCCAGCGCCGCCAGCTGGCGCTCCGCCAGCTCGTTGAGCAGCGCCTGCGGGGTCGGAAAGAACTTGTAGATGGTCGACCGCGGGTACTCGAGCCGCTCGGCCAGCGTCGGGATGGAGAAGGCCGAGAGCCCGGACTCGAGCAGCAGCGCCTCCGCCGCCTGGAGCACGGCATCCACCCGGACCTTGGCGCGCTGCTGCTGCGGCTTGCGCGCCACGAAGTCGGGGTTGGGGGCGGATTGACGCGCATCGTCAGCCATGGCTCGTGACTCCATTGCGTTCGTCGCGGACGCAAAGTCGGCGGAGCTGGTTCTTCCACGCCGGGGTTCGCTCGACAACCCAGCGGTGGCAGCCGAGTCGCGCCGTGGACTCGCCCCCCGGACGCACACTCACCCAGCCCTGACTTTCGCCAAATGCCAATAAGCGACAGATGTCGCCTACGGCACTTTCGCGACAAATGTCCCTTATTGGCGACAAATGTGAACTAGTCTCATACCGAGCGTGCGCCTCGAAAACTGACGTCTTCGAGCACATGCCCATCCGGTCGGACCGCGACCCCATCCGACCGACCCACAGACAGACAGGAGGAGGGACGTCATGGCGGCACGTCTGATTCGAAGCGGTCTCGTCGCGATGTGTTTCGTATTTGCCGGCAGTCCACCGGCGGCAGCGCAATCGGACCTGCTCGGCAGCAAGCGTGGCGGGCACTACTGGTTCGAGTTCTGTTCGGGCAAGTCGGATGCGACGCTCCTACCGGCGGATCCACGCTCCCTCGTGACGCCGACGTCGAACAAGCACGTCGTCTTCAACGTGGGGTGGAACTCGTGCATGAACCGCACGCCGCAGACGTGTGGCGAGCTGCGGTCGGTCAACGCGGCGGGAGGGCGACTGCTCGGCGGAAACGGAGACCCGGATGCCGGCTGGGAGTTCAGCGGCCATTCCGCCTGGAGCCTCTGGTCGATGCCGGCGTCCCAATACAACGCGCTGTGGCTGAGGTGGGGCCTGCCGTTCCGCCCCTCCGACTTCGACAACCTCGTCGCCGAGCGTTACGGCGTCCCGCTCGGTCAGCAGCGCAATCCGTATCCCCTCCCGTTCGAGGATCCAAACCGCACGAACGGTGGCTCCGGCCAGTTGCCGATGGCCTTGACGCAGACACGCAACGCCGACGGCTCGTGGAGCGGACAGATTGGCGTCACGTGTTCGGTCTGTCACAGCGGCCAGATTGGCAAGCCGAGCGACGGCGCGGGCCTGGGGGCGTTGCACGGGACCAACGGCCTCACCGACGCGACCCTGTTCCTGGGCGAGCTCGGAGGCCTCAACCCCGCCTTCACCATCGCCTCCCTGAACCGCATCCGAGGCACGGGCAACATCACCAACTTCCAGCTCTTCGCCCTGCTCACCATCTTCGACCCCGATGGGACGATTCCCGGCGTCATCCTCAATCCGAGCATCTGGGCGGCCGGCTCGACGGGCACGGAGGACCCACCGAACTGGTGGAACCTCGGGCACCGGCCGGTGAAGTTCTACGACGCCGGGATGAGCAGCGACGCCACGCGCATCGAGCTGTCGTGGTACATGCCGGGCGCCGCGTTGCCCACCTACCAGGGCGGCTACGAGTGGATCCTCGAGAACGAGTACCAGGCGAACACCTGGATGCTCGGCCTGAAGTCGCCGGCCTACCCGCTGCCGGTCAACGCGACGCTCGCGCAGCAGGGGTCGGTCCTGTTCCACACGCTCGACCTGTGGGCCACGAACCGCAACAACCCGGTCGCGAAGCCGCAGCAGGCCGGCAACGGCTCATGCGCGAGCTGCCATGGCGCCTACGCGCCACGCTACGTGAACGACCCCAGCTTCCTCGCCACGCCCCTGTTCGAGGGCATGGCCGCCAACGTCACGCCCATCCACATCATCGACACCGATGACGCCCGGATGCACGCCAACGACGGCGCCGTCGAGACCCAGGCCAAGTACAGCTTCTACGGGTACAACGGTCAGGAGGGCTGCGCCGAGAAGTACAACATGATCGGCTACCTCGCGCAGCCGCTCTACGGTATCTGGGCGTCCGGTCCCTACTTCCACAACGGCTCGGTGCCCGACCTCTGGAGCCTGCTCAAGTCGTCGGAGCGCCCGCGCATCTGGCGCCGCAAGTCGAAGCCGTCGCGGTTCGGCGTCGTGATGGGCTTCGAGACCGACCTCACGAAGGGCTATGACCAGACCAAGGTCGGGTGGAAGTACGACTCGATTCCGTGCAGCTACCTGACCTTCTCGCCGTTCAACCACTGCAACCCGTGGGACCCGAACGAGACGCCGCTCATCGAGGGTGGGCTGTCGCTGCTGTATGGCAACGGCGCGCTGGCCTGGAACCTCCTCGGCAGCATCGTGGCCCCGACCTTCTCGAACTCGGACATCGAGGACCGGAAGATCTACAACACCCGGATGTTCAGCCAGTCGAACTCGGGCCACACGTTCACCGACGTGCTGACCGACGCGGAGCGCACCGCGCTCATCGAGTACATGAAGACGCTGTGAGCCCTCCGCTGGAGCGTGGCGGGGATTCGCTCGCCACGCTCCGGCGCGCTCCATCGGCGTGGGTGACGACTCCACCCAAGTCGCTCACCAGGTGATCAACGGAGAGCGATGGAGCCACGTATCGCCTCGCACCTGATCCAGGACGAACCTGGCGACAGCGGCTCGCGAGATGGTTCCTCCCTGGAAGCTGGAGAGGTCCGTGAGCGCGCGGACCGTGCGTCGCTCCGACTTGTCGTTGAGGATGGACGGGCGAACGAGCACCCAGTCGAGCCCACTCTCCCGGACGATGGCCTCCTGCCGGTCCTTGTCTGCGTACACCTTGAGCAGGAGCAGCGGGAAGAGCAGGTGGTCGAAGACGAAGCCGCCGTGCCCCACACTCTCACCGGCGCCCATCCCCGTGATGCTGACCAGCCGTGAGACGTGCTCGGCCTTCATCGCGCTCACGAGCGCGCGCGTCGCGGCCGAGAGCAAGGTGACCTCGCGGAAGGGGTTGGCGGGTGTGCCGAGCGCGCTGATGACGGCGTCACGACCCTCGAGCGCCTGACGAAGGGCCTCCTCGCCGCGGGCGTCTCCGACGATGAGCTTCGCCCCCGCGAGGTCGCTCGCCTTCGCGGCGGAGCGCACGAGCACGCAGACATCGTACCCTCGTGACACCGCCTCGCGGACGATCAGGCGGCCGGTGCCACCGGTCGCGCCAAGGACCAGGAGCCTGGGCTGCGCGGACTGGCGGGTGTTGGTTTCAGAAGCTTGCATGGTTGTGACCTCGAGAGGGTGGGACGCCTCCTCAGAAGCCGCCCCGAGTTGGTGGTGCTGTTCAGAGCCGGCCTTCGGCGAGCAGCTCGCGTGTCCGCTTCAGCGTCGACAGCAAGGCGCTCTTGTAGCCCTTGTCGCCGCCCATCCATTCGTCCTTGATGGTGACATCGTTATTCATGAAGTAGGCGTGGCGCAGGAGGGTGGCACCAAACCCCATCTGCTCCATCATGAGTTCGACGGCGACCCTGCCCGCAGAGTGCGGCACGTTCACGTAGCGGCCTTGTGAATCACCGAGAGGTAGACGATTCGCAGGGTGCCCGCCTTGCGAGCGAGGTTGAACGCGATGAGTGCCTGCGTGAGTTCATCTGGCACCACAGCGCTGAGCAGGCCGAGCGTGGAGACACCCGAGAGGGCGCTCCGCAGCGAGTCGATGTCGAGCAGGTCTCCCCCGCCCAACGGTGACGCCTGTCGGAAAGCGAGCCTTGGCGGGGTCCCGGACAAGGGTCCTAACATCGACGCCAGCACACCCATAACTGCAGTGTGCTCAGCCTCAATCGTCACAGCATGGAGAGCTCCTTCTGCGTCGGCCCGCTCGCCTCGATTTTCTCGGCAACATGAAATCACTTTTGCGTCTCAACTGGCTTCGACATTCCGACTAGGGTCCACCACGACTACTACCCCGGACATGATCCCCCGCCACGTCGCTCGGCAGGACGGTTACAGCCAAACGAGTTCGTTGGCCACCTTGCCCTGGCTGGGCGAAAACCATCCGCCGCACTTGGCCGCGGCACTACGTCTCCTGCCTCCCGGCACAGCCGCAGGACGCAGCTGACCGTCACATGTCTAAGAACCTCTAACAAAAGTCAGGATAGAGGCGACGAAGGAGCATGCGGAAACAGCTCAGGACAAGGAATCCGTAATAAACGTCGTCCGTGCGCTCATCTCGAACACGGAGACAGCGGAGCTGATTCTTCCAGGCAAAAGTGCGCTCCACCCCAGCGGAAACGACCCAGACACTCGTTGGATTCGCTCCTCGGCCTCGCGATGCGAGGAGAGATGCCGCGCAGCCGGAGGCGCCATCGGATCTGCGTGGAGGCATACGCCTTGTCGCCGTGAAGCGTCCTGGGACATCTCTGTCGCTGACCCGAGGGCATCTTCACCCGCGGTACGGAGTCGACGAGTGGGAAGAGTTCGTGCCTGTCGTGCACGCTAGCGGCCGTCACGGACTCGGTAAGCGGCAAGCCCTGGACGTCTACGAGAAGATGATACTGGCTACCCGCCTTCGCTCTATCCGTCGGATTTGGGCCCGTGGGGGCCTCCTTTTTGACGCCCTGACGGAGGAAGAGTCGATGCTGGCCCGAGAGAAGTCTACCTTGCCATGTAGGCCCAGTTCGTCCAGCAGACGAACTTGAAGTTCTTCCCACACTCTGGCCCGCGTCCACTCCCCAAGGCGGCGTCAGGCTGCCATGCCACACAATCCGAACTGCTTGCGGGGCAACATCTCCCACGGGATGCCGCTCTTGAGACCGAAGACGATGGCATCCAAGGCGGCCCGGTGGACCGCTCGTGGACGCCCCATCCTCCTCTTGGAACGAAGCGGAGGCAGCAAGGGCGCTACGCGCTGCCATAATGCATCAGGGACGAGTTCACGAGCCATCCTCTCAACCTGCGGATGGCCCTTGCAAACAACCAGCCCAGCCTTGGCCTTTGTTTGGGGCTGTAATTTCCAGCAGTGGAAACCCGCACATACGACAGGCATTCGTCATGGACGGTCCCTACAATGGAGCCCGTCGCAACTCCTCCAGAACCAGACATTATTCGCTCATCCCAGAGAGCAAGTCTCGACGATCGCGTCAAGCAAGCCCTGCGCTAAAACCCTTCATCCACAGCCGAACAGCCGCCATCCAAAGACAAGCACTCAGACTGCGGCGCCACACTACGCCGCAGCGTCAAGTCAAGATCAAAGTCATCCCAGAAGAGTCGACCTGTATCGAGCCAACGAAGCGAGGTAGTCATCTTACCGTCCAATCGCAGGGTCCACGTCTGACCATCTCGGGCAACAACCTCGTAAGACATACTCTGACTATTCGAACCATGCCTGAGCTCAATCTGGCGGCTACGAAAATGCACTTGAACTTCGCGCCCCTCTGACTCGTGATGCCAGACGCCCTCCAAATGGCGAGCCGCATCCCATCCAGAGTCTGCGTCGAGGCCTGCAAGTGCTTGTCGAATATCTTTTCGCACGGACTCTCCCGTTCCAGAGGCAAAAATGGAGTGTCGCAAGGGAAGGACATGCGCCAAGCAGTGAACGGCTCCTTGCGCCTCCGCTGCCGCCGTGGCCTCTACGTACGCAAACTCTGTCCCGAAGCCATAGGTCTTCTCGATGATCTTGCGCGCCTCTCGCTGGACATCGAGTAGATAGTCCGAGTACCGAGGGAGCACGACACTACGGTTTCCTTCAGGTGTCACGCGGACAAGAGCATTGAGCACCGTGGGATAGTATAAGCCATGCTCACCCTCACGAGGGAAAAGCGCCGGAACGCGAACCACTTCGTAGCCTCGACTGCGGAGGGTTACTTCGTTCTGGTGCATGGCAACTGATGCCTCGACAATTAGCGCCCGCATGACGTCGCCGAGTTGGCCCCAATGTGGTCGTAAAACTTCCACATCGGGGTCAAACCACGACAAAAACACCTTTCTGCCAGGCCCAGGAAGAGCAAACATATCAACATGCTTAATGACGGGCCCAGGCAGCGGATGCAGAAAGAGCGTTTCCTTGCACTGATAGATGTCGCGGAGCGCACGGTCCAGATCTCCAGCGCCGCGAGCATTCACTGCAACAAGATCGGATGTGGTGAGGCAGCGCCCATCAAACAATCGAACAAGATTTCCACCATCGAGGCGATAGTCGACTGAAATCACCTCACGTGGCGGGATAGCATATGCTGCAAATGCTATCTCAGCGGACGACTGATCATCAACATCTCGACGAAACGCAGCCTTATCCGCCAGAGCATCTGCATATTCACCTAAAAGCCCAAGTAGGTTTCTGCCATTTTCCTCATTCTCATGCTGTTGCTGGCGCAAGGCTGCACGAATTCTCCCAATGAATATATTCCGAGCTGTCTCTTCATCCAGATCCACTTCGCTAGATTCAGACGCTTGATGATTCGGCTCGCCATCATCCACACCATCGAGTTCGTCGGCTGCCACAGCATCATCGCTCGAGGAGCGCAGCTTAGCCGACATTAATGCCTCAGCGAGTTCCAGTCGCATCTTATTGGCAGTGGCCCGCTTCGCGGTGAGCTGCCGCTCAAGGCGTATGTCATCATAGCGAGCATCCAGAATGATCAGTGAGTCAGCGCTGGTAGCAACATGCGGCCCATAGTCTCGAACCCATGGCCCCTCATGTCGAACAAAAGCAATCCGGATGGTCTCGTTCTCCAAAAAATCACACAAACCCTTCAGGCGAGCACACTCGCGGTGGAGCTGGAATTTGCCCTCCTGATCCGTGACCAAGAGGAGCACAGGGCCATGGCGTGCTGCTTGAACCGCTATGTTCAATTGGATGAACCGCACCTTTGACGCAGAGTCCGACTCCCCCAGAGCAAGCACGACGACGCCTGGAGCTTGATGCTCATCAAACACCGACAACACATGACTGCGATAAGAGCCACAACCCGCAAACAGAAACCCTAGCCACGAGAGAAAGAGAACTTCCTGCGCGCGTTTCATTTCTGCTGCACTTTCTGCTCACGCCCAATATACATCAACGCATGAGCGATTACCTTCTTGATCTCACCATTGCGCTCCGTTTCATAGAGCTGCCCGAGGCGCTGGGCACTTTCAATGGACCGTAACATGCCCAGTGCGAGAACACTGTAGCAGCGAACCTCGCCTACTTCGGTCACATTCTCTGCCGCACCAAGCAGAGAAGCCGCAGCTGCTTGCACTCTATTCATTCCAAGCTGAAAAGCGGCAAAATGCCTAGCCACTTCATATACCCTACGGGATGTGAGCCAAGAGACAAGAGTAGATTGAAAACACTCGCGCTTTTCGTTCGGGAGCTCGGCGGCGAGCTGCGCAAGATATTGATGGACCGGGTAGACATACGGACGGCGCCTACACGACTCCGCGTCATTCCTGAGTATACGCTGCAGCAGATATCGCGCAACAAGATAGGCCTCATGTCTAGCCAAAGGAAGAGCAGGGAGCGAGACATCATTGTATCGCTCAAACTCCTCAGCAGCATGCTGATCCAACTCATGCTCGGAGCATGTATTTAGGTAGTCGAGTGTCTCGTCGGCCAGCGAAAGAGGATGAACACGCATCGTCTCCATGAGACTTGGATCAAGGTGCTCGTGCCATTCCACGGCTATTCGCTGAATGGCGTCAACTATAGAAGACCGACTACTAGGCGTTTGCAGGTCGACACCGAGCCAGTTTTGGAGCACCTGGGGGAGATGGCCTCGAAGCACCACCGCATCCCCCTCTCGAGGCACGTCTCTTGGGACAGGGGCGTCGGCAAAGGTCCCGTGTTCGCCGCTCCACTGCCGCCGATAGAGCCTTAGGCCCCAGCTGCCGAGCTGCCCCCAATAATAGGTGTGACTCGTGAAGTTACCGTGGGTATGGCCAGCCCCCGCATTAAGCTGAAGTACGCCTCCTAGGCCAGCCGACATAGATGCCTGCAGCGCCTGTTTGTGCGTGTGGCCGCATAGAATGATGTGCGGTCGAGGGCGGAGCATCTGCAGTTCCACTTCACCATCGATTAGCCATTCAGGGGGATGATGCTGAAGCACTAGCAGCAGAGCATTCTTTGGCACGCCGTCAAGCGCTGAATTGAGCTGCACTCGACCCAAGGCGAGATTCTCCGGGGCGTCGGAATCGTCAAACGAAAGCAGCGCACTATTGAACCCCACAGCGACAACCGGCTGATCAAAACTTCTGCAACGCACATGGCTAACCCAGCTCAATGGAAGCTCTTGTTCTTTTAGGCCTTTGAATTGCACGTAATGCCGAAACTTGGTCGCAAGCTGAAGCAATGCATCTGGCTGTGACAGTGCATCGTCGAGCCTTTCCGTATTACTCCGCAGACTCGAGTGAAGAGTCTCCATCACGAAGTTTCGGTGCACAGTCGTGCGATCGAGATCGTGGTTTCCAGGGACGACCAGCATTTGGCTAGGTGCAATGCGCAGCACTTCCAGGAGCTTCGTAAGCCACTTGTTCGCTAGGTTGTAGTCCTCTTCCTGCCCTGCAAAGGCAACGTCACCCGTCACTATGAGCAAGTCAGGTGGGCCAAGGACATCTCGTTGTGCCGCCGCGTCAGCAATGAGTTCGCGTGTGACGGCAACGTGATTCGCAGCATCGCGCCCTCGACCTGCACGAAAGTGCAGATCGGAGACGTGCATCCACGTGAGCCCGTCGGCCATGGCTTACCCCCGAGGCGTCGTCGCGCCGGCTATCGTCGGCGTGCACTGACGGGATGTTCTGCTGCGCGTACGTTCTGCGCGATAGCACTACAAACCAACCGTTCAATAGACAACAAGCGAAAGAGCGAGAGATTCGATGCCTCCTCTGGGCAGGCGAACCGAGTTGGTCACCTCTCCCAGGAAGCTCCACAGGCTTGATAGGACTCGGAGCAGGGCCTTCCGCACCTGGGTATCTGACATGCCCAGGTCTTTTCGGACCACGTGAAGATTGAGAAGATGCCGTCTTCAGGGACAACAGAGGCAGGCGGTGAAGAAGAGTCGGTTCAGCGAAGAGCAGATGGTCGCGATTCTGCGCGAAGCGGAGCGGTCGTCCGTGCCGGAGACCGCGAAGAAGCACGGGGTGAGTGAGCCGACGCCCTACGCGTGGCGCAAGCGCTTCGGCGGCATGGACGCCAACGACACGAAGCGGCTGAAGCAGTTGGAGGCGGAGAATGCTCGACTGAAGAAGCTGCTGGCTGAACGGGACTTGGACATCGAGGTGCAGCCCCCGTCCGCGTCCTGCAGCGGGACCCAACCAGGTGTGGGCCTACGACGTCGTCTTCGACGGCTGTGCCAACAGGCAGCAGCTCAAGTGCCTCACCGTGGTGGACGAGTGGACACGTGAATGTCTCGCCATCGACGTCGCCGGCGCCATCCGCTCCAGACGGGTCGTGGAGGTGCTGTCGAAGCTGGTGAGCCAGCGAGGGGCGCTGCGGCACCTGCGCAGCGACAACGGGCCGGAGTTCGTCTCGTCGGACATCCTGCGGTGGGCCGAGGAGGCAGGCATCGAACTGGCCCACATCGCACCCGGCAAGCCCTGGCAGAACGGCACCGATGAGAGCTTCAACGGGCGCTTGCGCGACGAGTGCCACAGCATGGAGTGGTTTCGCTCTCGCGGTGACGCGAAAGCAGTCATCGAGACGTGGCGACAGCACTACAACCAGGTCCGTCCTCACTCGAGCATGGGCTACCTCACCCCTCTGGAATCTAGACGGCAGTGCGAAGCAGTGGTACCCAACCCCTCCCGGTCGGCTCGTCTCTCGTAATCAGTGGTCCGAAGGCTCCAGACAGGTCATATCCGCCCGACAGCGGGCGTTCTGTGGGCACACCACTTCCTCTACAAGCCGGTCGCCGTGTCGATCCGGAGTGACTGGAGCTACACCGGTCTCTTTGAGACCCAGTGGTGTAGCCCTCATTTCACTCGGACAGGTCGCTAACGCATAGGACTAGCCTAGGAATGGATACGAAGACACTTGAAGTGGAGGCCGGTGCCGTCCAGCTTCTGATGAATGGCATGGATACGCTCGGAGAGATGGGAATCCTCTTTGGCCCGCATTGAGGCGGGCCTTCCCCTCCAGGCGTAGTAACTGGCCTCGGTGACGCTCAGTGGCCGGCACATCGTCGACACCGCACGCTCGACTTGCTTCTCACTCACGAAGCGGAACGCTTCTTAGGCGTCCCGATGCCTTCCTGCGCGAACCATGCCGCGACTTTGAGAGGATGTCGCGCTCCTCACGCAGAACCTTCACCTCGCGCCGCAACCGGGCCAGTTCCTGCTTTTCGTCCGTTGTCAGTCCATCTTGGCGAGCGCCCTCGTCCAGCTCGCTCTGACGCACCCAATTGCACACTGTCGTGTCCGAGACGTGGACTCCTCGGACAGACTGCTCGTCGTTCGTCCCGCATTCGCCACCTCGACGACTCGCGCTTTGAACTCCGGCGGGAATGGATTCTTCGGCAGTGTTGGGTCCTTCTCCCACAGTTGAGCGGACTCAACGAATCTGATACAGCTCCATTGGCGAGAGCGTTTCCCCGCGTAGGAGCGAAGAAGGCGCGCACAGGAAGCGGAGCATCCGAAATTACGTTCACCAGGTAATCAATGGAGCGAGATGCAACCACGCATCTCCTCTCACCTGGTCCAAGACGAACGTCGCGACATCCGCTCGCGAGATGCTTCCTCCGTGGAAGCTGGAGAGGTCCGTGAGCGCGCGGACAGTCCCGCGCCCCGGCTTGTTGTTGAGGACGGACGGGCGAACGAGCACCCAGTCGAGCCCACTCTCCCGGACGATGGCCTCCTGCCGATCCTTGTCTGCGTACACCTTGAGCAGGAGCAGCGGGAAGAGCAGGTAGTCGAAGAGCAAGCCGCCGTGCCCGGCACTATCACCCGCGCCCATCCCCGTGATGCTGACCAGCCGTGATACCTGCTCGGCCTTCATCGCGCTCACGAGCGAGCGCGTGGCGGATGAGAGCAAGGAAACCTCGCGGAAGGGGCTGGCGGGTGTGCCGAGCGAACTGATGACGGCGTCACGGCCCTCAAGCGCCTGACGCAGGACCTTCTCGTCGCGGGCGTCTCCGACGATGAGCTTCGCGCCCTGGAGAGCACTCGCCTTCTCGGCGGAGCGCACGAGCACGGAGACGTCATACCCTCGCGCCACCGCGTCGCTGACCATCAGGCGGCCAGTGCCGCCGGTCCCGCCAAGGACCAGGAGCCTGGGCTGCGCGGACTGGCGGGTGTTGGTTTCAGAAGCCTGCATGGTTGTGACCTCGAGAGGGTGGGACGCCTCCTGAGAAGCCGTCCCGAGTTGGTGGTGCTGTTCAGAGCCGGCCTTCGGCGAGCAGCTCGCGTGTCTGCTTCAGCGTCGACAGCAAGGCGCTCTTGTAGCCCTTGTCGCCGCTCATCCACTCCTGCTCGGCCCGCTCCTCGGGGCCGTTCGGCGCGTGGCCTCGCAGGCCGAGGTAGCAATAGAAGCGCAGCTGGAGCGCGCCGTCGGCGTCCTCGAACAGCTCGTTGATGATGGCACCCTCGCGCGGGCCCGTGGCCTGGAAGAAGGTGACCTTGCGCTGCGGCTCGAACGTGATGATTTCGCGCAGCTCGGCGCCCGCGATCGTGGCTTCACGCACGATGTGAGAGGCGCTCTCCTCGACGACGTCGCAACGGGTGCAGAGACCGGGCGGGAGGAACAGCCGCGCGTCGCGGGCCTTGAGGACCAGGCCCTTCCAGGCCTGCTCGCGGGTGAGATGGGGCTCGCCTTCGGGGTTCACCGGGATGGTGGCGGACGCATAGATCATGAGGGTCTTCCTTCTCGTGAGGGTGGGGTGTCACTCAGCCCGCCGATAGCAGGAGGGACTGGGAATCACGCCGGTTCGGGCTGCGAGCCCCCGATAACCTACCGTTTCAGATTCGGACCGCCAGACGCTATTCTTGGACGAGTCGTCTCACTGGCGGAACACCCCATGGACCTGCTCGCTCTCGCTGATTTCAATCTCGTCGCCCGACACGGGGGCTTTGGACGGGCCGCGCGCGCGGCGGGGCGCCCGAAGGCGACCCTGTCCCGCCGGGTGGCGGAACTCGAAGCGGAGCTCGACCTGCGGCTGTTCGAGCGCGGAGCGCGCACGCTGAAGCTCACCGAGGAGGGCCGGGCGCTGTTCGAACGAACAGGGGCCCTGCTGACCGAGCTCGATGAGACGGCTGCGGAGATCGCCTCAGGTGGGGACACGCCGAGAGGCAGGCTGCGCATCAGCGCGCCGTTGCTCTTCTCGCAGACCGCGATGGGGAAGCTCGCGGCCGGGTTCGCGCTGAAACATCCGGACGTCCAGCTCGAGGTCACCGCGGAGGACCGGGCCGTCGACCTGATTGAGGAAGGTTATGACCTGGCCATTCGTGTCAATCCGGATCCAGATGAGCGATGGGTGGGCCGCAGCTTCCTGCGCGACCGGCTGGTGGTCGTCGCGAGCCCGAAGCTCGTCAGGCCTCCCAAGCAGCTCGCTGTCGCCGCCGTCGTCCGTGGCGGGGGCGACGGCAGTGCCGCCTGGAATGTCGTGACACGCACTGGAAAGTCACGCATCGCGATCCAGCCCGTCCTTCGCCTCTCGTCGCTCATCATGGTCCGCGATGCGGTCCGCGCGGGTGTCGGCGCCGCACGCCTGCCCATTTCACTGGTGAGTCACGACCTGGCCGCCGGAAGGCTGGTGCACTGGGGTGATGTCGAGGGACCCGACATCACGCTGTGGACGCTCTACCCCTCGCGGCGGCTGTTGAGCGCGCGTGTCTCCGCCTTCCTCGATTACTTGAAGGCAGCCTTTCCCGAGGGGAAGCCTGACGAGCTGGCCGCCTACATCGGCGGATGAGTTGCCTGGATGGGTTCAGACGGCCCACCCGTCGGCGCGCGAGGCTGGGAGCGGGTCGCCCCCCAGAAGAGCGCCGCCCCCGCGAGGCTGAGCGCCACGGCGACCCACGCCGGCGCCAGATAGCCATACCCCGCCGCGAGCACCAGGCTCCCCAGCCACGCCCCGGCGGCGTTGGCCATGTTCAACGCGGAATGCGACATGGACGCGGCCAACGAGGGCGCATCCGGCGACGCCTCCATCAGCCGCACCTGGACGGCGGGCCCCAGGAGCGACGCGGTGAAGCCGATGAGGAACACCAACGGCACCGCCGCCCAGAGCGACGTCGCCAGCAGCGCGAACAGCACCATCACCAGCGTCACGCCACCAAACCCGCTCCACATCGCGAGCGTCACCGAGCGGTCCGTGAGCTTCCCGCCCCAGAGCGTGCCCGCCGTCATGCCCATGCCGAAGAGCGCGAGCACCAGCGGCAACGCGGACTCGGGCAGCCCCGCCACGCGAGTCATCGTGGGCGCGATGTAGCTGTAGACGGCGAAGAGCCCGCCGAAGCCCACGGCGCCCACCACCACCGTCCACCACACCTGGGGCCGCTTGAGGGCGCCCAGTTCCTGGCGCACGCTGGAGCCCCCCAGCGACGCCACGTGCGGCACCCAGCGCCAGAGGGCAATGAGCGTCACCACCCCGATGGCGCCCACCAGCAGGTACGTGCTGCGCCACCCCAGCCGCTGCCCCAGGAAGGTGGCCAACGGAACCCCGATGATGTTCGCCACGGTGAGCCCGGCCATGAGCAGCGCCACCGCGCGCCCCTTCTTCCCCGGCCCCAAGAGCGCCGCGCCCACCACGGAGCCCACGCCGAAGTACGCGCCGTGAGGCAGCCCCGCGACGAACCGGGCCAGGATGAGCGTGTCGAGGGTGGGCGCCAACGCGGACGCCGCGTTGCCCACGGTGAACGCCACCATCAGGAGCAGCAGCAGCGACCGGCGTGACATGCGCGCCGTCGCGATGGCCACCAGCGGCGCCCCCACGACGACGCCCAACGCGTAGGCCGCGATGACGTAGCCGGCCTTGGGAATCGTCGTGCCCAGGCCGGTGGCGATGAGCGGGAGGATGCCCATGGAGGCGAACTCGGTCGTACCGATGCCAAAGCCGCCCATGGACAGGGCCAGGAGGGCCCACGCGGCTGCGTCCTGCTTCTTCACGATGTCTCCGCTCGAAGGGAGGCCGGCCTTGTCTTCATGCCGGCAACCCTGCACGACTCGGCATGCCTCCGCCGGACTCGGCACATGTCTAACGAAATGGCCTGACTCGGCAACACGCAATGCCGAATCGGGAAAGCACCGAGAACCATGGCCACCACGAGCGGCACACTTCCGACAGGCTCAGAAGAGGCTGACCTTCTGATACAGCCCGTAGCCCGCGTCTCGCTTCATCCACAGGAACCGGCGCCCCTCCGTGACGCCGTCCGAGGTGACCTGGAGCGTGTGGTCCGTCCCCTTCTCCAGGCACTCGACCAACCAACCGTCTCCGAGGAGCTTGCAGTCCAGCGCCTCGACCGAGGGGCTTCGGACCGCCCAGTCACCGGCCTCCGCGAGTCCCTCCCAGTCCATGACCTCCCGGCGGGCCAGCAACTTCGCATCGCCGATTCCCGTCAGACGGACAGTCTCCTGGATGGAGGGCGTCAGGCGCGCGGTGAACGCCTTGAAGTTCTTCGCCTGGAGCAACTGCTGCAGCTCGGCAATCCTGGCGTGGACCTGCTTCTTCTCCTCGTCGCTCCACGCGATCTTCTTGCCGGTCCGCCAGAGAGGCGGCTTCAGGCCCTTGGGCGCGGTGAAGACGAGCGGGGTCTTCACCTGGATGTCCCCGACGTCGGAGTAGGTCTCCGTCATCGCCAGGTCCTTCCCCACCTTCACCGAGAGCGTCTGCAGCTTCCCCTGGACCGTCTCCGAATCGCCGTCGACTTCCACCCGGAGCGTGTTCTCCCCAGGCACCACGAAGTGCTGGATGGGGAAGCCTCGCCGAATCTCGGGTTCCTGCTCCTCCTCCGGGCTGCCCACGCGATGCTGGTAGACGGGGATGTCGTTCACGAACAGCCGGAGCCGCGCTTGCGGCGGGTAGGTGAACTCCACGACGAACTGGTCGGGAATCTTGCCCGCGGGCTTGGACTTGAGCCGCACCTGCGCATGCGCCGCGTCCACGAACGCGAGCCCCCACAACAGAAGCATGAAGCCCGCGCTCTTCGACAGCCACTGACCCGCGCTCACGAACGACCTCCATGACTCACACCCAAGATGGGAGTCGAGGATACCAGCTCGAAGCCGGGCCAGAGAACCCGGCCGTGCTCACCGCTCAGCCATACAGCTCGCTCAGCGGTCCCTGCGCGATGCGCGTGCTGCCCTCCTGCCCGAAGGTGTTGAAGTCCGCGTCTCCGAACGCGTGGCCGAGCGTGTTGAAGAGGTTGGAGACCTGCCGGTTCCGGGCCGCGTCGAACTTCGGGTAGACGACCGTGCGACCGTCCGTCTTCAGGCCCAGCGCGTTGCCACCCACCACGAGCTTCGGCCACTCCCGCGACGTCGAGTGGTGCTGCTCGCCGTTGTCGGACATGAAGACGATGGCGGTGTGGTCCAGCATCGAGCCGCTCGCGCCGACCTCGGGCGTGGCGGCCAGCGTCCGCGCCAGGTTGGCGACGAGCTGCACGTGGCGCCGGGTCACCTCGGCGACGCGGTCCCAGTTCTGCCCCGCGTCCAGGCCGTGCTGCAGATTGTGTCGCGCGACGTCGGCCACG
Organism: Myxococcus guangdongensis; assembly: GCF_024198255.1. Taxonomy (NCBI): domain Bacteria; kingdom Pseudomonadati; phylum Myxococcota; class Myxococcia; order Myxococcales; family Myxococcaceae; genus Myxococcus; species Myxococcus guangdongensis. The sequence goes on from NZ_JAJVKW010000013.1 coordinate 38,978, forward strand.
TCCGCGCCGTAGGCGACGTCGAAGCCCGAGGTCCCCGTCGCCAGCACCACCGTGTTCGTCAGCCCGCCCAGCAGCGACGCCGTGGCGATCTGGAACTGCGCCTCGAACCACTTCAGCGAGTCGGGCGGTGAGCCCGCGCCGGTGATGAGCGGGTTGTCCTTCGGCGCCGGCGGCAGGTAGGGCCGTACGCGGTCCGCCATGCCACCGAGCTGGTCCTCCCGCGTGCGCAGCGACTCGAGCGACGCGAGGTAGCGCTCCAGCTTCAGCCGCTCGTTCGAGTTGCCCCTGAACTCCGCCAACGCCTTGCGCGAGTCGGCCAGCGCGAAGTCGAAGAGCATCTTGCGATCTCTCCCGTTCGTCGAGCCGCCCAGCAGCGAGCCGAAGGTGCTGTCGAACGCGAGCGACGGGTTGACGATGATGCCCGCGGGCTTGCGGGGCCCGAGCGCGCACGTCTCATAGACAATCGACACGCGCGCGGAGCTGGTGCCCAGGCGCAGCACGTCGAACGGTGCCCCCCGGCGCAGGCGCGGCGCAATCACCGCGTCGAAGGTCGCGCCCGCGCCGTTCACCGCGCAGCTCAAGGCCCCCGTCCCGCTGGAGTGACCTCCACCCGCGATGAGGCTCGAGAGCCCCAGCAGCACGGCGGAGCGATTCACCAGGTCGAGGTTCCCGGAAGACGACGCCAACGGCCCCAGACAGGCCGCGGTGGCCAGGTTGTCGCCCTCGCGCACCAGCGGCGTGTCCTTGTACGCATCCCAGAAGATGCGGTCGGTGGTGGTGGCGCGCCCCCCCAGCGCCGTGCGGGTGCCCGCGCTCAGGAGCGCGCGCGGGTAGACACCATTGCACTCGAGGACCAGCACCAGGCGCGCCGGCGGCTTGGACGTCTGGGCGTGGACCTCATGGAAGTAGGGCGCGAAGAGGCCGGCGGCCATGCCCTTCAGGACGGTTCGTCGCGAGAACATGGCGGTCACTCTCCAGCCCGCGGCACGCGCCGCGTCTTCCAGGTGTCACTGGTCATCAGCGTGGTCAGCATCTTGGAGAACGAGCCGTTGTTCGCGTCGTAGGCCTGCTCCATCTGCGTCAGCGTGCAGGCGTCGCTCGCGTTCTCCGGGCGGCCCATGAAGTAGCGGAAGGTCTGTCTCAGGAAGCAGCGCTTCACGTGCCGCGAGGTCGCCAGGCGCTCGCTCAACTCCACCGCGTCTCTCACCGGGCCGTCCAGCGCGGGGTCCGGCATCGCCGTGAGCGTCGAGCTCCCGTCCGGCGTCGTCCACCCTCCACTCGGGGAGTGGTCCCTGGCGCGCAGGAAGCCCGCGTGGTTGTAGATTTCGAACGGCAGGCCGAGCGGCTCCATCAGGCGGTGGCAGCCCTGACACTGCGCGCCGGCGGTCGCCTCCTGCAGACGGCGGCGCGCGTTCTTGTCGGGAGCGTGAGCGCCGACCTGCGCCGCCACCTGCACGCTGCTGAGCGGCGGGACGAAGCCGCACAGGAGGTTCTCGCGCACCCACTTGCCGCGGTGGACGATGGACGGGTCGTCCTCGAAGTTGCCGCCGTGCGAGGCCAGCCACACCGGGTGGGTCAGCACGCCCGCGCGCTCGGTGGCGGGCAGCGTCTTCCAGCGGCCCGCGATGGTCGCCGGCAGGACTTCGCTGACGTTGTAGGGGTGCGACAGGCCCTTGTGCGAGTCGTATGCCGCGTTCTGCATCGAGGGCACGTAGAAGGTGCGCGTGGTGAGCAGGTTCGCCAGCACGTCCTTGTCCTCGACGACCACCCGGGCAATCAGGTCGTCGAACTGCTGGATGAAGGTCGGCTCCAGCGGATGGAAGTTGGTGAGCAGGTTGTCGTAGGAGACGGCGCTGATGTAGCCGAGCCCCTCGATTTCGAAGCGCGACGTCGCCGCCGGGGACTCCTTGAACACCGCGGACACGTGCCCATAGCCGAGCCACTCGCGGAAGAAGCCCGCGACGCCGTCACCCAGCCAGTACTGTCCGCGCTTGCCGCGCTGCTCCTCGTTGTAGTCCTGCACCAGGTCGAAGCGCGGAGTGCCGTTCTGGTGGGCGTCCACGCCGCCCAGGTATTTCTTGATGAGGGCAGTGGTCGTCGCATCCTGCGCGAGCGAGCCATCCTTCGCGGCGGTGGCCACGTCCGCCAGGTGCCCCTCCAGGGGCGCGGAGTAGTGCGGCCACACGAAGCTCGGCGTGGCCGAGGGCGCACGTCCTCCCAGCGCATAGGCCAGCTGCGAGCCCAGCTCGAGGCCGGTCAGCGTCACGCGGCCGTCGGCCGGCTCGCCGCCCATCTCGCGGCGGAACATGGCGCCGGTCATCATCCACGCGGCGTTGGAGATGCGCGTGATGGAGTCCGCGCGGATGGCCGCGGACTTGCTCGGCTCCTGCGCGATGACCTCGGTGGCGAAGGCGGTGAGGCGGGTGAGCTCATCCTCGGTGGGCGGGCGGAAGAACACGCCGAACTCGAGCATCTGGCCCAGGTGGAAGCGCTTGCAGGTGTCGCTCGGGTTCGCGTCGTTGAACATGCAGTTGAAGCGGCTGTTGGTGAAGACACGCTCCATCCGGTTTCCGTCCGGGTAGCTCATCGTCCACGGCGAGGCGGCCTCGCCGACGACCGGCAGGAAGAGCTCCACCGTGGCCTCGTCCAGCGTCTCGTCCGTGGCCCAGGAGCTGTACTGCTCGATGGCGCTGGGGTCGAGCGGGTTGTCGTAGAAGCTGAACCCCGTCCAGCTGCGCTCGACCGAGCCACCGACGTTGCGCGTGAACTCGCGCCGGTTCATGCGGCGGATGCGCGTCGGCGCATCCGAGCGCACGCCCTCGGTGCAGCTGAAGAGCGTGGACTGTTCGAGCAGGTTGGGCTCGGCCACCTCCGGCACGGGCGGGCCGCTGGTGCCCCCGCAGAGGGGCATCCCCTCCCCTATCCACGCCTCGAGCGCGGCGAGCTCCGCTGCGCTCGCGCGCTCATGGGGAGCGGGCGGCATCGGCGACGCGTCGTCGCGCATGCGGATGAGCGCGCGTTCGGCGTTGCTCAGACTCCCATCCCGCGTCGAGCTCACCCGCATGTCATGCAGGGTGCGCAGCGGCATCGTCGCCCCCTGCGCTGGCATCGCGCCGTGACAGCTGGCGCAACGCTCGGCGAGCACCGTCTGCACCACGCACGCGGACGCCAGGCCCCCATCGGGCCCACCTCCACCATCGGGGTCCCCTGGGTTGTTGGGGCCTGCGTCGGGGGTGTCGTTGGGCCCGTTGGAGGAGCCCTTGCACGCAACGAGGCTCAACAGTCCAGCCAGCAGGAGGACTCGTTTCATCCGGTCAGACTGGCACGAACGACAGGTGGGATATCAAGCAGACCCTGCGAAACGCGGCCGTATCCGGGAGGCACATGCGTCCTCACCCGACGCATCCGCGTTCGCGTCGAACGCACCCTGGAGCGCCGAGACTCGGTTTCGCGGTGCCCCACTGCCAGTGAACCCAGTCCCTGGAATTTTTGAGAAGCACGACACGCGAAGATTTCGCGGCACGCCGTCTGCAAATGCGCGCCGAGCCGAAGTCGCGCCACCACGATTCTCATCCAGAGAGACATGACGTTCGACGCTCAAGACTGGGTTCCCTACGACGAAGGACACCGCTGGCGGGCCCATGCCTCCTACTTCGAGACCCGAGGCATTCGCGCCTGGACCGAGGGTGACATCCCCTACCGGGCGACCAACAACCACGCCTTCGCCCATCAACACGCGGTCCTGCTCCTGGCGCTGGTCCATTCCCTCCAGGCAGAGGGCCGAGTCACCTCGGAGACACGCATCCAGGTGCTCGAGCTGGGCGGAGGGTTGGGAGACTTCTGCGTCGGGGTGCTGCTCGCGCTGAGGGATGAGTTGGGTGAGGCGGGGCGCGCGCTGTTCGACCGCGTGAGCTATGTCTTCACGGACGTCTCGCGCCTGTCGTTGGAGCAGGCCATCCAGCGAGCCGCGCTGGCCGGGTTCGTCGCCTCCGGCCATGTGCTCCCCGCGCTGGTGGATGGCCGCGCCCCCTCGGTGGCGCACACGCTCGACGGCGAGGCCGTGACACTGGCCCCCTGGGCCGTGCTGGCGAACTACCTGTGCTGCGTGCTCCCCACCAAGGTGTTCCGCAAGCGAGCCGACACGTGGCTCGAGCTGCATTCGCGCAACCTCCGCCCGCTCACCGAGGACGCCCGATCCTCGGAGCCCGAGGCCACCGAGGAGGCGGCGCGGTGGCGGACGCTCCTGGGCGAACACGCGTGGTTGCCCGTCGACCCGCGCGCGACCTTCCGCGGCGCGCATCACGCCGCCCTGCTCGAAGAGGTGCTCGCCCAGGACGTCGAAGCGGAGCTGGCCTATCCCTACGCGTTCATGGAGCTGCTCGATTCGTTCCTCACACGGATGCCGCACGGCGGAGTGTTCCTGTTCAGCGACTTCGAGGACGGCTCCTCCCCTGGACACATCGCGTCCATCAGTCGCGTCCCCGTCGTCTATGGGGACAGCCTCAACCACCCCGTCTGCTTCCCCCTCTTCACGCCGTGGGCCCGCCTGAGGGGAGCTGAGCTGCTGGTGAATCCGGGGTGGCACGGCTCGACACGCACGGCGCTCTGGCGCAGCGGGGCCCCCATCGCCTCGTCACTGCGGGAGGCCTTCACCCGGGGCTTCATCCAATCCCAAGCGAGCCAGGACCGGCTCGACTTCGAGCTCGCGGCACAAAAGCTCTCCGAAGCGGGTGAGCACAAGCGCGCCCTGCGTTTCTACGATCGCTGCATCGCCCTGGACCCCCATGCCCTCACGCTCTACGTGCAGGCTGGAGCGGTGGCCCTGGCGCTCGACGACTTCGAGACAGCGCTGCGGTACCTGCGGGAAGGCGATTCACGCGATGGCCTCCGGCAGCAGGACTTCTCGCTGCGGATGAGCGACGTGTTCTGTCGTCAGGGAGATTTCCTCCAGGCCGGTGCGCTGCTCGAACGCGCGGTCCAGGAGCACGAAGCGCCCCTGACGTATGTCGCCCTGGGGCGGGTCTACTTGGAGTTGGGGGAGCACGCCCGCGCCTTCCAGGCCTGCGCGCGCGCGGGCGAGCTCTCCCCGGACCACCAGGAGGTCACCCAGCTGCTCTCCGAGGTGCAGGGCGCCTGGTGCGAGGCGGAGCTGGGACTCACCGCCCTGGCCAGGGGGTGGTGGCAGGACAAGCTGCGGACGCTGAATCAGACAACCCGAGAGACACCTTCATGAACCCACGCGAAGAAGGCAGCCACCGCGCATCACCTCACCCGAAGCCGGGGGCGCCGCTGCCAGAGCCCCTGAGAAACAAGCTGGAGGCGTTCTGGGGCCAGGACCTCTCGGGTGTGCGCATCCATACCCATCCGGGACTGCGCGTGGCGGCGATGGCCGTGGGCTCGGACATCTGGTTCGCCCCAGGCATGTACAATCCCGCCACCCTCCCAGGGCTGAAGCTCCTGACGCACGAGCTGTCCCATGTGCTGCAGCAGCGCGCTGGAAGGGTCCGCCCTCCTGAAGGTGTCCGGAGCGCCATCGTCCAAGACGCGTCCCTGGAAGCCGAGGCGGACACGACGGGGGCTCATGCAGCGGCCTTCGTGCTCCGGGACCAGGATGGCATGCAGCCGCCGCCCCCACCCTGGGCGCGCGCGGAGCCGAACGCGCCGACGGTGGGCCAGTGCATGCCCTTCGGCATCGAGTTGGAGTGCGCCAGCCTGGACATCAAGAGTCCCCTCGGCAAGCCCAAGGGGACCGTCATCTGTCAGGACGACAAGACGTTCAAGGCCGTCAACGAGGTGACCAGCGCCCTGATTCCGGTCGTCGAATTCGTCAGCGACCCTCCGGCGAACTCCCTGGAGGAGCTGATCTCGACAGCGACCCGCATGGCGGAGCAGGCCGCCGCCTGGGACAAGGAATTCGCGGCCCTCAAGGACAGCAAGACACCGGTCATCACCGTCAAGGGAGTGCCCGTCAAGAAGGTCGTCGCCAAGGACGTGGTCGCCAAGGACGTGGCCGACAAGCAAGTGCCGGTGGAGTGGAAGCTCGCCAAAGGCGGCCCCATCGACGGGGCGCTGCAGATCACCGTCGGCGTCCCCCTGGTTTGCATTCCGCAGATCTATGGCAACCGCGGCTTCAATAACTTCGGAGATGCCGGGCTGCATGAGACCATGGAGACGCATTGGAACAAGCTCAGGACGCGCGTTCGTGAACGCAGGGAGTCCCTCACGCCCACTCAGCTGTTTCCCGAGCTCCCAGCCGAGACCTGGGGATTCCTCTGGCTCGTGATGGACTACCTCATCCGTGCCTGCCACGAAAAATCGAAGCCCTTCATCAAGGCCAAGTTCGACACCCTGGCTCGCACCGACTTCCGCACCATCTTCAGCCTGCTCCCCAAAACCGAGCAGGACCGGTTGAGTTACCGGAAGGGCGTGAAAGTCATCATGCGGAAGGAGTGGATGACCTGGCTCATGAGACAAGCCATGGTGGCCAGGGCCCCCTTGACAGCTCCGCAGCATATCGACGTCCTCATCCAGCTCAGCCACCGAATGATTCCCTGGAACGGCGACAACCGCATTCCCCCGACCTTCAACGACTGGCTGGAGAACATCCCCAACAAAGACCTCTTCACGCAGGAGAGAGGGGCCATCCTCATCGGACTCGGAGCGCTCAAGAACAAGGTCGACACGGTGCGCTTCCGGGGCGCCGATGTGAAGGCGCCCATCCTCGAGCTGCGATGTCCGCTGGGCTCCAGCATGCATTACAGCCGATGGGTGGAGGAGATGGGCAAGTCCTGGGAGCAATACCAGCGGGTGCTCGCAGTCCCGCCGCCGCGTCCCGTCCTGAACGTGCAGGCCGCCCTTCAAGCCCGCGAGGAGCACAGAGCGCGAGAAGCCATGAAGCAACGGGCACGGGAACAGGCCAAGGAAGCGGACGCGTTGGCTCGGGCCCAGCGGCCGAAGCCCCCCGTCCCTCCTCGGCCCGCCAACCCACCCATGGCCGCCGCGGCACCGGCGGGACTCTTCCTCGCCCCCGCGGCCAGAGCCTTCGCGCCCGGAGCGCAAGCTCCCGCCCACCCAGTCCTCAGCCTCCATGACGCGAAGAACCTGCCTCCGTCGAAGAAGGGCCCGAACGGGGGCTCCACGACATCGTGAGGGCCAGCGCGCCCTCGCGTCCCGGTGGAGGCCATGGCCGAAGGCGAAGTGCACCGTCGCGGTGATGGCGACGGAGTCGAGGTCTGCCCGGCGCGCGACTGGCTGTTTGTTATTGCCGGGGCATTCGTGAAACGAGAACGGGCCCGGCGCGAGCAAACGCACCGGGCCCGTCCTGATGTTTCAGTCGCTTCAGGCGCCGAGCGCCACGTTCTCCAGCACGCCCAGCGCGTCGGGGACGAGCACGGCGGCGGAGTAGTAGGTGCTCACCAGGTACTGGGTGAGGGCCTGGTCGTTGATGGCCATGCGCTTGACGGTGAGGCTCGCCTCCACCTCGTCGGGGATGCCCGCGTTGTGCAGGCCCACCACGCCCTGGTCATCCTGCCCGGTGCGCATGGCGATGATGGACGTCGTGTTCTCCCGGCTGATGGGCAGCTTGTCGCACGGGAGGATGGGCACCCCGCGCCACGCCTGGAACTTCGCTCCACCCACGTCCACCACCGTGGGGTACAGGCCGCGCCGGGTGCACTCCCGGCCGAACGCCGCGATGGCCCGCGGGTGCGCCAGGAAGTAGCGCGTCTTGCGACGGCGCGTCACCAGCTCGTCCATGTCGTCCGGCGTCGGCGGCCCCGAGCGCGTGTTGAGGCGCTGCTTGAGGTCGGCGTTGTGCAACAGGCCGAACTCCGGGTTGTTGATGAGCTCCCACTCCTTGCGCTCCTTCAGCGCCTCGATGGTCAGCCGCAGCTGCTCCTGCGTCTGGTTCATCGGGTCGTTGAAGATGTCCGACACGCGCGTGTGCACGCGCAGGATGGTCTGCGCCACGCTCAGCTCGTACTCGCGAGGCTTGAGCTCGTAGTCCACGAAGCCGCCCGGCAGGACGGGCTCGCCGTGGTGGCCGGCCGTCATCGGGATGGCCGCCTGCCCTGCCTTGTCCTGCGGCTTCTTGAGCTTCGCCTTGTAGCGCTCCACGTGCGCCTTGAGCGCCGGGGACTGGACGATGAGCGCCTCGAACACGTCCTGCGGCAGCGCCATCACCGTGCAGGCCGTGAGGGCCTTGACGGTGAAGGGCCACACGTCGTTCGACTCCACCACCGCCTGGTCGCCGAAGTGGTCGCCGTCCGCCAGCGTGTCCAGCACCAGCGGGTCGCCGTACTTGCCCTTCGAGAGCTTCTGCGCCTTGCCGTGCGCGATGAGGAACACGTCCTGGGCGGCCTTGCCCGCCTCGACGATGGTGTCCCCCGCCTTGTACTGCTGCTGGGTGAAGCGGCCCGCCAGCGTGCGGATGAGCAGGTCATCCGCGTCCTGGAAGCCCCGCATCAGCGGCAGCTTCAGCAGCTCCTGCGGAATCACCTCCACCTTGACGCCGATGTTGCTGAAGTTCAGCCGGTCATCGCCCGCCGCGTACGTCAGCCGCCGGTTGACGCGGTACGTGCCGCCCGACACCTGCACCCAGGGCAGGATGCTCAGCAGGTAGCGGGGCGAAATGCCCTGCATCACCGGCTGCGACTTGGTCGTCGTCGCCAGCTGCCGCGCGCCGGCCGTGCTCAGGCTGGTGCCCTCGTGGGCCGCCAACTCTTTGTCTGGATTCGCCATGAAGGGGTCTTTCGTGGTTTCGAGTCAGGAGACGACTACGAGCGACCCAGCTCCACGCTCTCCAGGATGCCCAGCGCGTCCGGCGTCAGCACCGCCGCGGAGAAATACGCCGTCACCAGGTAGTTCATGATGGCCTTCTCGTTGATGCCCATGAAGCGCACGTTGAGGCTGGGCTCGATTTCGTCGGGGATGCCCGCCTGGTGCAGGCCCACCACGCCCTGGTTCTTCTCCCCCGCGCGCATCAGCATGATGGACGTGGTGCGCGACTCGGAGATGGGCAGCTTGTTGCAAGAGACAATCGGCACGCCGCGCCACGCGGGCACGTGGTTGCCGTTCATCTCCACGCTGGTGGGGTAGATGCCCCGCTTGTTGCACTCCTGGCCGAACGCGGCGATGGCGCGCGGGTGCGCCAGGAAGAACGACGGCTCCTTCCACACCGTGGCGAGCAGCTCGTCCATGTCGTCCGGACTCGGCGCGCCCGAGCGGGTGTGGATGCGCTGCTTGAGGTCCGCGTTGTGCAAGAGGCCGAACTCGCGGTTGTTGATGAGCTCGTGCTCCTTGCGCTCCTTCAGCGCCTCCACCGTCAGGCGCAGCTGCTGCTGCGTCTGGTTCATCGGGTCATTGAAGAGGTCCGCGACGCGGGTGTGAATCTGGAGCACCGTCTGCGCGATGGCCAGCTCGTACTCGCGGGGGCTCGTCTCGTAGTCCACGAAGGTCCCCGGCAGCACCGGCTCGCCGTGGTGGCCGGCCGCCAGCTCAATCGCCTTCTGGCCCGTGGTGTCCTGCTTCTTCTTCGAGCGCGCCTTGAACTTCTCGATGTGCTTCTGCAGCGACGGGACTTGCGCCACCACCGTCTCGAAGGCGGACTGCTGCAGCACCAGGGCAATGACGGGCGTCATGGCCTTGGCCGTGAACTGCCAGTAGTCCTGCGACTCCAGCAGCGCCTGATAGCTGTAGTGGTCGCCGTCCGCCAGCGTCTCCAGCACCACGGGCTCACCGTACTTGCCGGTGCCGATGCGGTTCACCTTGCCGTGCGCGATGAGGACGATGGAGTCGGCCTCCTTGCCAGCCTCGGTGATGACCTCGCCCGCCTTGAACTCCTTCTGCTCGAAGCGGTTGGCCAGCGCGGTGAGCGCCTCCACGTCCTCGTACCCACGCAGCAGCGGCAGCTCGCCCAGCTCCTGCGGAATCACCGCCACCTTGGCGCCCGTGCTGGTGAAGGTGACGCGGCCGTCGCCCACCGCGTACGTCATGCGGCGGTTGACGCGGTACGTACCGCCGGACACCTGCACCCACGGCAGCAGCTTGAGCAGCCACCGCGAGGAGATGCCCTGCATCTGCGGCTCGGACTTCGTCGTCGTCGCCAGCTGCCGCGCCGCCTGCGTGCCCAGGCTCTGGTTGTTGTCGTCGAACTTCTTCGAATCATTGGACATGGGTCACCCTTCTTCGGATTGAAGACTCGTCACTTCGGAATGTGTCTGCCTTGGGACTTCTCAGGGGCGCGTGGCGCGGAACAGCTCGGCGATGCGCATCGCCGACGTCCCCAGGCTCACGGGCTTGCCCGTCTGGAGCTTCGGCGCCGCGTCGTGGATGAGCTCCACCTCGGTGTAGCGCGTCACGCCCGCGTGCCACCGGGGGATGCCCGCCATCCACTGCTGCAGCTGCTCCACGTACTTGTGCAGCTTCGCCTGCGCCTTCTCATCCAGCTCGAAGGTGCGGATGACCGAGGGCAGCTCCTTGGCCACCAGGTGCTCGAACTGCTTCATGCGCGCGGTCATCATCGCGTTGACGACGTGCACGGCCGTGTCCTTGTCCACGCCCAGGAACTTCTGGACGACGAGCACGCAGTTGTTCAGCTCGCCCTCGAACTGAATCTCCTTCTGGTAGGAGTACAAGTCGTTGACGAAGCAGGCGTAGTCCGCGGCGGAGTTCTCCAGCCCCCGCAGCGTGCGGGTATTGAAGACGTCCTCGGGCACCGCGTCCCCGTGGGACAGGCGCGCCAGGGACATGGTGAGGTCCGAGCCGAACGTCTTGCGGCGCATCTCCACGTAGTCCACCGGGTCCGGCACGCGGTTGAGCAGCTGGTTGTTCAGCTCCCACACCCAGCTGTCCGTCATGTCCTGGATGGCCTTGCGGAACAGCTTGCGGCCGCGCGGCGTCAGCGGGCCCGCGGTGCGCTTCCACAAGTCCGCCAGGCTCAGCTCCACCGGGTTGAGGGGCACCGCCGCGCTGGCCGTCTCCACGTCGTCCGGCATGAACTGCCCCAGCCGCGCGGTGAACGCCTTCGCGCCCGCCATGTCCCGGCTGTTGGCGTAGAGCAGGGGGAAGTAGTCGTCCGCGTACGTCCCCCACACCAGCCAGCACGCCGTCAGCTCCAACTGCTCGGGCGTCGCGTCCGGGTGGATGAGCGCGCCGCAGAGGGCCACGTCCGCCGCGTCGAACTTGTGGTCGTCCCAGACGTAGAACCCCACGCCGGGCACCACCTCCAACAGGCCCATCCGCCGAGCCCAGGCCTTGGAGGCCCTCCGCGCGTGGTCCAGGTGGGGGCTCACGTACGTGCTGTACGGCATGTAGAACTTCGGCAGCGTCGTGGGGCCCACGTGCTGGCGCGGCGTGTGGCTCAGCGAGCGGGCCCGAGGCCCCATCCCCAGCGCGCCCGCCGTCAACGGCAGCCGGAGCGCGGAGGTGCCCAGGCCCGCGGGCACCGGCACCATGAGGGACGGGCGCTCCTCGGCGTGCTGGTTCATGTAGCGGTTGGAGCGCATGTGCCACTCGTGGCCGCCGGACTGCCAGTCCTGGAGCCCGCGCAGGTACGTGAGCACCTGCGCCTGCTCCACCGGGTTGAGTCCGTACTCCGCGAAGAGCCACGGCAGCTCCGTGGCGAACGTCGTCTCGAACTGCTGCAGCCGGCTCGTCAGCAAGTCGTTGACCAGGTCCGCGGCGCGCTGCGTGTCGCAGTCGAGGAACGTCTCCACCACCAGCACGCCGTTGGAGAGCTCACCCTCCTCCAGGATTTCGCGCTCGTAGGAGAACAAGTCGTTGCGCAGGTGCACCGCGTCGGAGAACGTGTCCTTGAAGACGCGCAGCGGCCGGCTCTTCACCACCCGGTCCGGAATCTCCGCCGCGACGGCCACCTCCACCAAGTCCGAGGACCAGGGCGCGCCGCCCACCTTGCGGCGCATCTCGATGTACTCGATGGGGTTGGAGATGCGCGCCTCGCTGATGTTGTCGATTTCCCACATCGACTCGTCGAGCAGGTGCTGGGTGTTCTCGTAGAAGCGGCGGCGCCAGTCCATGGACATGGCGGGCACCGTGCGCTGCCACAAATCCCAGAGGCCGCGCTCCACCGGGTTGACGGGCTCCGGCGGCGTCTGGCTCAGGTCCAGCGGCATGAACAGCGGCAGCCGGTCCAGATAGGCCTGCCCGCCCTTCACGTCGCGCGAGTACTTGAAGACCTCCAGGAAGTGGTCATCGAAGTAGAAGACCCAGACGTACCAGTCCGTGATGAGGTCCAGCACCGGCCCCGCCGCCTCCGGGTGCGTGTACGAGCACAGGAGCGCGTAGTCCATGCCGTCGAAGCGGCGCTCGGACCAGACCTCCCGCTGCGTGCCGTCCCTCGGCGGCCCCAGGATGCCCATCTCGTAGGACCACGCCTTGGTGTGCGCGCGGGCCGATTCCAGGTTCGGGTTCAGTCGCGCAGGCCACGGCACGTAGAACTCAGGGAGCTGGAAGGGTTGCTGCTGCCGCGCCTTGGACATGCTCATGTCTCGTGGGTCCCATCTATCCAGCGATAGGCATTGCGTGTTTCACGAAGGACTTCACTCATCGAGCCCGGCCCCGTTTGCAACGACGGTGCCGGGGTGTTTCAGGCCGCATCCCGCGTGATTCAAGGAGGATGAAACAGCCAGGCCCGCACGTTTGACACGTCAGTCGTCGCAGCGGACGTGTCAGCGAGACGGATGACACGTCCGTCGGAGCGGGTCGTCACGGCGTCAGACGCTGGTGCCGGTCGCGGCGGCGGCATCCTCCGCGGGGAGGTTCGCCAGCAGCTCGCGGGCCTTCTCCACCTTCACGTGGCCCGCCTTCACCAGCAGGTTGGCGATCTTCTCCACCCAGTCGCCGCGCGCGCCGGCCGTGACCGCCACGCAGCGCGCGTGCATCGCCATGTGGCCCTTCTGGATGCCCACGCTTCCCAGCGCCCGGAGCGCCGCGAAGTTCTGCGCCAGGCCCACCGCCGCGAACACCATGGACAGCTCGCGCACCGAGGTGGTCCGCATCAGCTTGAGCGCCATCTGCACGCCTGGGTGGAGCTTGATGGGCCCGCCCACCGTGCCCAGCGCCAGGGGCAGCTCGATGCGCCCCACCAGGTGCCCCTCCTCCAGGTACCAGGTGGAGAGCGGCCGGTACTGCCCGCTGCGACAGGCGAAGGCGTGCGCGCCGGCTTCGATGGCGCGCCAATCCTGGCCCGTCGCGATGGCCACCGCGTCGATGCCGTTCATCACGCCCTTGTTGTGCGTGGCCGCGCGATACGGGTCGGCCTCCGCGAAGCGGCTGGCCTGGGCGATGCCTTCGGCGATCTCCTCGGCCGGCATCTCGAAGTCCGCCAGCAGCGGCACGGGGATGCGGCAGATGGCGCGCGCCAGCCGCCGGTCCGCCAGGTTGGAGAGGATGCGCAGGTACACCTTGCCGCCGGTGAGCTGCTCGATGAGCGGCGCCACGCCCTCCGCCATGGTGTTGATGAGGTTGGCCCCCATCGCCTCCTGCGTGTCGACGATGAGGTGGACGATGAGCAACGGCTCTCCGCACGGGCCCTCGGGGGCCGGCAGCACGCGCACCTCCACGTCCTTGGCCCCGCCGCCGCGCGCCACCATGGCCGGGTGGAAGCTGTTGGCCAGCGCGAGCAGTTGCTCCTTGTGCGCCAGGAGGTGCTCGGTGGCCACCTGCGGGTCGCCGTAGCGTGACACCTGCACCTGGCCAATCATCAGCGAGGGGTCCGCCTCGGCAGTGAAGCCACCGGACTCGCGGACAATCTTCGCGGCGAAGGACACGGCGGCCACCACGGACGGCTCCTCCACCGCCATGGGCACCAGGTAGTCGCACCCGTTGACCTGGAGGTTGAGGCCCAGGCCCAGCGGCAGGGAGAACGTCCCCACCGCGTTCTCGATCATCTGGTTCGCCAGGACAGGCTGGAGCGCTTCCGTGCCCAGCAGTTGCCGCAGGTCCTCGGGCTGTAGCCCGAACATGCGCGAGAGGTGCGCGTGGCGCTCCTCCATCGCCAGCTTGTGGAACCTCGGGAGCCGGGAGGTCACGGTGTCAGACATGTTGTTCCTTCGGTGCAGAACCGCGCTCGAGCCTCTGCAACGATGGCGCCATGCCGCGCCGGACTGCATCCCGCATGATTCAAGGAGGATGCGCCCGCCGAGTGGCTCGGTTGACGCGTCAACGCCGGGGGCTGACACGTCAAGTCACCGAATCACAGACAAGTCACTCGCACTGGCCGCGTCGGGGCACTGCCGGCCTCGACTGTCAAGGCAGGATGGGTGCCATCTCACGGCGGACAGGCTCAGCGCTGTTCGTCAGGCCCTGCATCGTCCCGCTCCAGGCCACCAACGCCCAGCCCCGCGCCCAGGCCCAGGCCACCACCCGCGGCGCCGCCCATTCCTCCTCCGCCCCCACCCCCGCCTCGACCACTCCCGCCCTCCTTGCTTCCGCCCTTGCCACCACTCGAGACGGTCCGCAGCGGGCCTTGCTCTGGGATGTCCAGTGACGGGGGGATGGGCTCCAGGTCCAGGGCCTGACGAATGAACCCGCGCAGCGACACCACCAATTCGAGCGTCCGCACCGGCCGGCCGGCGACCATGTCGCGCGCGGCCCGCGCCGCCAGGGACACCTGCTCTTCGGTCCCCAGCAGGAGCACATCCGACAGCGCCGCCTCCACGGCATCGCGGATGCGCCGCCGGCGCTCGGAGGCCGAGTCGGGCGCCGACACCTCCTGCCCCGAGGCGGCCGCCTCCTCCGCCCGGCGGCGCAGGTCGCGCAGATGGGTGGGGTCCACCTCCAGCTCCCCCGTGAACGAGCCGCCCAGCGTCTTGTAGGCGGCGATCAGCGTCTTGAGCCGCTCGTTGATCTGCCGGTTCTCGCGCTCGCGCCGACGCTGGACGGTCTGCATCAGCAGCAGGCGAATGCTCACGGCCACCAGCGACACCACGACCAGCCCCAGCAGGGTGGTGAGCACCGCACTCCAGGAGCTGAAATCGAGATTGCGCATGCACGCCCACCCAGGGAGGAGGAGACCGGCTCAGGGTCATCCAATCCGCCCGCCATGGCAACGGCGGCCATGCGACGCGAGTCACCAGGTGAGCGGCAGCGCGTGCACGCCGAGCAGGTTCTCGTCCTTCTTGAAGCGGATCTCCTCCAGCGGCACGGCCAGCCGCAACGTGGGGATGCGCTGGAAGAGCGTCTTGAACACCACCTCGAACTCGATGAGGGCCAGCGCGCGCCCGGTGCACAGGTGGATGCCATGGCCGAAGGCGAAATTGCGGTGCGCCTCCCGGTGGAGGTCCAGGCGGTCCGGCGCCTCGAAGACCGTGCCATCGCGGTTGGCGGAGTCCGGCTGCGCGAGGACCCCCTCGCCCGCGCGGATGAGCTGGCCGCCCACGGTGACATCCGCCGTGGCGACGCGCTGCCGGGCAAGATGCGAGACGTTGACGAAGCGCAGGAGCTCCTGGACCGCCGCGGTGATGGCGGCGGGGTCCTCCATCTCCCTGAAACTCGCGAGCTGCTCGGGGTTGAGGAGCAGCGCCAACGTCCCCAGCCCGAACATGTACGCCGAGGGTCCGTGCCCGGCGTAGTACAGCGCGTGGAACAGGGAGGCCGCATCCGGCGGGCTCAGCTTCCCCGTCGCGACCTGCTCCGTGACGACGCGACCGATGAGCGTGTCCCCAGGCTCACGCAGGTTCGCCTCCACACACCGCAGGAAGAAGTCATCCAGCGCCGTCAGGGCCGCCCTCGCCTCCTCGCGGGAGGACGCACGGGAGCCAACGGTCCGACTGAGGCCATGCAGGTCCTCGGCGCCGTCCCGAGGCACGCCGAGCAGGTCGCCAATCACTTGCAGGGCCACGGGGAGCGCGAACGCCGACATCAGGTCCGCGGGCTTCGGGCCCGCCAGCATCGCGTCGAGCGCCGCGTCCACGGTGGCCTGGATGCGTGGCCGCAGGGCCTCCATCCGCCGGGGCATGAACTCCTGCACGAGCATGGCCCGCTGCGCCCGGTACTCCGCATCCGGGCGGAGGAAGAAGGCCAGCGGCCTGCCCTGTCGTGCCGCGGACGCGGGCGACAGGTGCGGGAACCCCGGCAGCGTGGAGTCCGCGACCCACCGAGGGTCTCCCAGCACCGTCAACACGTCGGAGTAGCGGCTCACCAGCCACGACGTGTTTCCGTCCCACAACTTCACGGGGCACACCGGGGCCTCCTGCCGCAGCCGCTCGTACTCAGCGGGAGGCTCCAGCGGGAGGCTCCAGTCCTTGGGGAAGGGATAGGAAGGGCGCATCAGGGTGCGCCTGTCCGGTCGAGCCGGGCGGCGATGCCCGCCACGGTGGGATGCTGGTACAGCTCACGCAAGCTGAGGTCCTGGCCCATTTCATTCCGGATGCGGACCGCGACTTCGACGAGTTGCAAGGAGTGGCCGCCGCGCAGGAAGAAGTCGTCGTCCGGAGCGACCGAGGCAACCCTCAGCACGTCCGCGAAGATGCGGCTGAGGTGTCGTTCCCTCCCCTCCGGCGGCGAGCGTGGAAGCGATGCACGCGCATCGGGAGTCGCCGCCCGCAGGACTTCTTCGTGGGCCGCGAGCAGCCCTTCGATGAACACCGAATCGAAGAGACTCTCATCGTATTCGGCCCACACGGTGAACGCGCCGTCAGAGCGCTCCTCCACCCGAACGGTGAGCTCGAACTTCGCGGAGGGGAGGTCCAGCAGAAGCTCCGTCACCTCGCAGTCGTGCAATGCCAGGGCGCCCGCCGTGCCCACGGGATGGTAGGCGAAGTTGACCTGGACGACGGGGGACCGCGTCGGGTCTCTCGGCGGGCGCAGGTCCGCCACGAGCTGCTCGAAGGGCAGGTCCTTGTGCGCATAGGCCGCCGCCGTGGCCGACGCCACCCGGGTGAGCAGCGCGCGGAGGTCGACGTCGCCGCGCAGGTCCACCTGGAGCACCACGGTGTCGACGAAGAACCCGAGCACCCGCTCGACCTCGGGCAGGTCCCGGTTCGCCACGGCCAGTCCGAGCAGCACCTGCTCGCGTCCCGCCCGGTGCCCGAGCACCCTGCCGCACGCCGCGGCCAGCACCGTGAACACCGTCTGCCGCTCGGCGCTCGCGAGGGCACGCACCCCCTCGGCGACGCCAGCGGGCAGCACCCGATGCATGCGCCGTCCCCGCCCCAGCACGGGACGCGGAGGGACGAGGTCCAGGAACAGGGGGACCCCCGACAGCTGCTCCCTCCACCAGCGCGACAGCGACTCGCGCCGCTCGGCGGTGAGCTGCTCGCGCTGCCATGCGGCCCAGTCCACGTACTGCACGGGCAGCTCGGGCAGGACCGCGGACTGCCCCGCGAGCGCCGCGCGATATGCGAGGGCCAGCTCCTCGGTGAACACCTGGAGCGAGGTGCCGTCCGCCGCCAGCAGGTGCACGGCGAGGACGAGGAAGTGCGTCCGGGGCGTCAGTTGCATCACGGTGAGCCGCAGCAAGGGACCCTGCTCCAGGTCGAACGGCCGAGCCGCCTCCTCGTACGCGAGTCGCAGGGCCTCGGCTTCTGTCGCGACCTCCAGGACGCGCACATGCGCGTGCCCGGCCTCGGAGACCTGCTGCTGCGTCCCCAGCGGGAAGACGGTGCGCAGAGGCTCGTGCCGGGCCACCAGCACGTCCAGGGCCTCCCGCAGGGCTCGTGAATCCAGGGGCCCGGTGACACGGTGGCAGCGAACGGTGGCGTGGGCCGCGCCGGTGGGGTCCATCCGGTGCAGGAAGCACAATCGCTGCTGGGCGAACGACATCGGGAACGCGGTCGTCATCCGCGAGGCAACCTCTTGATGGTGGGCTTCGCGACCGGGGCCTCTGCGAGCGCATGGGCGAGCTGCGCGAGGGTCGGCCCGGTGAGAATCGTGGCGAGCCCGACCTCCCGCCCCACCATCCGGCTCAACCGCGAGGCAAGCCGCATCGCCTGCAATGAATGCATGCCGAGCGCGAGCAGGCTCTCGTGCACATCCACCCGACTCACGCCCAGAAGCTCGGAGACCACCGCCGCGACGCGGACCTCGGTCTCCGTCCTCGGCGCCGTGTAGGGCGCGTCTGGGCGCCGGTCCGTCGTGGGCAGCCGCGAAGCATCCACCTTCCCGTTCGCGGTCAGCGGCCAGGACTCCAGGACGATGACCTCCGACGGCACCAGATGCGCCGGCACCCTGCGCGCCAGGTCCTCGCGCACCGCCTGCGCCGACACCGCGCCCGCGCCCCGTGCCACGACATAGCCCACGAGGCGAGCCTCCCCGCCACGCGAGTCGACCCGCGCGAGCGCATCCACCACGCCGGGATGCGCGGACAAGGCGGCACGCACCTCGGCCAGCTCCACCCGGACACCCCGGACCTTCACCTGCTCATCACGGCGGCCCAGGAACTCGATGACGCCTCCTGGCAACCACCGGGCCAGGTCCCCACTGCGATAGAGCCGCGCCCCCGGCTGTGTGCCGAAGGGGTCCGGGACGAATCGCTCGGCGGTGAGGCCCGGCTGGTCGCGGTAGCCTCTCGCGACACCGGCCCCACCGATGCAGAGCTCCCCCACCGCGCCCGGCGGAGCCACCTGCCCGTGCGCGTCGAGCACCACCAGGTCCGTGTTGAACAGCGGTCGCCCGATGGGCACGTGGGTGGCTTCGGCGTCGACCCCGTCGTCCAGCCTGTGCCCGCTGACCATGACGGTGGCCTCCGTGGGGCCGTAGCCGTTCGTGACCTTCGTGAAGCCCTCGCGCTGGAGCGCGCGGAACGCCTCCACGGGGAACACATCCCCGCCCACCACCACGCGGTCCAGGGCCGCGAAGGCCTCCGGTGCGTCGGCCGCCAGCCGGGGCAGCACCACGGGCGCAATCACCGCATGCGTGATGCGCTGCTCAACGAGACAGCGCGCCAGCCCCGGCACGTCCCAGCCCGCCGGGAGGAAGTGGACAGCCGCGCCGTTGAGCAGCGCGCCCCAGACCTCCAGCACCGAGATGTCGAAGGTCACCGAGGCCATCGCCAGCATCGTCTTGCCGGGGCCCAGGTCCTCGGCCAGGGCTGTCCGGTGCAGCAGTGACACGACCGAGTGATGCTCGATTTGAACGCCCTTGGCCCTGCCCGTCGACCCGGACGTGTAGAGCACGTAGGCGAGGTCCGATGGACTCCCCTCCGGCAGCCGCCCGGACGACGCTGGCGGCAGCGCTCCCAGCACGACGGTGGGCAGCCCCTCGAGTCGCCCCTCCAACGCCGCCGTGGTGACGAGGGCGCGGGCCCCAGCCTCCTGCATGAGCGGCTCCAGCCAGGCCGCGGGAGCACCTGGGTCCAGCGACAGGAAGGCCGCCCCCGCCATGAGGACTCCCAGCTGGGCCACGACCAGCTCTTCCGAGCGGGGGATGCACACCGCCACGAGCGCCTCCTGGCCGACGCCCAGGTCGCGCAGGTGGTGCGCCAGGTGCTCCGCCCGGCGCGCCAGCCCGGCATAGGTCAGCACGTGGTCGCCGGACCTCACCGCGGGAGCGTCGGGCGCGTGTCGGGCCCACTGGGCGAACACGTCGTGCACCCGATACGACGGAGCCTCCTGGCGAGCCCCCACGCTGACGAGCGCGCGCCGGTCCGCGTCGCTCAGCAGCGACAGCCTGGACACGCGGGTGTCCGGCGCGTCGACGATGGAGCGCAATACCTGCTGATACGCGGACAGCATGCCGGTGATGAAGAAGTCCTCGAAGAGGTCGGAGTCGAACTCCCACGAGAGCAGGATGCCGCTCAGGCAAGCGCGAGGACTGGAGCGCACGGGGGCCTCCGAGCGCGGGATGCTCACCACGTCCCCTGCCAGCCGTTGGATGTGCCCCGGCTCGGCGTAGAGCGGCACCGCGACGACGGACAGCTCGAACTTGGCCGAGCCGTTGCCCAGCCCCTCCACGAAGGAGACGTCGAGCGGTGACGCCTCGAGCGTGCCCAGCGACGAGTCGTGGAAGTTGAACATCGTCTGTATCAACGGATTGAAGCCCCCCTGATGCCGCGCGGGCGACTGCGCGAAGATCTGCTCGTAGGGCAGCTCCTGGTGGTCATAGACCTCCAGCGTGGTGCGCCGCATCCGCGCCAGGAACGCCTCGAACGAGGGGTCCCCCTCCAGCCGGCCCCGCAGGACGACGGTGTTGATGAACATGCCCAGCATGCCCTCGGTGTCCTGCCAGCGCCGGTTGGCGACCGAGGAGCCGACGAGCACATCCTGGGAGCCGGTGTACCGGTGCAACAGGACGAAGAACGCGCAGAGGAGCGTGGTGAAGAGGGACGTGTTGTTGCGGTCCGCCAGGGCCTGGAGGCGACGCGCGAGTTCACCGTCCAGCTCCACCCGGGGCGCCACCCCACGAAACCGTCTTCCATGCGGAGCCACGCGGCGGGGGAGCTGGAGCAGCGTCTGTGCGCCCTCCAACTCCTGACGCCAGAAGCGGCGCTGCGCCTCGGCGGCCTCGGTCCCCACCCACTCGCGCTGCCAGCGCGCGTAATCGGAGTACTGCACCGCCAGCGCCGGGCGCCGCACCTGGCCATGGCGGACGTGCTCGGCGTAGCCGTTGAGCAGCTCTCGCACGAAGACGTTGAAGGACCAGCCGTCGTGCACGATGTGGTGCTCGACGTGCACGAACAGGTGCTCCCGTGCACTCAGTCGCAGCAGTCGCCAGCGGAAGGGCCGGCCCTCGGCGAGCGCGAACGGAGCCTGCACCGCGTCCCTGACCGCCTCCGCCACGCGGTTGTCCAACAGCGCTTCGTCCACGCCGCTGAGGTCCTGGAGGGGGAGCTCCACCTCCCACGGGGCCTCCAGCTCACACCGCAGCTCGCCATCCACCTCGGGGAAGCGCGAGCGCATCACGTCGTGGCGACGCACGATGTCGGTGAGGCTCGCTTGCAGCGCGGCGAGGTCCAGCGCGCCCTCGAGACGGAACACCGCCTGCGTGTGATAGGCCCGCGCATCCGGGTTGAGCTTGTGCATCAGCCACACCCGCTCCT
Source organism: Myxococcus guangdongensis (assembly GCF_024198255.1). Taxonomy (NCBI): domain Bacteria; kingdom Pseudomonadati; phylum Myxococcota; class Myxococcia; order Myxococcales; family Myxococcaceae; genus Myxococcus; species Myxococcus guangdongensis. The sequence continues at coordinate 59,973 of NZ_JAJVKW010000013.1, forward strand.
GGCCGAACGACGGCGTGAGCGCCATTCCCGCGGCGCCACGTCGAGGGCCCAGGTCCACCCCACCCCGCGCTCCCTGCAAGCGCGCCGCGAGGCGGGCCACCGTGGGCGTCTGGAGCACCTCGCTCAACTCCAGCTGCGCGCCCAGCACGCGGCGCACCCGGGCCACGAGCTGGGTGGCGAACAGCGAGTGCCCTCCCAGCTCGAACAGGTTGTCATCGCGTCCCACCCGCTCCATCCCGAGCAGCGCCGCGGCGATGGTCGCCAGCGCCACTTCACCGGGCGACTCCGGCGGCACGTAGTCCGTCCGCTCCTCGCGAGGGGGCCGAGGCAGCCGCGCCCGGTCCACCTTGCCGCTGGTGTTCAGCGGCCAGGCCTCCACCACGACCACGACATCCGGCACCAGGTAGCCGGGCAGCCGGCGTCGAAGCTCCGCGCGCACCGCGTCGCCGGACAGCGACGCTCCGGGGACGGGCATCACGTAGCCCAGCAGGCGCTCCCGCGTGTCGTCGATGAGGGCGACCGCGTCACGCACGTCCGGCAGCGCGGCCAGCGCCGCCTCCACCTGGCCCAGCTCGATGCGCGCGCCGCGAACCTTCACCTGGTCGTCGCGCCGGCCCAGGAACTCCAGCGTGCCGTCCGGCAACCACCGGCCCCAATCGCCGCTGCGGTACAGCCGCCCTCCCGGCACCGGACCGAACGCATCCGGGATGAACCGCTCGGCCGTCAGCTCGGGCCGCCCCAGATACCCGCGCCCCACCCCCTCCCCGCCGATGCACAGCTCACCCGCCACCCCATCGGGCACGAGGCGCAGGTGCTCATCGAGGATGACCACGTGGTCGTTGGAGAGGGGGCGGCCGATGGGCACGCGCTCCGCCTCCACGGCTTGCACCGCATGGAGCGTGCTGGCCACCGTGACCTCCGTCGGGCCGTAGCCGTTGACGAAGCGGTGGTGCGCGCACCACTGCCGGGCCGTCTCCGGGAGGCACACGTCCCCGGTGCTCATCACCACCTGGAGGTCGGAGAAGCCGCCCGGCTGCAGCGTGCGAAGGACCGTTGCGGGCAGCACCGCGTGGGTGATGCGCCGGTCCACCAGCACCTGGGCCAGCGGCGCGCCGGAGAGCGGCGATGCATCCAGCGTCTCCAGTCGGCCTCCGTTGGGCAGCGCCATCAGCAGGTCGAACAGCGAGGCATCGAACGACGGGTGGAAGAACTGCAGCACCCGGGTGTCCGGCCCCAACGCGCCCAGGAAGTCCCGCTGCGCATGCACGAGGTTGGCGACGCCGCGATGCTCGGTCATCACCAGCTTGGGCTCGCCCGTCGAACCCGAGGTGCAGATGATGTAGGCGAGGTCCTCGGGAACGAGCGCCGTGTCCTCCACGCGCCCCTCGCCCACGTCGGCCCCCGACTCCAGGAAGGGCACTCCCGGCACCTGGCTCGCGGGCGCGCCCACCACGAGCGCCGCGCCGACCCTGCGGACGATGTCCTCGCGCCATGCCTGGGGATGTGACGGCGCCAGGGGCAGGTAGGCCGCGCCCACGCGCCAGATGGCGATGGCGAGCTCGATGAAGGCCGCGCCTCGCTCCAGCACCACCGCGACCACGTCTCCGCGTCCGATGCCCCGGGCTCGCAGGCTCGCGGCCAGGGCTCCCGTCCGCTCCTCCAGCCGCGCATAGGAGATTTCAGAGGCACCATCGCAGAGCGCGACGCGGTCGGCATGGCGCCGGCACTGCTCGGCGATGACGTCCACGACCGAGCGCCACGGACCATGGTCGACCCGTCCACCTTGCGCGCGGGCCGCCTGCGCCGCGCCATCCAGCGCCCCGCGGACCTCCTCCGGGGTGTGTCCCTCCAGCGCCCAGGGACGCTTCAGCCGGAGGCTCGCGAGCAGGCGTTCATACTCGGTTCCTGTCACCAGGGCGGACGGGGGCGTCGGGGGCAAGGGGGCTCCTGGAAGCAATGACAGACATCGCGACCGCCGCGCGGAGAGGCCGTCCGACACGGCTTGCGTCCACGAACCTTTAACACGCGAAAATCCAATGCGACACCTTCGTCTGATAGAAGGCGCGAGGAACGCATACGCGCAGGATGTAGGAGTGCACCGTGGCCTCGAACAACAGCACGCATCCGGGTGGACCTGGGCTGTCGATATTCGCCGTGGGCGATGTCTTCGTGGACCGCGACGACCCGGGGACGGCCTTCTCCTCGGCCGGCGACGTCCTGCGCGCAGGTGACGTCGTCTTCGGCAACTGCGAGGGCGTCTTCAGCGACGACATCCACCGTGCCCCCAGCGCCGGCTCGGCCGTCACCGCGCCCGCGGCGAACGCCGCCCCCTTGGCGAAGGCGGGCTTCGACATCATGTCCCTGGCCAACAATCACAGTCTCGACGGGGGACACGCCGCGCTCCTGTCCATGCGCCGGACCCTGGCCGACCTGGACATCGCCACGGTGGGCGCGGGCGCGAACCTCGCGGAGGCCACCGCGCCCGTGTATCTGGAGCGCGATGGGAGACGGCTCGCCTTCCTGGCCTTCAGCTCCGTGTTCCCCTACGGCTATGAGGCGCGCCCGGCCATCCCGGGGCTCGCGCCCTTCCGTGCACATACCCGCTACACGCCCGTGGAGTTGACCTCCTGGAGTCCGGGCATGGCCCCCGTGGTGAGCACCGAGCCGCTGGTCGAGGACCAGAAGGTGTTCCTCCGCAGCCTGGCCGAAGCCCGCGCGAAAGCAGACATCGTCTTCGTCAGCTTCCACTGGGGTGACGCCACCGTTCCGTTCTCGCTGACCGACCATGAACGACGGACGGCCAGGCTCGCCATCGACCACGGGGCCGACGTCGTCGTGGGTCACCATCACCACATGCTCCGCGGTGTCGAGTTCCATGCCGGCAAACCCATCTTCTACGGCCTGGGACACTATGTGTTCGACCTGCCGAACCTGCCCGAGCGACTCGCGAAGGACGGGTACCTGGGCGTGGGACGGCCCGAGGAGATGGCGGCCTGGGCTCGCAGGTTCGGCGAGTACATGATTCGCCCACGGGAAGGCTACCCATTGCTGCCATTCCACCCGGATTCGAGGATGACGGGCGCGGCGGTGATTCACCTCGCGCCGGACGGGCGCATCCGCGCCGGCTTCCTGCCCGCGGTCATCAATCCCGCCAACGAGCCGATCCACGTGTCCGCGGACAGCGACGAAGGCAGGCGGGTGGTCGCCTATCTCGAACGCTGCTGCGCGGCCGAGCAGCTCCCCACGAAGCTCGTCGCCCCTCGGCCCGACTCCGGACTGCCCGCCTCGTGCATCGAGTTCGTCTCGACCGCGACCGACTGAGCAGGTTCAGAGGCTGTCGCTGTCGAGTGGAGTCACTCGCGCGACCGCGGAGCGGACGCCAGACGTTCCGGCGCCAGGTCCCTGCTCCTGGCGGCCTGGGCTGATGTGGGTATGGCACGGTATCTTCGCGGGACACCTTCGGGAGGAAGCCCGTCATGCGTTCGCAGCACATCTTCGTCGCCATCGTCCTGTTGTCCGCGTCCGCGCGTGCCGAAGCGCTCAAGCCGTTTCAGAAGGAGGCCAAGGCCTCTTTCGAGAAGGCGATCTCCAGCGCCCTGAAGACCGCCAACACCGCGTGCGGCACCCGGCTCAAGGTCAAGACCAACTTCAATTGGTTCGACCTCAAGGACTGGGAGGGCCGCGGCTACGAGGACTCCTGCAAGGAGATGATTCTCGGCCTCGCGAGCATGTGCGAGACCCCCGAGCGAAAGAAGGCCCTCGCGAAGAAGGTCACCGGCCTGGCGTGCCTGTTCACGTGGGACATCTCGCAGCTCGCGCTCTACGCCGCCGCCGCACCTGAACATCCCGACGACAAGAAGGCCGTCGCCCACGAAGCCAGCTCGCACAACGTCTCGTTCTCGAAGGGCTGGCTCACGTACCAGATCCACAAGGGTGACAAGGGCGTGACGGAGGACACCTGGGTGGTCCTCGGGGATGTGCTGAGAGTCGATTCCCGCTGAAGCCAACCCGGGCGGTCGCCCCCACCGTGTTCAGACTCGACTTTCGCCCTTGTGGGGTGGGCTGCCCAAGCAGTGGGACGAGAGGAGAGAGGGCTGAGGGTAGGGAAAGAGCGGCCATCGAGACCGGCTGAGGAGGTGTCCGGCAAGACACGCCTCTTCCAGCACCTTCGAGGTCTGCGCTGGCCGCTTCCCATGTGTATGCATTGCTTCGAGTCCTGCAGTTGGTTCGGCCGGCGTTCACCGAGCCCTCGTTCCCGCGATTGCTGGTCCTGTTCGCCGGGTGGGTGTGCAGTGGCGGGCATCGCATGCCTGCCGCAGCGCCCGCTCCAACTTCCGCCTGTCGTACGCTGTCAGCCCCAGCTCGGCAGGGCTCCTTGCCGGTCGCATGCCCCGGAAGCTGCGCATGCGGCCGGAATGTGTCTCGGAACTTCGGGCCACCGACTCAGCGGCGCTGCATGGACTCAACCACGTCGAAGATGTGCGCCAACGCGCCCTCCATGGCCTTCGCGGTGGCATCGCCGCTCTGGTTGGTGATGATGAACACCCCCAGCTGGTACTTCGGCACGATGAAGGCATAGCTTTGCGCGCGCGGCACGCCGCCGTGATGCACGTAGTGGGTGCCCAACTGGCTGTTCTGGCCGATGTTCCAGAAATAGCCGATGCGGAAGTCCTCTTCGAAGCGCACCAGCGACTTGTGCGACTCGGCCACCGCTGGATGGGCGCTCAACTGCAAGCGCAGGTACTTGAGCATCTCCGGCATCGTCGCCTTCAAGTTTCCCGCGGCGCCCCAGGGCAGCAGTGGCATCGGCGTGGTGATGACCGGGTTGTCGCTGTGGTAGCCGGGCGCCAGCCGGCTGATGTCCTGGGCAGACAGGCGAAGCCATGTATCGCGCATGCCGGCTTCCCGGGACAAGAACTCCGCGAGCAACGATTCGTAGGGGGCTCCGTAGATTCTCTCGAGCGTGTGCGCGACCAACTCGGTGCCCGCGCTCGAATACGCATAGTCCTTGCCGAGCGGGCCCTGGATGCTGACGGCGTGCAGGTCCTGCCAGAATTGCTGCTGCCCGTAGCCTGCATAGGCGGCATTGAGCTTTGCAGGGGTGGCATGCTCGGTGAAGTCCTTCAACACCTCATTGACTTGCAGTGGCAACATCCCCGGCAAGCCGCTGGTGTGCGTGAGCAGATGGCGCAGACGGACAGGCTCGCCGTTCGACTGCAAGTTCGGATACGCGGACGGTAGATACTTTTGTATCGGGTCGTCGAGAGTCGCCTTGCCTTCGAGCACGGCGTTTGCCAACAGCAGGCCGGCGAAGGTCTTGCTGACCGAACCGATTTCATAGAGCGTCGCATCGTCGGGCGGATTGGACTTGCCGGTCTCCAGCTCACCTCGATGCAGGATGAACTCCTCGCCGCGATAGACCACCGCGATCGAGGTCGAGTGCAGCAGCCTTTCCTGAAGCAGGGCTGTCGCGGCCTGGTTCATTGCCGTGGGAATATCGCGTGCGGGCACAGAGCCAGCCGTCTTGCACGCGGCCAGCACCAGCGTCATTCCAGCAATGGCTACGGAGAGTTGATTCATCAGGCGCATCTTCCAGGGTGGGGTGGACATTTCTCGCACAACCCCCAGACCGGAGCCATGCACCCGGGGGCGCCTTGTGGTCGCACGGGCGGAGTCGAGCCCCCTTCACGTACGCCATGACCCGCCGCCTGACTCCACACCTCGCTCAGTCTCCTCCTCCACTTCGAAGGAGGGCACCACGAGCATGGCGACCCTGGAGCAGGCGAATGGGGACGTGGGTTATTCGGCCGCCTTCTTCCGGGACGGGGAGCCGTCAACCTACTCCGTGTTCATCGATCGTGACGGCGTCCCCCAGACCTCCTTGGGAGGCATTCGCAGTGGAGAGGCCCAGGTCCACTCGGTCCAGAACCCGGAGCCGCCGCTGATCGTGCGGCCCCTGGGTATGGCGGCTCACCGACAGGTGGGCAGGCCAGCGGCCGTCGGGACACACCCCCATTCAGTCCACTGCGTGACGTAATGACAGACTCCTGGATATTGACAGGAGAGCTGGGAGCAATACCGCACCTGCTTGATTTCGATAGGACTACAGCACCCGGAATTACCCCAGGCCGTGCAACTGATCCGGGTCTCGAAAGCCTCGACATCCCCTGGCTGTTCGGAGGACTCCGGAGGCAACGTTTCCTCCACCTCTCCTCCTTCAGGAGCAGCGCCACAAGCGGTCATGATTCCGAGAACGAGGACACCCAGGGCGACGTGGAGCTTCATGCGTGGACTCTCCAGTGAGAATGTGTGACCCATTACAATCTCAACTGGATGACACGAGGAAGATGAGTGGAATCGACCCCACCACGCCTGAGTGCCCTCCAAACCACGAGCGACGTGGGTTCAGGCCAACCGACAGGATTGAAGTTCTTGACCTCCGATATCAGGAGCGGTCCAGAACCTGCCGAACCAGTCGGCGGCCTCGTCGGTTTCCCACGCTCGGCTTCCCCAGTCGCCCAATGGAGCTCCTCTTCCTTCTCGGCTCGACGTTATCGCCACGGACGTGAACGCGGTCGCCACCGACAGCGATGGCGTGAAGATGACCCAGCGCCGCTGCGCCAGGGATTGGATAGAGTCCAGCGCCGCCGTGCAGGCAGCACTCACCGAGCACTGAAGAGCACGTGCCTCCGGGGCCTGTCGCGACGCGGCGACACCGGAGCTTCAGGGCCCACGAAAGGAATGACGATGTCCGCGAAGAGTCTTGTCATTGCGATGGGATGCGCCGTGTTGTTGCTCGGCTGCGACGGAGCACCCCAGGAATCGCAGGAGATCGTCGGCAACCTGCTCAAGGCCGGGTTCCCCGCTGACGACATCATGGTCGTCGAAGGGAAGGTCTATGCGGGGCGGGACGCCGAGGTGACCCTGTCCGCGTCACGCGAGATGCTCGAGCCCGGAGACAGCCGCCGAGAGCAATATCGCACGACCAACCTCATCAGCGCGTCGCTCTCGAAGATATGCGTCAACGCTCCGGCGTTCACGGGCGTCTTCAGCACCGCCCTGGACATGGCCCTCGCGAACTACAACGCGTTGTCGCTCACCTTCACCCTGGCACGGGCCCCGAGCACGGGCTGTGGCTTCACCATCAATGCGTTCATCGATCCAAACATGAACGGCGGCGTGGCCGGGTTCCCGTCGAATGGAGTCCCCTATGGGCAGATGACCATCGGTGGCCTGCTCAGTCAGTACGGCGTCGATGTCATCGAGCACGTCATCACGCATGAGCTCGGCCACACCCTCGGGTTCCGCCACTCGGACTACTACAACCGCGCCATCAGCTGCGGCTCCGGCGGCAACGAGGGAGACGCCGGCGTCGGCGCGATCCACATCCCGGGCACGCCCACCACGGCGACCGTCGGCGGCTCCATCATGAACTCCTGCTTCCGCTCCGTGGAGACAGGTGAGTTCACCTCCAGCGACCTCACCGCGCTGAACGCCTTGTATGCGCCCGCATCCGTCTGCAAGGGCCAGACGCCGCAGGGAGCGACGGCCTGGCAGCAGTATGACACCAACGGCATCTACCTGGATGTGAACACGTCGAGCTGCGGCTTCGGCTCGACGCCCTTGTACTTCACCTCCCTGGGCGGCAACAGCAGCCACTGGCAGGCGCTAGGCGCCACGTCCATCTACAATCCGACGGCCACGGGTTTCCGTGTCTTCATCTACCTCCCGGGCCTCACCACGACCCAGGCCAACTCGTGGGGCTGGCATCTGAATTGGCAGGCCACTCCCAACAGCCTGCGCCAGCCCTCACTCTGCACGGGCCAGACGCCGCAGGGGACGACATCCTGGCAGCAGTATGATGCCAACGGCATCTACCTGGACGTGAACACATCTGGATGCGGCTTCGGCTCGACGCCGCTGTACTTCACCTCCCTGGGTGGCAACAGCAGCCACTGGACGACCACTGGCGCCACCTCCATCTACAGTCCAACGGCCACGGGCTTCCGTGTCTATGTCTTTCTCCCAGGCGTCACCACCACCCAGGCCAATTCGTGGGGCTGGCATCTGAACTGGCAGGCCTCCCCCACCGATTTGCGCCACCCGTCGTTCTGCACAGGCCAGACGCCCCAGGGAAACACGGCGTGGCAGCAATACGATGCCAACGGCATCTACCTGGACGTGAACTCGGCGGACTGCGCCCTTGGCACGACGCCGCAGTACTTCACCTCCCTGGGTGGCAACAGCACCCACTGGACGAGCGCGGGCGCCACATCCATCTACATCCCGTCGCCCACGGGCTTCCGCGTCTTTGTCTTCTCCCCAGGCATCACTGTTCCCCAGGCCCATGCGTTCGGTTGGCACCTGAACTGGAGCGCGAGGTAGCCCCTCCTCCCATTCATTTCCCCTCGCGCTGGCGGAGCCACTGGGAGATCGCCATCCCTGACTCGAGATGGCGGTCGAGGAACGCGAAGTGCCCGCTGTCCAGCTCCACATAGGTGGCTCGCCCCCCCAGGCGCTCGACGTAGGAGCGCATGGAGGGGGTGTCCATCATGGAATCATGGCGCCCCTGTATCACCAGCGTGGGCACCTCCGGCACGGGGGCCGAGGACTTCGCGCCGGACACGAGCACCAATCCCCGCAGCTCGAGCCCTGGGTGTGAGACGCGATTGACGAGCATGCTCGCCCCCACGCCGCCGTTGGAGAGCCCTCCCAGGTAGAAGTGACGAACCCCTCGGGCCGAAAGCCATTCGAGGGTCGCCTTCAAGGTGGCCGCCCCCTGGGGCGACCACCAATCTCCGGCGGGGCCCACCGAAGGGCACACCGTCAACGCGGAGATGGACCAGGACGCCCGCGCCATCTCCCAGCAGTACACGGCGAAGTTGCCCGCATACCCATGCAGGAAAACCACGGCCGTCTCCGGCATCACCCCCCGCGCCGGCGGGATGACCAGCGCATCGAAGGATTCCGCCGACTGAAGCCCCAGGTAGGTGGCAATCGCGGGCGTGGCCACCGAACCCTCCGCGGACTCCATCCGGTCGAAGGCCGCCTCCAGCGCCGGGATGAACCCGCTCGCGTCCGTGCGCGGCAACTTCCCCAGCCGAACCAGGGCGTGCGCCGCGAACAGCGTCCCGTCCCGCTCGTCGACGAGCCGATTCACCCACCGGTGCCCCCCATCCGGGAGGTGAACGGTCTCCAGGAGCGTGCCATCCGCGAAGAGCAGACGTGAGCCGGCCACGAGCGCGATGAGGCCGAGCCCCACTCGCCACAGCCCCCGCGCGCGCAACATCAGGCCGATGGCCACCAGCACGAGCCCCCCGGCGTAACTCCATCCCGAAGGCGAGGCGCCGATGCGGGCCGCCGTCGCCAGCATCAGCCCCGCAACCGGCGTCAGGAACACCCCCAACAGGACCCCAGGCCACGTGCGGGGCCGTGAGCCCACCTTCGAGGGGGCACGTGGAACGCCTGCGGGAACCGCCATGGGCGCGGAGAGGGAATGAGCCATGCCACGCACCATGACGAACCTGGAGGCGCCCACGGAGCCCACGGGGCCGAGCGGTCCGGAGGCCCGCGGGAGTGGTTCCAACGGGTGTCTGGCCGGCGCCCCCGCCGCGCACCTCTCCCACTCCGACTGGACGCGGCGCCGTGCCTGGACCTGTCTCAGTCGATTCGCGTCCAGGCCGTGCCGTCGTAGAGGAACAGGTCCTTCGGGCCGACGGCGCACAGGCCGCTCTCGCCCACGCTCAGGGACTGCAAGGTTCGCGGGCCATCCCCCTCGAACGCGTGCACCTGGAACCGTGCGCCATCCCAGACGTAGAGCGCCTGCGCCGAACACGCGTACAGCCGGCCGCCGTACCACGCCAGACTGAGGAGCTCGTGCGAGAGCTCACGTGTCTCCACACAGGGCGGCTCACGGCTTCTTGGGCGTCGTGGTCGGCGGTGTGGCCGGAGCGGGGTCCACCACCGCGCTCCAGTCGATGTCCGCGTTGATGTCCGCCAGCCGCCCGGTGGTCTGCTGTCGTCGGTCTTCCTTCCCAAGGTCGCCCGGGTGCACGACACCGTAGGGCAGCTTGAGGTCCTGCGCCGCGTCACGCGCCTTGACCGCCTTGTCGCGGCCGACGCGCAGCTCCCCTCTCCTGCGCTGCACCTCACGCGCCGCGGCGGCCTTGGCCAGATAACGCTCCCGCTGCATCTTCAGCTCGTCGCGCTCCGGCCCTGCCCCCAGCTTCGAGAGCTGCCGCTGAAGGTCTGCCGCCGCGGCCTCGAGCTCGCGGACGAGCGTCGGGTCGTTCACCCGGGGGTCGCTCTCCACCGCTTCAATCTCGACGTCGACCGCGCGCAGCTTCCGGGTCGCGGCCGCCACCTCGGCCTCCTTGCCCTCCTTGGCCGCCTGGTGCTTCGGGTCCAGCTTCGCGTTGTAGGCGCGGATGTTCGCGTCGAGCACCCTGGCGTTGGCGCTCAGGGTGCGCAGCCGCTGGAAGAGACGGACCAGCGCCTCCAGGTCGTCGCCCCGATTCACGCCGCGGAGCTCGGCGAGCTGTCCCGGGTCCAGGTGCTTGCCCAGCGAGCCCAGGAAGGACTCGTTCTTTGCCTGGAGCCACGTCACGAGCTTCTTCCGGTTCACCGGTCCCTTGAGCTTCTTGCCCTGGATGAAGTCCGCGTTCTCCTTCACCAGCTTCGTCGCTGCCGCGCCCGAGCGGCCCGGCAGCATCTGCGCCGCGGTGAGCGCGGGCCCCGTGTCGGGAGTCACCCGTGAGATGTGCGTGACGGGCGTGACGTACGGGTCCAGGTTGTTGCTGGGATTGGGCACGAAGCGGCCGCCCAGCCTCGCCTTGTGCTGCACGCCGCCTCTGGCCGGGGTCGGCTGACTCCAGACGATGGCCACGTGGTAGCGGACTCCGGATGGCGTCTGGATGAGATCCTTCTTCTCCCAGTGGGAGAAGATGACGCTGTGCCCACCGCCTTCCGAGGCGTTGGCGTTGTAGAGGTACAGCCAATCTCCCGTCTGGATGTCGTCGAGCTTCGCCAAGGGGAGATGCCGTTGCCGGTAGTATTTCGACCCCTTGCCAGGGTTCTCCGCCGCCGCCTTCTCCGCCGCCTCCGCCTGCTTCGTGCCCTCGTGCAGCGGCCCCAGGCCCTCGTCGTTCGGCTTCACGGTGCTCGGCGCCGGCCCCTGGTGTCCCGCGCCGCAGGACGGGGGCATCTCGGCGCCCTCGGCCTCGTCGAGGGGAAGCTTGTCTTCCGAGACCCGGTCCTGCTTCGTGACGTCAATCGACCTCCCCGTGTTGAGCATCGCGGCGCCCAACGGGTCGAAGGACCCCATCACCCCTCCGGCGAAACCAGACCCGGGCGGGGTGGCGCCGGCGTAGTGGTGGACGATCTGCACCCAGTGGAAGCAAAACTGCGCATGCACCCGCTGGTCGAACGAGCCGGGCTGATAGATGCCCTTCGCGAGGATGTGGGCAGCGAGGAGCAGGCGCTGCTGCGCCGTGGTCGCCCCCCGGTCAGAGCCGTTGAACAGGCGCTCGGGGATGCGCCTGGTGAGGATGAAGTCGCGCAGCTTCTGGCGCTGGGTGCTCGTGAAGAGCACCTGGAGCCTCGCGGAGGTCAGCGGGGCCGCCGGCACGCCGAACCCAATCAGCACGTCCGCGAACTCATCGTTGAAGAGGGAGGTGAACGCGTCCGACGACGTCTGGGGCGACGCCGGACCGACGAGCGCTTCCAGGCGGGTGACCTCGGCCCGCAGATGCCGGATGGTCGCGTTGTCGGCCCCAGGGGGCTGCCGCGCCAGCCAGCGGAGAATCCTGGCGATCTCCAGCCGCGCGGACTGCGGGTTTGCTGTACTGACGCTGTTCTTCAGGGACTGTGGCTCGTCCGTGTCTGCCCCCAGCAGCGGCGTGCCCAGAGGCTGCCGGCGGAGCGTGCTCGTACCGCCCTGGAGGGTGTGCGACAGCTCGTGCGCCAGCAGCCGGTCTCCGGTGGCCGTCCCCGGCCCGTAGCGCCCGGGAGCGAAGACCACGTCACTGCCCACGGAGTAGGCGTGCGCGCCCACCGCCAGGGCGCTCTGCGCGGCTCGCGAGTCGTCGTGCACACGCACGGAGGAGAAATCAGCGCCTCCGAAGCGCGCTTCCATCGCGTCTCGCGCGGCCGGCTCCAGCGGGCGCCCGGGTCGAGCGAGCACCTCGTGGACGACCGGCGGCGCGAGCGCGCGCGAGGCCCCCACGCCCCCATTCCCCCAGTGCAGCCCCGAGCCGAGAGGCGCGGAGTTCGACGTCCCCATGGCCTTGTCGGCCACGGCGTCTGCCTCGCGCTCGCACGGGTCCTCAGGGGAGCCGAGGGTCAGCTCCCGCTGAGCCTGGGGCGGTGTGATGGCGATGCGGGCGAAATCGAACGAGGACCCGGGCGCGACCGGCGGCGACACCTCGCCTCCCGATTCCGCGGCGTCGCGCCTGACGGCTGGGCGCTGCGATTCACGCTTCGGGGCAGGAGCATGCGCCGACGACGGACGCGGCTTCTGGTCGAACGCGAACATGGAGCAGTCCTCCCCCTGGACGACAACGATGGCGCCGCACGGCGTCAGTCGCCAAGTATAGGGGAGATGGGGGCACGGGCGTCACCTGGCGTGGGCGAAGCCCCACTCAACGCTCCCCCCAGTTGCCCAGGAAGTCGCCCATGGTGAGTCGCACGCCTTGGTTGCGCAGGATGCCGTAGGCCGTGGTCAGGTGATAGAAGAAGTGGGGAATCGCAAAGGCCATCAGGAACTGTCGACCCCTGGCGCGCACCGAGCCCCGGCGGTGCTCGATGACGACCTCCCGTTCGAGGCCCGCTTCGAGGTCGCTCGAAGAGAGTTCGCGCAGATACGCCATCGTCGCATCGAGCCGGTGATGGAGCTCCGCGAAACTCCTCGCATCGCTCGCGGCCGGCACCCGTGACTCTCCCAGTAATCGCGCCATCGCCAACCTGGCGCCCTCCGCGGCCCAGTGGACGTGAGCGGCGAGGGTGTACTGGTGCAGGTCCGCTGGCGAGTCAGCCGCGCCTGCTCCGGAGAGTCGCGCGTCCAGCAACGACTGGTCACCACAACCCCTTGCGGCGGCATGCTCCTCCGCTTTCGTCAGCTGCGTTTTGAGATTGGCGAGCCCGCGGACGAACACGCCAGTGGTCAATTCATTGGCATCCAAAGACATGCCCCATTCTCTCACATGTCGACCCTCGAGTGCTTGTCACTTGATGGACGGAGGACGTTGGCCATCCCCATCGTGTGCGCCGCGCAGGAGGCCGCCAGGAAGAGGGGCCGTTCATTCCATGCGCGGTGTCGCGAGCCGCGTTGACCTGGGCCCCGTCTGCGGACGCGGTGGTATCGAGCCCACCTGCGGACGTCGCTCGAGCTGTACCAGAACGCAGGGGGCACCAACGGAGCGGGCGCCAGTTCGTTCCGCATCCGCCGCCGGCGCCCCTGCCTGGGCAACGTCTACAGCATCCCGGCGACGCTCGATGATGTCCGGACCTACAGCCGCGAGCCCACCGCCTGCGACATCGCGCGAATGAACACGCCCTGACGCACAGGGCCACCGCGCCCCGACGACACTCGAGCCGGGGCGCGGGCGCGGGGGACCGCAAGCCGTTGAACACACTGTCCTTGCAGCTCAAACCCAAAAGCCATTCGCTGCACGTCTTGTTTTTACCAACAATGGCATGCCAGCATCATCGCCCTCACCCCGCAGGAGCCAGCGATGACCCAGACGACCGCGTTCGCCGTATCGTTCCTGACTGCACTGTCCTTGTTCGGATGTAATTCCGCGGACGTCGCCGATCCGCTGGGCCAGGCGGAGAGCGCCGCAACCAGCGTCGGGGTCGGCACCCGGACCCGCTACCTCGCCCCGGACGGAGCATGCGGTGACCAGGGGACGAACGTCTGCAGCTTCGGGTTCGGCACGACCCAGCCCACGGAGCTCCTCACCGTGGTGGGAGCGAACCAGGTCGAGCTCACCTACCTGACGAAGCCCGAACTCCTCCTGGCCCGGGGAGGTCTGGCCGTGAAGACAGCCATCCTGCTGGATGAGCAGGTCACGAACGAGCTCGGGCTCCCGACGGGGACCCTGGTGCAACCTCAGTTCTCCCCGCTGGTGTACGACACGTCGGGATTCGTGAAGGTGCGCCTGAACATCGGGACGGTGCTCGTCGAGCCCCCGGACAAGGAGAACTTCGACCCGCAGGCGACGGTCCGCTGCTGTTCCGACGGCCACGCCAAGACGTGCCGCGGCTGTGTCGGTGGGAACAGCAGCGAGCGCCCCCCGTTCAGCGGGAGCTCGTGCTGCATGAACAGCATCCACTTCGACCCATCCACGACGAAGTGAGGATGGCCAGGCGCGGAGCCCGGAAACAGCAACCAGCTCGTGGCCGTGGGAGGGGTAGACTCCCTCCGTGAGCGATTCCCAGTCCGGGTTCCTCGACCGCGCGCTGGCGGCCTTCGACCGGCACGAGGACGAAGAAGCCCTCCAGCAGTTGCTGTCGGCCTGGCGCGAGTCGCGCTCCGAGCGCCTCGCCCAGCTCATTGAGCGACTGTCGGTGATGCTCCCCGGCTGGCTCGCGCCGCTCACGGGTCCCCTCGACCTGCCGATGCTGGTCGAGGACCTGCTGCTGCTCGCGAACCACAAGTACCCTCGCGTGCTGAGCAGCGAGCTCATCGACCCCGCGAAGTGGCCCGCGGATCCCCGCCTCACGCCCGTGTTGCTCGCCCTCGCGCCCATGCCCGTGGCCCAGCAAGGCCCAGGCAGGGTCTTCGACCACGTCTGTGACCTGCTCGACGTCGTGAGGGACCCGCGCGGCCTCGGGCCACTTCACACCCTTCGCGCCGCCCTTCCTCCCGACAGCCGGTACGCGAACAGGCTCGACGTCACCCTCCAACGCCTCGCCTCGCAGCAGTTCTCCAGGCCCGACACGAGGACCTCCACCCTGAGCGATGCACTTGAGCACGCCCTCTGCCGGCGCGAGGAAGCCACGGCCCGGAGCGCCCCCTTGCGCGAGGCGCTCCTGGCCCGCGTCGCCGCCCATCCTGACGATGACAGCCCGCGGCGGGTCCTGGCCGACCACCTGCTGGAGCAGGGAGACCCGCTGGGGGAGCTCATCACGCTGCAATGCATGCCGCAGCGGGACGAGGCCCGCGTCACGCGGCTGCTCGATGTGCATGGGAACCGGTGGACCGCGGCGCTCGGGCCCTGCGTCGTGCACCAGCTCGTGCGCCTGGAGCGAGCCTTTCCGGTGGCCGTCACGGTCGCGATGGGCCCCGGTTGGCGCCTGCTGCCGCCTCCCGGGCCGTTCTGGAGCACCGTCCGGGAGATCGACTGGAGCGGGACGGGCTACGCCGCGCAGGCGGACTGGCTCGCACACCCGCACCTGCGCCAGGTGACGGTGCTGCGGCAGGTGAACGCCAGAGTCGCCCGGCGGCTGGGCGCGCATCCCCTCCCCGTGCGACAGCTCGAACTGAAGGGGCAGCTCACCCACGACGGCCCCAACGTGTTCATGGGGCTGGCCTCCCTGCCCCAGCTGTCCCGGGTGGAGGTCCAGGAGGCCGAGCCTCGGGACGTACTCCTGTGTGCGAGCGCTCCTTTGGCCCGGCGACTGGAGCGCTTCAAGGCGTCCAGCCCTCGCGCGTGGGCCCTCACGGTATCGCCCACGGCGGGAGTACCCGCCGAGGCCACGCTGGAGCATGAGTCCCACTGCGCGGCCCTGGCGGAAACCCTCCGTGCCTCGACGGGCTTCGGTGTGCACACGCTCCACCTCCACTCCCGGCACCGACTCGGAGCACGAAACCGTGCCCTGCTGGAGGCAGCGACCGCCGGCTATGCGCACGTCGAGTGGAACCTGCCTCGCGGCTTCTGGTGACACCTTGTGACGAAGGCCCTCATCGAGGGCGGATCCAGAGGTCGCCTTGGATGCGCGGGCAATCACAATCGAATGACTGACACAGCAGCATGGCGATGCTTGCATCACTTCCCGAGTGCTCGAAATGTCAGAGTCTCAGGTGAAGATGCTCCCAGTTCGACACCACAAGGAGCCCTCGACCATGAAGACCGCCATCGCAGCCCTCACCCTGCTCGTGTCCACCTCCGCCGCGGCATCCCTGACCCTCCGCTACGAGAACAAGGACTCCAAGGCGTACGCCGCCGACGCCGTGTGCAGCGGGAGCAAGCAGGACCCCGTGAAGTTCTCCGCGAGCACCACGTCCTCGGTGTCCATCCAGGGCTCGTCGCCCTGCAAGGTGACGCTGAAGGGCACCACCATCACCTTCGACGGTGACGCGAACATCATCATCAAGGACGGGAAGATCTCCCGGAAGTAGTCAGAAGCCCCTGCGCTCCCGTCCGCGCCACGGACGGACGGGAGCGCGCTGTCCGGCACGGCGTCAGGCGAAGGTCCCCAGCGCGCCCGGCGGGATTCGGCCTCCCCTCGGCCTGCGCGGCCTCGCGTCGACACCCCTTCTGTCGGCCCCCGAGCACGTCTGTTCTATGCACCCGCCGCGAGCGCGTCGGCGAGGTGGGGAAACGCTGGCTTGAAGCCGAGGTCTTCGCGGATGCGGCGCCCATCGAGCAGCACGTCGAAGGCGCGCGCGAATTCGGCATTCGAGCCATCAGGCGGCGGCGCCCCCACGGATGCGAAGAGCGTGGCGAGGTCGGGCGCCTCGTCGTCGACGACGTTGTAGATGCGGTGCGCGGGCGAAGGCGCCTCGAGCAACCGCGCGACGGCCTGCGCGATGTCCGCGTGGTGGCCAATCGACATGCGCTGGGCCGCCGGAAAGCCGCGCATCATCGGTACCACCTCCTCGATATGCGGGTCCCCATCGCCGTACACGAACGGCAGGCGCAGCACCCGCACGTCGAGTCCCTCGACGCCCAGGAGGAAGCGCTCCGCGGCGAGCTTGCTCACCGGATAGGCCGCGCTCGGGGCGCAGGGAGCGTCCTCTTGGGTGAGGAGCCCTCCCGTCGAGCCGTACACCAGACCCGTGCTCGTGAAGATGAAGCGCTTCACGGAGGCGGCACGTGACGCGGTCGCCAGGTGCTGCGTGCCCAGGTCATTGACCGCGTGCGCCTGCTCGGGCGTCGCGCCCCGGAAGAACGCGGCGCAGTGGACCACGGCGTCGACGCCGTGCACGGCGGGCACGAGCGAGCCCGCGTCGAGCAGGTCGCCCTGGACGAGCTCCACACGCGCCTCCCTCAGGCGGGCCGCGCGCGTCGGCTCACGGACGAGGGCGCGCACTTCATGGCCACGCTCGGCAAGTCGCTGGGTGAGTCGGCTTCCGACCTTTCCGGTCGCTCCGGTGACAAGGATTTTCATGGGCCGCACGTTGCCCGCCAAGTCGCGTCCAAGATTGGAGAAAACGGACACGCGCCCCCCCGCTTGCGCCACCCTCGCGCGCGGGCCAGAGTCAGCGCATGCACGCGGAACGTGTTCATCGCGGTCACATCACGCCGAGCGCCTCGGTCGCGTCCGCGGTCGCGGCGTTGATTGTCGACGAGCGGGACCACGACGTGCGGGGCGTCCTGATTCCGCGCCCCGAGGTCCACCTCGTCGTCCGGTTCGGGCCAGCGGCGCGAAGGGGCCTCGATGCACACGCGATGGGCGGAACCCAGCGGGTACGTCGAAAGCACATCCACAGCGGACAACGGACCGTGACGGCGCGTCTTCACCTGGGCGCGCATGAGGCGGTGCTCGGCGTACCGGCCTCCGCCCTCGTCGGAGGCATCGTCGCGCTCGAGGACCTGTGGGGCGATGTCGCGGCCCGGCGGCTCTTCGAGCGGCTCGGCGACACCGACGACACGGCCCAGGCGGCGGCCATCCTCGAGAGCGCCATCGCCGAACGCCTCGCGCGCGCGGGCGGGCGCCACGCCCAACCCCGGCTCGCCCTCAAGGCCGCCGAGAGGCTCGCGCGCGGCACGGTGAACGATGTCGCGGGCGACATCGGGGTGAGCGAGCGACACCTGCGCCGCGTGTTCCGCGAAACCATCGGCGTGGGACCCAAGGCCTTCGCCAGGGTCGTCCGCTTCCATCGCGCGCTGCGCGCCGCGCTCGAGGACGAACACGCCCACTGGGCGGACATCGCCGCCGACGCCGGCTACTACGACCAGGCGCACCTCATCGCCGACTTCCGTGCGTTCACGGGCATGACGCCCCAGGGGTTTCTCGGCGAACTCCGAGCGACACCGTTGATCAGCTGACCGGGCGGCGCCTCCGCGCACCCTCGACAGTCCCGTACTCAGGAGCAGGACCTCCCGGCGGACGTCGGCCGACCAGACTCCCGGGCAGGCCCCTTCCAGGCCGGGCCGTCATGGGGCGCCTGCTCGCGGCACCGGGGCCACGACACCGGCAGGCGGGGAGCCGCGCGGGATGAAAGCCGCGGGGCGTCTCGTTGCAACGCCCAATCCATGACGCAACCCCCACCCGACGCCCTGTCCCCTGGCGCGACCCCCGCCGCCTCGGGGCTCAAGGGCCTGCTCGCCTCCTGCTGGCTGGCCGTGCGCGGCTCCACCGAGGACCTGGCCACCGGGCCCGTGGACCGCGCCTTCCTCCTGCTGTCCGTCCCCATGGTGCTGGAGATGGTGATGGAGTCCATCTTCGCCCTGGTGGACGTGCTCTTCGTGTCCCGCCTGGGCGCGGACGCCATCGCCACCGTGGGCCTCACCGAGGCCGTGCTCACGCTGTTCCGGACCGTGCCGCTGGGGCTGGCCGTGGCCGCGACCGCGCTCGTCTCCCGCCGCATCGGCCAGAAGGACCCGGAGCGCGCCGCGCGCACCGCCGTTCAAGCCCTGGGGCTGGGGCTCGTCCTGTCCGTGCCGCTGGCGCTGGCCGGCTGCCTCTTCGCGCGCCCCATCCTCATTGCGATGGGCGCGGCCCCTGGCGTGGTGACGCACGGCCTGGGGTACGCGCGGCTGATGCTGGGCGGCTTCCCCATCATCATGCTGCTGTTCCTCATCAGCGCCATCCTGCGCGGCGCGGGGGACGCGGCCACCTCCATGCGCGCGCTGTGGCTGGCCAACTCCGTGAACATCGTGCTCGCGCCCCTGTTCATCTTCGGCCTGGGGCCCATCCCCGCCCTGGGCGTCACCGGCGCCGCGGTGGCCACCACCGTGGGCCGCGGCACCGGCGTGCTGTACCAGGTGTACCGCCTGCTCCAGGGCAGCGGACGGCTGGAGCTGCGCCGCCGTCACCTGCGCGTGGAGCCGTCCACGCTGCGCTCGATGCTCAAGCTGTCCGGCGGCGCCATCCTCCAGTCGCTGCTGGGCATGTCCAGCTGGCTCGTGCTGATGCGAATCGTGGCCACCTTCGGCAGCACCGCGCTCGCGGGCTACACGCTGGCCATGCGCATCCTGCTCTTCGCGCAGCAGCCCTCCTGGGGCCTGTCCCACGCGGCGGGCACGCTGGTGGGTCAGAGCCTGGGGGCGGGCGACACCGAGCGGGCCGAGCGCGCCGCGTGGCGCGCCAGCTTCTACACGCTCGGCTTCCTGGGCGTGGTGGCGGTGGGCTTCCTGGTGTTCGCCGAGCCCCTCATCCACCGCTTCACCTCCGAGCCGGAGGTGGCCCTGCACGCGGTGCGCTGCCTGCGCATCGTCAGCTGCAGCCTCGCCCTCTACGCCTTCGTCACCGTGCTGCCCCACGCCTTCAACGGCGCGGGGGACACCACCACGCCCACCGTGGTGAACGCCCTGTTCTCCTGGGGCCTCCAGCTGCCCCTGGCGTACGTCCTCTGCCATCCGTTGGGCTGGGGGCCCACGGGCGCGTTCGTCGCCATCGCCGTCACCTACGGCGCGCTGGGCCTGACGAGCGCCGCCCTCTTCCGCAGGGGTGGCTGGAAGCTGCGGCACGTTTGATGCCGGCCCCCGGCATCCAACAATCGGCACTCCCCGGGGGCTGAGTTGAAAGCGCCCGCCCAGGTGCCGACTTTCCCGGGACTCTCGCAGCGTGTGGGTCCCCGGAGCGCGAGGGACACCGGAGGCGCCCGACACCCCGGAGCGCCCTCGGACACACCGCCGCGAGTCCCAGGGTGCATCGGTTGGTGGGGGCGTCAGACATGGCGGGCAACGAGCGGCTGGGCGTGGCGATTGTGGGGTTGGGCGGGGCGGTGGCCACCACGGCGGTGGCGGGCATGGAGCTGCTGCGCCGGGGGAGCGTGGACACGCGAGGACTGCCGCTGGCGGACGTGAAGGGCACGGGGCTGGTGGAGTACGACGCGCTGACGTTCGGCGGTTGGGACCTGTTCGACGAGGACCTGGCCAAGGCGGCGCGCAACCACGGCGTGCTGACGGAGGCCCAGCTGGCGGCCGTGGCCCCCACGCTGGAGCGCATGCGCCCCTGGGCCGCGGCCTCCAACCCGAGGTTCTGCAAGAACGTCGTCGACACGACGGCGAAGAAGGCCCGCTCCCTGCGTGAGCAGGTGCAGGCCATCCGCGAGGACCTCACCCGCTTCAAGCGGGACGAGAAGCTGGACCGCGTGGTGGTGGTGAACCTGGCCTCCACGGAGAAGAGCGTGGACCTCGCGCGGCTGGAGTTCGCCACGCCGGAGGCCTTCGAGAAGGCCCTGGACGCGAACGACTCGGACATCGGCCCCGCGATGCTCTACGCGTACGCGGCCATCGTGGACGGCGTGCCGTTCGCCAACTTCACGCCCAGCGTCGCCGCGGACGTGCCCGCGCTGCTCGCGCTGGCGAAGCGCACGGGGGCGCCGGTGGCCGGCAAGGACGGCAAGACGGGGCAGACGCTGCTCAAGACGGTGCTCGCCCCCGCGCTGAGGGATCGCGCGCTGCACGTGGACGGCTGGTACTCCACCAACATCCTGGGCAACCGCGACGGCGAGGCGCTCAACGACCCGGCGTCGAAGCAGAACAAGCTCGACACCAAGGGCGCGGCCCTGGACAGCATCCTCGGCTACAAGGTCCAGGACCACATCGTCCAGATTCAGTACTACCGCCCGCGCGGGGACAACAAGGAGGCCTGGGACAACATCGACGTCACCGGCTTCCTCGGGCAGCCCATGCAGCTCAAGCTCAACTTCCTCTGCAAGGACTCCATCCTCGCCGCGCCGCTCGTGGTGGAGCTGGCGCGCACGCTGGATTTGGCCAAGCGCCGCGGCGAAGGGGGCGTCATCTGCGCGCTGGGGTGCTTCTTCAAGGCCCCCATGTCGCCGGACGGCCAGCCCGTGGAGCACGCCATGGCCGAACAGCAGCGCCACCTGATGGCGTGGCTGAACAAGGGCCGCGTGCCGCGCGCGGAGCGCCCGCCGGAACGCATCCGGGGCTGAGGCCACCATGACCACACCCGCGCGTGACACGGCGGCGGCCCCGGGCCGCCTGGCGAAGCTGCGTCCGCTCCTGTCGGAGTTGATGGACCTCAAGCGCACCCGCACCCCGGACCATCCAGAGGGGCTGGCGGCCCACGGCTTCCGCCGGGCGTGGGCGGCCCTGGCGGCGGGCATGGAGCCTGGCGCCGTGGCGCTCCAGGAGACGGCGCGCGCGGTGGCGGCGGTGCGGCTGTGCGGTCTGGACGCGGACCTCCTCCAGCGGGCGGGGCTGTCCCCGCTGGACGCGACGCGGGTGCTGCGCCGGGGCCTGGACGCGGTGGCGGGGCCGCTGGACGCCAGCCTGCGCGAGCAGCTGTCCCTGGCGCTGATGCCCTCCTCCGAGGCCGCCCACGGCCCGCCGCCCGCGTTCGTGGAGCGGCTGGTGCGCCAACCCCGCGCCGGGGCCACGTTCCCCGGTCGGGCCCGCCTCGTCGTGTCACCGCAGGAGAGCCACGCCGACCACTGCTACGCGGTGGCGGTGGGGGCGGTGCTCGTGTCCCCCCACTTCGGCGCGGCCCCGGCCCTGCCCTTCCTGGCGGGATTGTCGCATCACCTCTTCAACGCGGCGCTGCCGGACGCGGGCTACAGCGGCGAAGCGCTGCTGGGAGATTTCCTGGCGCCCCTGATGAAGCGCCTGACCGAGGCGGCCCTGACACAGCTCCCGCCGCGGCTGTCCGAGGCCGTGCGCCAGGCGCTGACGCTCACCGGCAACGTGGACTCGGCGGAGGCGCGCGCCTTCAACGCCGCGGACACGCTGGACCGGGTGCTGGAGCTGGAGGCCCACGCCCGCGCGGCGGCCTTCACGCTGCGCCAGGCGTTGGAGGACCTGGAGCTGCTCCACCCCGGCCCGCTGCAGGCCTTCGGCAACGACATCCTTCGCGAAGCCGCGGTGTGGCCATGAGGCTCGCGTGGGACACCGCCCTGCCGCTGCATCCGCGCCATCCCCTCACGGGCCTGCCCTTGACGCGGGTGTCGCCCGAGCTCTGGTCGGATGGCGCCACCCGCTGGCCCGTCGTGGACGGCATCCCCTTCCTGCGCACCGGTCGGGAGGCCCTGCGCGAAGCCGTGGTGGCCGCGCTGGAGCGGGGCGAAGGACCTCACGCGCGGGCCCTGCTGCTGCGGGACCAGGACGACCACGCGCGCGTCCCGCCTCCGTCCCTCGCCGCCACCGCCTCCGTCGTGGCGGGCGTCGAGGCGGGGACGCTGGGGCTGCGCGACGCGCTGGAGCAGCTGGGCTTCGGGCCGGTGGCGCCCTACTTCGCGCACCGGCAGTCCGCGCCCACCTTCCTGAGCGCGCTGGGCCTGCTGGCGCAGCACTGGGACGCGCCGCCGTGCGTGGTGGAGCTGGCGTGTGGGCTCGGCCAGGTGCTGCGCGAGGTGTCCCTGCGGGGCACCCCCGTCGTGGGGGTGGACGTGGTGTTCGCCAAGCTGTGGCTGGCGCGGCACTTCATCGTCCCGGAGGCCGTGCTCCTCTGCGCGGACGCGGCCGCGGACGTGCCCATCCCGCCGCTCGAGGGCGCCACCGTGCTGTGTCACGACGCGCTCTACTTCCTGACGGACAAGGCGCGCGTGCTGGCGGAGCTGCGCCGCGTGGCGGGGTCCTCCGGCCGCGTGCTCGTGGGCCACGCCCACAACCGGCACGTGGACCAACGGGGCGTGGGCGGCACGCCGCTGAGCCCCTCCGAGTACGCGGCGCTGATGCCCGGGGCCGCCTGCTACGACGACGCCGCCTTCGTCACCCGCTTCCTCGAAGGCGGCGCCGTGCCCGACACCCCGCTGGCGGAGCTGGAGCGCGCGGAGGCGTTGAGCTTCGCCTGGCCCTCGGCGCCGGGCCAGGGGGCCATCGACTTCGGCGTGGCCGTGCCGGGCGCGAGGCTGAGCCCCAATCCGCTGCTGGAGGAGCATGACGGCCGCGTGCGCCCCGCCTGGCCCACGCCGGGCCTGGCCGCCGAGTACGCGAGCGCCCACTACCTGCGCTCGGACGCGCCCGAGGACGTGGCCCTGCTGCGGCGGTCCGCCACCGGCGCGACGGCCGAGCAGCAGGCCGCGCTCGTCAGGCGGCGGTGGCTCCTGAACCTTCCTGGGAGGTGGTGACATGTCCGGGGCGAAGCCGGGGGCCCACACGCTGGGCTGGGCGGTGGTGGGATGCGGTCTGGTGGCGCGGGACTACGTCATCCCGGCGCTCCAGGGCGCGCGCAACGCGCGGCTGGTGGCGCTGTGTGATTCAGACGCGGAGGCGCTGATGCGCGTCCAGGCGGACGACGTCGTCCGGCACACCGCGCTGGACGCGGCGCTGGCGGACCGGAGCGTGGAGGCCGTCTACATCGCCACGCCCAACCACCTGCACGCCGCGATGACGGAGGCGTGCGCTGCGGCGGGCAAGCACGTGCTGTGCGAGAAGCCCATGGCCATCACCCCGCAGGACGGGCTGCGCATGCTGTCCGCGTGTCGGCGCGCGGGCGTGCACTACGCCACCGCCTTCGACCAGCGCCACCACGCCGCGCACCGCAAGCTGCGCACGCTGGTGAAGGAGGGCGCGCTGGGCACCATCACCCAGGCGCGCATCCACTACGCCTGCTGGCTGCCCGCGGACTGGGCTGCGAACAACTGGCGCATCGACCCGGAGCAGGCCGGCGGCGGCGCGATGATTGACCTGGCGCCCCACGGGCTGGACCTGCTGGAGGTCGTCCTGGGGGATGAGTGGCAGTCGCTCACCGCGATGACGCAGCGGCGCGTGCATGACTACCCGGTGGACGACGGCGCGGTGCTGATGGGTCAGTTCCGCGGTGGCACGCTGGGGCTCCTGCAGGTGGCCTACAACTGCCCGGACGCCTACCCCCGGCGCACGCTGGAGCTCATCGGCACCCGCGCGCGCGCGCTGGCGTACAAGACGATGGGGCAGACGCCCGGCGGGACGCTGTCGCTCACCGACGCGACGACGGGCGCGGAGACGCGGCTCCCCCTGTCTCCGGACGAGGACCAGAGCCCCTTCCGCAACCAGGTGGAGGCCTTCTCCGAGTGCGTGCT
Organism: Myxococcus guangdongensis; assembly: GCF_024198255.1. NCBI lineage: Bacteria > Pseudomonadati > Myxococcota > Myxococcia > Myxococcales > Myxococcaceae > Myxococcus > Myxococcus guangdongensis. Next base: position 84,328 of record NZ_JAJVKW010000013.1, read on the forward strand.
GGAAGGCCGGCCGCAGCCCTTCGCCCCGGAGCGCGACGTGCGCCTCGTGGGGCTCCTGTCGCAGGCGCTCCACGCCGGGAAGGCGTTTCCCCCATGTCACTGACGCGCTACGCCTGCACCCACTGCGGCACCTGGCAGCCGGGGTTTGCTCGCCAGCCGCCCGCGAGCTGCCCCACCTGCCTGGACGTGCGCAACGCCCTGCCGCCAGACGGTTGGGAGTTCCAGACGACGGGCCAGGTGGCGGAGCGCCTGAGCACGCGCTGGGAGGAGGCGCTGCCCGGCATCTGGGGCTTCCGCTGCGCGCCGGGCTTCGGCCTGGGCTCCACGGGGTGGCTCCTGCGCGGCCCCGAGGGCAACGTCGCGTTCGAGGGCGCGCCCTGGTACTCGCGGCCGGCGCTGGAGATCCTGGAGTCGATGGGCGGCATCCAGGTGCTGTCCGCGTCGCACCCGCACGGCTTCGGGGCGCTGTGGCAGCTGCAGGAGCGCTTCGACCCGCTGCTCGTCCTGCACCGGGACGCGGTTCAATACAGCAAGGCCTTCCAGGTGCGCTGGCCGGTGGATGACGAGCACACCCTGGCGCCGGGCCTGACGCTGCACTGCGTGGCGGGGCACTACGAAGGCCAGACGGTGCTGTACGACGCGCGCACCCGCTCGCTGTTCTGCGGCGACGCGCTGAAGGTGGAGCTGGACGCGCGCGGCCGCCCCACGGCGCTGTCGTGTCACAAGGGCTTCCACTACGCGATTCCGCTGAGCCACGCGGAGCTGCGCCGCTACCGCCGGGTGCTCGAGCAGCTCCCGTTCGAGAACGTCTTCACCCCGTTCGAGTTCGCGCGCGGCGTCACCCGCGAGCACGCCCTGGCGCTGTTCGACCGGCTGCTCACGGGCATGCCGCACACCCGTCCCATTGCGTTGGAGGAGCTGTCATGAGCCTGACCGAAGCCCTGGATGCCTATTTCCGCGTCATGCCTCCGGGAGCGTTCCCGATCTTCCGCATCGACCCGCTGGACCGGCTGGGGGTCCCGGTGGTCTCCGCGAGCCTGCGGATGGGCGACCAGGTCGGCGACATCCTCCACGCCAACGGCTACGGCGCCACCGAGGAGGAGGCGCGCGTCGGGGCCCTGGGAGAGCTCGCCGAGGACGTCTGCGCCGACCAGGCCCTGCTGCGCATGCCCCGCGTGCACGGCACCTACGCGGAGCTGGTGGGGACCTTCGGCGCCGCGGCGGTGGTCAATCCCCTCACCCTGAGCCTGCCCGCGGGCAGTCCCTACCGGCCCGACATGCCGCTGGTCTGGGGGGAGATGAAGCGGCTGTCCACCGGCGAGCGGGTGCTGGTGCCAGAGGAGTTCATCGCCGTCCGGCCCGGAAACCTGAAGGGGAGGACACCGCTCGCGAGGCCCCTGACCAACGGGCGGGGCGCGGGCCGCACGCGGCAGCAGGCGCTGGCGCACGCCCTGCTGGAGCTGCTGCAACGCGACGGCAACGGGCTCCAGTTCCGCGCCATGGACCAGGGCGTGGTGCTGGACCTGGAGGGCGCGGCGCTGGCTCCGGACGTGCGGGAGCTCTTGGGGCGCTACCAGCGCGCGGGCGTGGAGGTGCTGGCGAAGCTGGCGAGCACCGACTTCGGCCTCGTGAATGTCTACGTGGTGGGCCACGACCTGTCCGTGGGCAACCAGCCGCTGCTGGTGACGGGCTGCGGCGAGGCGACCGACCCGGACCGGGACCGGGCGCTGCGCAAGGCGCTGCTGGAGTTCGCGGGCTCGCGGGCGCGCAAGGCCGTCTCGCACGGCCCGATGAGCGAAGTGGCCCGCGTCGCGCCCCGGGAATACATGGAGCAGTTCGTCCCCCTGGTGGACGTCGCCTCCGAGGAGCCCCGCGCGCTGCAGGCCATGGCGGAGTGGTCCCAGTTGCCGGCCTCGGCCCTGCGCGAGCTCACCGCGTGCACGCTGCTGCGCCGGCGCACCCGGCGCTTCGAGGACCTGCCCCGGGTGCCGGGGATGGAGGACCCCGCGCGGCGGTGCGACCACGTGGTGCGGCAGCTGGAAGCGGCGGGCTTCGACATCCTCGTCGCGGACCTGTCCCCTCCGGGTCACCCGGTGCACGTGGTGAAGGTGGTGGTGCCGGGGCTGGAGGTGGAGACGATGACCTATGGCCGGTTGGGCGAGCGCAACGTGGCGCGGCTGCTCGAGCGCCGGGAGCCGCTGGTGGGCCTGGGCGCGCCGCCGCCGGGAGCCCAGCCGGTGCGGCTCACCCCCGAGGCCGAGGAGCGGCTGGGCGGTCCCGCCTGGTTCGACGCGCGGCTGGCCGAGGCGCGCGTGGGACGCCTGTATCCCCTCTACCGGGAGCCGGACCGCCACGCGGTGCATGCGATGCTCTCGAGCCGCCGCTTCGGGGGGCAGTGAGCCATGGCGCTGCGCTTCGCGTACAACACCAACGGCGTGTCCAATCACCGCTTCGAGGATGCGCTGCGCCTCATCGCGGACAGCGGCTACGACGGCGTCGCGCTGACGCTGGACCACCACCACTTCGACCCGTTCGCGCCGGACTTCGAACAGCGCAGCGCCCAGCTGGCCACGCTGTTGGAGCGGCTGGGGCTGGGGCTGGTGGTGGAGACGGGGGCGCGCTTCCTGCTGGACCCTCGGCGCAAGCACGAGCCCACGCTCATCACGCCGGACGCCGCGAGTCGGACGAGGCGCCTGGAGTTCCTGAAGCGCGCGGTGGACGTGTGCGCGACGTGTCGGGGCGAAGCGGTGTCGTTCTGGTCGGGGGTGCCCCGCGCCGAGGTGACGCACGAGGCGGCCTGGCCCTGGCTGGTGGACGGAGTGGCCCGGCTGTCGGAGTACGCGGCGGCGCGCGGGGTGGTGCTGGCGGTGGAGCCGGAGCCCGGGATGCTGGTGGACACCGTGGACGGCTGGGGCCTGCTGCAGGCGCGGGTGGAGGCGACGGGCGCGCCTGCCGTGCGGCTGGCCCTGGACGTGGGGCACCTGCTGGTGACCGGCGAGCGGGTGCCCGCGGAGGCGGTGCGTGAGTTCGCGCCGGTGCTGGGCACGGTGGCGCTGGAGGACATGAAGCGCGGCGTGCACGAGCACCTGCCGTTCGGCGAGGGGGACGTGGACGTGCCGTCGGTGCTGAGGGAGCTGACGCGCGCGCGCTACGAGCAACTGGTGTGCGTGGAGCTGTCCCGGGATGCGCACCGGGCGCACCAGATGGTGCCCGATGCGCTGGAGTGGCTGAGGGCGCACCTGCCGACCGACGCGGAGGTGGCGGCGTGAACACCCTGAGCCCACGGCGGGTCTGCTTCATCTCCCGGCGCTTCTTCCCGGCCATCTCGGGGATGAGTGTCTATGCGCTCAACCTGGTGCGGGAGCTGGTCGCGTGCGGGCATGACGTGACGATGGTGAGCCAGTACCGCAACGACGCCGCGGGCATGGCGGTGTATGGGGGCGGGCCTCCTCCGGGGATTCCGGGCGCGCACGTGCTGGGGTGCGAATCCCGGGGCGAGCAGCGCATCAACCAGGGGCAGCCCGCCAGCTTCGAGCAGGACGTGGAGGACCTGGTGGAGATGGTGGTTCGCGAGCACCGGCGCCGGCCCTTCGACTTCATCCACGCGCAGTATGGTTATCCCTGTGGCCTGGCGGCGCTGGAGGCCTCGCGGCGTCTGGGATTGCCCAACGTCGTCTCCATCCAGGGTGGTGACGGGCACTGGGTGGGGACGTGCTGTGGGACGCACAAGCAGGCGATGCTCGCGGTGCTGGGCCACTCGGGGGCGCTGTTGATTGGCAGCCGGTCCTTCGCGGAGGAGGTGCGGGGACACCACGGGACGCCGCTGGAGCGGTTCACCATCGTGCCGGGCGCCACGGACACGCAGCGCTTCCATCCGCGCAACGAGTCGAGGCTGGGGGAGCCACAGGACGTGCCGGTGTGGCTGTACCACGGCCGGGTGGACGCTCGAAAAGGCGTGATGGAGCTGCTGGACGCGGTGAAGCAGCTGGTGGCGGAGGGGCGTCGGTTCCGGCTGCGCGTGTCGGGCATCGGGCCGGACGTGGAGGCGGTGCGCGCGCGCGTGGAGGCCGAGGGGCTTCGAGGCACGGTGGAGCTGACGGGGGTGTCCACCTACGCGGAGGCGCCGGACCTGTACCGGAGTGGAGATTTGTTCGTCTCGCCCACGTATTCAGAGGGGTTCTCCAACACGCTGCTGGAGGCGATGGCGTCCGGGCTGCCCATCGTGTCGACGAAGGCGGTGGGGGTGGTGGACTGCCTGGAGGACGGGCGGGACGGGCTGTTGGTGCCGCCGAAGGACAGCGGCGCGCTGGCGGAGGCCATGGGGCGGCTGATGGACGACGCGCCGCTGCGAAGGCGGTTGGCGACGACGGCGCTGCGCGAGGTGCGGGAGCTGTACTCGTGGCGGACGGTGGGGCGACAGATTCAGGGGGTGTATACGCAGCTGACGGGCACGCGGCCGGACACGCGGTGGACCCACCTGTATGACCCGGCGACGACGCAGCAGAGCGCGGACCCCTCGTGCAGGTTCCGGGCGGCGCCGCATCTGTTATGAGCACCGCCCTCTTCGTGTCGCCGCACCTGGACGACGTGGCCTTCTCGTGCGGGGGGACGCTGGCGGCGTTGAAGGCGAAGGGGTGGACGGTGGCGCTCATCACCGTCTTCACGCGCTCGGTGCCGGAGCCCCAGGGCTTCGCGCTGCACTGCCAGACAGCGAAGGGGTTGGCGCCGGAGGCGGACTACATGGCCCTGCGACGCGAGGAGGACCGGGCGTTCGCGAAGCGGCTGGGCGTGGACGTCCTGACCTGGGCGGACCTGGAGGAGGCGCCGCACCGGGGCTACGCGAGCGCGGAGGCGCTGTTCCAGCCCCCGCGAGCGGATGACGCCATCACGGCGGAGGTGGCGCGGCGTCTGAAGCCGGTGTTGTGGGAGATGACGCCGAGCCGGGTCTTCGTGCCGCAGGCGCTGGGAAGCCACGTGGACCACGTGCAGGTGGTGCGCGCGGTGCGGGGGTTGGGCATTCCGTCCAACCGCGTCTGGTATTACCGCGACACGCCCTACGCCGTGCGCCAGCCGGACGCGAAGCCTGACCCGGCGCTCCCGAGAAAGCTGCGGCCCCAGCCGGTGGACATCACGGCGCACCTGGCGAGGAAGGTGGAGGGCTGTCTCTGCTACGGCACCCAGCTGGGCTTCCAGTTCGGAGGCGAGGCGGGCGTGGCCCGGATGCTCGAGGCCTTCCACCACCAGGAGGCGCAGACCCATGGATGTTCAGGAGCCGCGGAGGTCTTCCTGAGCCAACCACTCCCGACGGCAGGCCCGGCCTGAGGCGCCATCGCGGTCTTTCATCAGGACCGCCAGCCCAGGTGCACCGTGGGGAGCTGGCCCGCCAACTCCAGCGTGTAGCGGTTGCGTGAGGCGTTCACCTCCAGGCCGACGAACAGCCCGCGGACATCCGAGCCGAAGGAGTCGAGCTTGCCATTCACGTCCAGCGTGGACCGCGTCCACCCTTTTTACTTCTGCCACGGCGCCGCACTGGACGACGGCACGGTCTCCTGCATCATCGGCGAGAGCCACATCGCCACGCTCCTGAAGTGACACCGCAGCCTCACTGACCACCCACACCGGAGAGCTCCACTGTCGGACTCATCTCGCTCCAGCTTCTTCGGCGCCAATGCCGCGCGGACCGGACACTTCGAGGCAACGGGGCCGCTCGCGGTCAAGCGAGCCCGCTGGAAGTTCGCGCCGAGCACGCCCGCGACGACGCGCAACACGCCTGCCATCCACGACGGCGTGCTGTTCGCGAACTTCGACAACGACAACCTCTACGCCCTCGACCTCGCGAAGGGGAAGGAGCTCTGGAGCGTGCGGGTCGGCGGCACCGCTCCCGAGAGCCTCTCGAATCCGATGGTCGCGCAGGGACTGCTCTTCGTCGTCGGTGGCGGGCACTGCCACGCCGTCGACCTGGACACGCACGCCCTCCGCTGGAGCGTCTCCTGTGACTCCGAGGCGACCTCCTCACCCATCGTTGTCGACGACGACGTCTACGTGGGAACACGGCTCGGGGGAGTCGTCGCCATCGACGCACGCACGGGAACCGAGCGCTGGCGCGTGCAGCTCCGATGTGGCGGGAGCGTGCAGTCCGCGGTCAGCGTGACGCGAGAGCACGTCATCGTCGGGACCCGCCAGGACTTCACCGAGGGCCACCTGGTCGCGCTCGACCGCGCCACGGGCACCGAGCACTGGTCGGTGAAGGCCGGCGCGATGAGCCATTCCGGAGCACCCGCCATCAACGGCAGCACGGTCTACGCCCTGTCCGGCATGGGCAAGCGCCTTCGCGCGCTCCATCTCGCCAGCGGCAAACAGCGTTGGACCTACGAGACGCGCGGCGCGCTCTGGGGAACGCCCGCCGTCGCGGACGGTGTCGTGTGCTTCACCGGCGACCACTCGATTCTCCACGCCCTGGACGAAAAGACCGGCAAGGAGCGCTGGTCCGTCACACTCGACAAGTCGCCGGCCGCCACGGTCTCACCGGCCATCGCGGGGGGCATCGTCTACATGGGAGCCGGCAACACCGTGTACGCCTGGACGCTTCAGGACGGAACAGAGCGCTGGCGGTGGAAGGCACCCCACCGCGTGACGACGGCGCCGCTCATCGCCGATGGCACCGTCTACGTGGGCTGTGACCGCGCGGTCATCGCGCTGGCCTGATGGCGACCCACAAGGGCGGGCGCTCCGCGAGTGCGCGGACTCTGGGCTAGAGTCGACGGGACATGGCGTCCGCCGCTCCCCGCACTCCTCGTCCCTCTCCCTGGTTGACGCGACGCAGAGCCGTCGTCGCATCGGGGGTCCTCTTCGCCGTGGCCTGCGCGCTGCCCGCCGTCGTCTCGTACAACACGGGGTCCCGGGAGCTGGAGCCGATGTGGGGCCACTCCATGCTCATCAACGGCTGGGTGGGCCCCATCGCCTACCTGTGGGGATGGTTCGCCAATCCCCTGCTGCTGTTGAGCCTGTGGATGCTGGCGAAGGGCCGCTACATGGGCGCCTTCAGGGGAGGCGCCGTCGCGGTCTTCGTCGCGCTGACCACCTTCACCTGGTACGCGAACCCCGTCCCGGTGACTGGCGGCGGGAGCCGGAGCCGCCGACTCGAGCTGTCCCATCCGACCTTCGGCTTCTTCTTCTGGATGGGCAGCATCGCGCTGGTCCCCATCAGCGCCTCCCTCCTCTCGAGGCGAGATGCGGAAGCGAAAGCCGCCACCACCGCGTCCAAGGCTTCGTGAAGCAGACCTCACCGCCGCTTCGCCGCCGAGCGTCGGGGAGCAGGCGGCCGTGAGGTCGCGACGGCCTGCCCCGAGAGCGTCTCCAGGTACGCGCAGAGCATGTCGGCCAACGCCTCGGAGTAGGTGGCGACCTCCTCGGGGGTTCGAGGGCTCTCCGAGAAGGCCTTCCCCACCGCGCTCAGCGTCGTCCTGACGAGGTCTCCCGCGAGCATGCGCGCCGGCTTGGGCGTCGCCGGTAGCAGCTCGCGCATGAAGTCCTCGAACGTGACCTTGCTCGAGGCCCGCACCGCGCGGGCTTCGGGCGCATCGCGGTAAAGGGGCGCGGCGTCACTCAGCGCGACACGGACCGCGGCCTCGTCGCACTCGGACTGGACGAAGGTGTGCACGAGCGCGCGGAGCCGTGCGAGTGGCGGACGCGTCGTGTCCTCGAGCAGCGCCCGGGTGAGCGCTGTCGTCTGTCGCCACTCGTCGGTCTGGAGTCGGAAGAGGACGGCCGCCTTGTTCGGGAAGTACTGGTACAGCGACCCGACGCTGACGCCCGCCTTCTCGGCCACGCGCGCCATCGTGAAGCGCGGCGCACCCTCCTTCGCCAGAACCTGAACAGCCGCGCGGAGGACCGCGTCGACGAGGCCATTCGAGCGTGCCTGCTGAGGCTCTTTTCTCGAGGAGATTCGAGGACTTCGTCGCGGGCTCATGCGCGCTCCAGGCAATGCGAATTGTGAACCTGAATGATTCGTCGCATTTTGTCCAGCGTCACACCGGCTGGCACACGCCACGGAGAACACCATGACCACGCTGACAGAAAGCCCCCTCGCACCGCTGCTCGAGCGCCTGTTCCAGGAGGCCGAGGCGCTGTCGCCTCTCGCCCTCCCGGAGGTGGCGGCGCTCTCGCGCGAGGAGCGGGAGCGCCTGATGCGCAGCAAGACGGAGTACCTCGACTTCTACGGGAGGCTGAAGGACGCCGCGCTGGCCGTCTCGCGCGAGACGGGCCTCCTGCTCTACATGCTGGCGCGCAGCTCGGGCGCGCGGACCGTCGTCGAGTTCGGGACGTCGTTCGGCATCTCGACGCTGCACCTGGCCGCCGCGCTCCGCGACAATGGCGGAGGCCGCGTCATCACGAGTGAGTTCGAGCCGTCGAAGGTGGCTCGCGCGCGGAGGAATCTCGAAACGGGAGGGCTCGCGGACCTGGTGGAGGTTCGCGAAGGCGATGCCCTGAAGACGCTCGCGAGCGAGCTCCCCGCCCAGGTCGACCTGCTCCTGCTCGACGGGGCGAAGGCGCTCTACCCGGACATCCTGCGGCTCATCGAGGGCCGGCTCCGCCCTGGGGCCCTCATCGTCGCGGACAACGCCGACGACAGCCCGGAGTACCTCGCACGGGTCCGAGACCCGAGGAATGGCTATCTCTCGACACCCTTCGCCGAGGACGTCGAGCTGTCCCTCCGGGTCGGCTGAGGTGTGCGTACAGACGTGACAAGGGCGAGCGCCCCAGGTTGCCCGCCGACCGCCCTGCCGCGACCCGTGCGGGGCGGTGGATCGGCTTGCCTCACGGCTCCACGTCCATTAGCACTCATGCAATGACGACGACAAAGAGCCCGCTCGCGCCAGGCCTGGGTGAGCTCCTCCGCTACGTCACCGAGCTGCTGGATGGCGGCTCGGAGGAGCGCTACGCCGACCTCGGCATCAACTATCGCGCTCGCTACACCCCCGTGCTGCGGGCAATCGCCGCCGGCGCCGTCACCGTCACCGAAATCACGGAGCTGACCCGGCTCACGCAGGGCGCGGTCAGCCAGACGACGGGGCTGCTGATTGAAGAGGGCCTCCTCACCCGCGCTCCGATGTCCGACGGGCGCAAGTCCGAGCTCCGGCTGACGACCCGCGGGAAGGCCCTGTTGGCCAGGGTCTCAGAGCAGTGGGGAGCCATCTTCTCCGCACTGGATGAACTGGAGCAGGAGATTGGCCACCCCTTGCGCCAGGTGTTGAGTGACACGGCCGAGGCACTCGAGCGGCGCGGGTTCGCCGACCGGCTGCGGATGCGCTCCAAACAAGACCGCAAGAAGAGGACGGGCACCCATGACACGTGAGGCGCACAACTGGTTCGAGCAAGGTGGCGAGGCCTATGCCCGCTACCGCCCCACCTACCCCGATGAGCTGGCCCGACACCTTGCCCAGGTGTCTCCCGACACCCGGATGGCGCTCGACGTCGGTTGCGGCAATGGCCAGTTCAGCTGCCAGCTCGGAGACCACTTCGACGCGGTCCTCGGCCTCGACCCGAGCGCCGACCAGCTCGCGCACGCCGTGCCTCATGCGCGTGTCCGATACCGCGTGGGCTCCGCCGAGAACCTCGACGTCGCGGACCACAGCGCCAGCCTCGTCACGGCCGCCCAGGCCGCACACTGGTTCGACCTGCCCCGGTTCTACGAAGAGGTACGACGCGTCTGCGTGCCGGGCGCGAAACTCGCGCTCATCAGCTATGGCGTCGCCCAGCTCGAAGCCGGGCTGAACGAGCGCTTCCTCGAGTTCTATCGAGAGGAGATTGGCCCCTACTGGCCTCCCGAGCGGAAGCTCGTCGACAGTGGCTACGCCCAGCTGGCCTTCCCCTTCCGGGAGCTTTCGCCCCCTCGCCAGCAACTCCGCCGTGAATGGGATGCGCACGCCTTCCTGGGCTACGTCTCCACCTGGTCGGCCACCCAGCGCGCCCGCGCGGCGGGCAAGGAGGAGATGCTCGCGGCCTTCTCGCGCGACCTCCTGGCCTCCTGGGGTGACCCCAACCGCGCGCGAACCATCCTCTGGCCCATCAACATCCGCCTCGGAGAAGTCTGAGGCACGCGCCCCACACGGCACTGGAGGCCGGCCTGCGACACCGTGAGAGGTGGCCGAGGCGGGAGTCGCCGGCGAAGGCCCCCATCATCGGCATGGCCCGCCTCCGCGCCGCGAACACCCTCCGCCCAATGAAAACGGCGGCCCTCCCGGAGGAAGGCCGCCGCTCTCACTGCCTCGAGCTTCGGACTACTGCGCGGTGGTGAGGGTCCCCACCGCCACGTCGATGGACTGCAACGTTCCGGAGGCCGGCAGCGCGTGCGCCTTGCGGACACTCAGCGGCACCACCGTGCCCGCCGGCCTCTCGCCGGTGGCATCCACGGTCAGCGCCACGGACAGCAGCGCGCCGTCGTACGGGTGCGCCGGAGCGCCCTTCTGGTACACGCCCACGCTCAACGTGCCGCCCTTCACACCCGACTTGAGCAACCAGGGCGCGGCGCCGAGCGCGTAGCCCCGGTTGGCCACGTACTCGGAGCCCTCCACGGGGGTCCAGGACGCGGTGGCCGCGTCCAGGCCCAGCGTCAGGTCCACGCCACGGCCGGACTGGCCCGCGGGCCCCACCAGGTCCAGCACCAACGTGTTGCCCGAGGACTGGCTCGCGTTGCGAACCAGGCGCCACCCCGTCCCCGTCGGGTCCACGTAGCTCACCGTGCCAGCGACGGGCACCGTGACGACGGCCGAGTCGGACTTCGTCGGGTCCGCCACGCTGGTCGCCGTCACGGTGTACGTCCCCGCCCGGCTCGGCGCGGTGTACACGCCGGAGCTGGTGACGGTGCCGTTGGCCGAACCCCCCTCGACGGCCCAGGTCACCGCGACGACGGTGGTGTTCGTCACTTCGGCTGAGAGCTCCACGCGAGCCCCCTGCCCCACCGTGGCCGTCTTCGGAGAGACCGTCACCGTCACCGGCCGGGCCACGAGGGGCTCGACGGTGAGGGTGGCCGAGTCGGACTTCGTCGGGTCCGCCACGCTGGTCGCCGTCACCGTGAACGTGCCCGCGCGGCGCGGCGCCCGGTACACGCCCGTGCTGCTCACGGTGCCGTTGTCGTCACCGCCCTCCACGGACCACTGCACCGCCAGGACGTTGGTCCCGGTGACCTGCGCGGACAGGGAGAAGGCGGCATCCTGCGCCACCGTGCCCGTCTTCGGGGAGACCGCCACCGCCACCGTCTCGACGATGATGGGCTCCACCGTGATGGAGGCCGAGCCCTTCTTCGTCGGGTCCGCCACGCTGGTCGCCGTCACCGTGAACGTGCCCGCCTTCTTCGGCGCCCGGTACACGCCCGTGCTGCTGACGTAACCGTTCTCATCGCCACCCTCCACGGTCCACTGCACCGCCAGGTTGTTCGTCCCGGAGACCTCCGCCGTCAGCTGCACGGTGCCCTCCCAGGGGGTGCTGGCCGTCGCGGGGCTCACCGTCACGTTCACCTCCCCGACGACGACGGGCTCCACGGTGATGGAGGCGGAGCCCTGCTTCGTCGGGTCCGCCACGCTGGTCGCCGTCACGGTGTACGTGCCCGCCTTGTCCGGCGCGGTGTAGCGGCCCGTGCTGCTGACGGTGCCGTTCTCGTCGCCACCCTCCACGGCCCACTGCACCGCGGTGATGGAGGAGCCGGAGACCTCCGCCGTGAGATTCACGGACGTCCCCTGCCCGAGCGTCGCCACCTCCGGCGTCACCTTCACCAGGACCGTCGGCGTCTGGACCGCCTCCACCGTGACGGTGGCCGAGTCCTTCTTCGAGGTGTCCACCGCGTTGGTGGCCACCACCGTGTACGTGCCTGCCTCGGCCGGCGCGGTGTAGACGCCCGCGCTGCTGATGGAGCCGTGGGAGTCGCCGCCCTCCACCGACCAGAGGATGCGCGCGGCCTTCGAGTCCTTCACCGAAGCGCTGAAGGTCGTCTTCTCACCGGCCTTCACCGTGACGCTCTTCGGCGTCACCGTCACCGGCCCCGAATCGGAGTCGGAGCAGGCCACCAGCGCCCCCATCAGGAGCGGAACAATGAGCTTCATCCACGTTTTCATGGGGGATTACCGTCCGAACTGATTGACGAAGAGGGTGATGTCGCTGTCGCTCACGGAGCCGACGCCGTCGAGGTTCGTCGCCTCGGAGCCGGAGGTGCCGTAGTCCTGCGCGAGCAGGCCCATGTCCTCTCCGTCCACGACGTTGTCGCCATTGATGTCGCCCGTGTAGACCCGGACGCTCGCCACGGCCTTCGCCGTCGGCACCACGACGCTCGCGGCGGACACGTGGCACAGGCCCCGGACCGTCGGCGCGGCGTAGACGCCGTCCTCACTCACGGTGCCGCAGACGCGGCCCTCGGACACCGACCAGGTCACCGCCGTGTCCACCGCGTACGACACGTTCGCCCGCAGGGTGACGGACTCGCCCACCGGCACCACGTGCTGCGCCTCCGCCAGCTCCACCACCACCGGATGCAGCGTGAAGGGCGTGGTCGCCTTCGACGAGTGGCCATAGGCGTCGTACGCCACCGCCTCCAGGACATGCTCCCCCGGCGCCAGCGGAATCGGGAACAGCGGCAGCGTGTACGGCGCGGCCGTGCTCGTGCCCTTCAGCGCGCCGTCCACGTAGAACTCCACGTGCGTCACCCCCGTGTCGTCGGTGGCCTCGGCCCGCATCGTGTAGTTCTCGTACAGGCCCTCCACGCTGGCGGTGATGCTCGGCGCGCCCAGGTCCTGGACGGTGGAGTTGCGCACGTCGAAGCTCACCGTGCGCTCCGTCGCGTTGCCCGCCTTGTCCGTGGCCGTCGCCTTGAACTGGTGCGTTCCGTTGGACAGGGTCCGCGTGTCGAACGCCGTCGCGTAGACGCCGTCGACGTCCGTGAACGCGCTCACCGGGGTGCCGTCCACCTCGAACGCGAGCGAGGACGTCCAGACGTTGTCGCTCACGGTCGCCGTGAGCTGCACCGTCCCGTAGCTGCCCTCGACCGCGGCCACCAGCGTGGGGCGCTGGATGTCCGGCTGGGTCGAGGTGACCAGGTTCACGTCGTCCAGGAAGAACTGGGTGACCTCGCCCGCCATCTGCGGGGCCGCCGTCTGGTCCACGTCGAAGAACAGCTGCACCGTCTGCCCGCGGTACGCCGTCAAATCGAAGCGGTGCTGACGGTATTCGCCGTCGGTGTCATCCACGTCGGAGATCACCTTCAGCGTCGCCAGCTCCGTGCCCGCGGAGTCCCGGACCTTCGGGCTGAAGGTGTGGTGGGGCACCGCCTCCGTGAACGCGCCGTTGTAGATGCGCAGCCAGAAGCTGAAGATGGCCGAGGTCGCCGTCGCCGGAATGGCCACGGACTGCCGCACGGAGTGCCGCGCCGGCCCCGGGTTGGTCCAGAAGACATACATACGGCTGCCCGTATGCGAGAAGGACGCGTTGCTGAGGATGCCCGCCGAGCCCGACAAGGTCGTCACCCCTGTCCAGCTCCCGGAGGTCTCGAAGCTGGGGTTGAGCACGCGCTGGGTGGAGGTGGTGTCCACGTAGAACGTCACCGCGGCGGACTCCGCCGGGTTGCCGCCCGCATCGGTGGCGCGGGCGACGAGCGTGTGCGCGCCCGCCGTCAGCGTGGAGAGGTTGACGACCCGGGAGAACGACTTGACCGAGTTGCCCAGGGACACACCGTCGACCAGGAACTCCACCGCGTTGACGAAGCCGTTGTCGGACACCTCCGCGAGGTAGCCCACGCGCGTGCCGGAGAAGACCACGCGGGCATTGACCCGGGGCGCCTCGGCGTCCGCGGCGCGGAGGATTCGCAGCGAGAAGTCATCCAGCTGGAAGTTGGTGGGGAGCGAGGCGTTCTCGCTGCCCTCCACGAAGAGGCGCACCGTCTGGCCCGCGTAGGCCGTCAGGTCCACGCTCTGCTGCACCCAGCCCAGCGTCGCGTCCAGGTTGGACCACGTCGCCACCGTCCCCAGCACCGTGCCGGAGGTGTCGCGCACCTGCAGCGTCAGCGTGTCGCGGACCGCGGTGGTGGTCGTCTCGGAGGTGGTGAGGTTGAGGAAGAAGGTCAGCGCGGCGTGGGTGACGCCGGAGGGGATGGTGACGTCCTGCCACAGCCGGTCGACGTGCGTCGTGCCCCAGCCGTTGAGCCACACGAAGCCCTGGCCGGAGCGCGGGCCGGAGGAGACCGGGAAGTTGATGTTCTCCGGCGGGTCCGCCAGCCAGCCCTGGCCGCCCAGCTCGAAGCCCGGGTCGCTCAGGAGCTGCTCGAAGCTGTTGGCGACGGAGAAGCTCGCCGGCGCGGACGCCGTGGAGTTGCCGGCCGCGTCGTAGGCCACCGCCACCAGCTGGTGCGGGCCGTTGGACAGCGGGCTCGAGTCCAGCGGGAGCTGGTACGGCTGGGCGGAGACATTCCCCGCCAGTGCGCCGTCGACGAAGAACTCCACGCGCGCCACGCCGACGTTGTCGTCGGCGAACGCCTGCAGCTGGAAGTCCGGCGCGCTGCCGGAGACGCTCGCGAAGACGGTGGGGGCCGTGCGGTCGTCGTACGTCCCGGCGGTGTAGCCCACGTTGATGGCCGCGAAGGCGTTCTGCACCGCCCGGTACTCGTTCGACTGGGAGCCGAAGAGGTCCGCCGCGGCCTGGAGGCTGCTGGTGCGGGCCGACAGGTAGTTGGACGACGGGAACAGGTAGACGGTGAGCGCGCGGTACCAGATGGCCGCCGCCTTGTCGTTGCCGATGCCCCGCATGCCCGAGGGCAGATAGGTGCTGGAGTAGTCGGTGCCGACGGACAGCGGCTGGGCGCCCTGCGACAGGAAGTAGAAGGCGCGGTTCATCGGGCCGCTGCTGAAGTGCACGTCGATGTTGCGCAGGCCCGGGTACCAGGCGTCCACGCTCACGCCGTCCAGCGACGGGCGGAACATGACGCGCATCGGGCGGGCGCTGAGCTGCTCGGCGATGAGCCAGTTGCCACCGACATCACCAATGACGTTGCCGCGGCCGTTGGCCACCCAGAACTCCGTCAGCGTCCCGAAGATGTCCGAGTTGGCCTCGTTGAGGCCGCCGGACTCGCCGTCGTAGATGAGGCCGGCCGTCTGCGAGGTGACGCCGTGGGACATCTCATGGCCCGTCACGTCGAGCACGGCCATGGACTTCATGCCACCGGCGGCCGGGAACGAGCCGTCGCCGTAGCTCATGCAGAAGCAGCCGTCGCTCCAGAAGGCGTTGTCGTAGAGGGTGCTGGCGTGCACGCGGTTGTAGGTGGGCGAGCCGAAGCCGTCCACGCCGTCGCGGCCGAAGATGCGCTTGTAGAAGTCCCACGTCGCCAGCAGGCCGAAGTGCGCGTCGACGGCGGCCGTCTGCCCGTTGGTGCTCAGGGTGTTGTTCGCGCCGACGATGTAGTTCTGCCCGTCGCCCCAGACGTTGTCGGCGTCGGTGTAGAGGGTCAGCGTGGGGACGACGCCGTTCTGCACGTCGGCGTGGTTCACGTCATAGGTGCGGATGCCCTCGCCACCGGCGCGCGTGACGTCGCGCAGCTCGAAGAGGCCCTGGGCGTTCTGGAAGACGTCCAGCGAGACGTCCCCGCTGTACTGCGAGCGGCCGAGGCCCCTGGCGGCGGCGGTCTGGAGCGAGTTCCACTTCTTCAGCACGTCGCCCGACTGCGCGTCGATGATGAAGTCCGTGTGCTTGACGCCGTCCTTCGTGTTCTCCAGCTCGGTGTGCACGTGGTACGCGAGCCGGTAGGCCACGACCTCCGTGTCGAAGTCCGCCGCGTTCTGCTGCGCGACGGGCTTGCCGGGGTAGCGGTTCACCAGCCGCGTCTGGGGATAGACGATGAGCTCGCCCTTCGGCGTGACGCTGAACGGGCCCTTGGGCGCCAGCTCCTGCGTGGCCTTCGTCACCGCGGAGCGCGCGTCCAGCCTGGGCGTCACGTCCAGGCGGATGCCCTTGCGCAGGCCGTCGGTGGTGATGCGGAGGTCCTTGGCGGACGCTCCCTGATGCGTGATGGCCGCCGCGCCCCATACGGGGATTCCCTGGTAGGTCTGAGCAAAGCGCGCGTGCGTCTGACCAAAGACATCCGTGCTGGAGCTGGATAGCCGGAAGTCATCCCGAGAACTCAATCCGAGCTCGAGACTTCGTGATTTGAGACTTGTCAGGGATTCCGCCACACGAGCGGATTCGCGGACCTTGAGTTGTGTCAGCGCGGGTTGTGAGACGGGGGTGAGCTTCTCAGCCGCGAGGGATGAGCTCGCCGAGACAAGACTCGCGAGGAGCAGAGGCCAACGAGGCCACGGCTTGGACATTGGGTTGACTCCACACTGCGTACGAGGGGGCTCCCGCCGTCAGCCCGGGGGCGGCGTGATTGTCCAACAGCATACCGTATTGAAACGCGGGAATAACAAGTGGGGCCCCACGGACCGCAGAATCCCCTGTCAAACCCGTGAGAGTTGTTTGTTTTTCACGGGCCACACGATGTGAAACGGGAGTTGCGCCAGTTTCACAGTCCGCTCGCCTGGCTGCCTCCTATCGATGAACAGGATTTCATCGAGGGGCGCGTGCGGCTTCGTCGTCCAGCGGCCCCGCCTTCATCACAGACACAGCGTATGGGCGAGCCGAGGCAACCCCTTCCTCGGCTGAGCGTGGAGCACGGGCACGCGTCTACGCGGCCCTGCCCTCCATCAGCCCGCGAATCTTCACCGCGTCCGCCTCTTCCAGCGGGTTGTAGACCAGCATGGCCAGGTCGGGCCGGCCGTCCACGGCGAAGGACGAGTACTCCAGCGAGAGGGAGCCCAGCACGGGATGGCGCAGCCGCTTCACGCCCTCGCCGAAGCTCCTCACATCGTTGTCGCGCCACATCGCCGCGAACTCCGGACTGGCCTGGCACAGCTCGTCCACCATCGGCTGCACCGTCTCGGCTGCCCCCGCGCGCGCCGCGTCGCCGCGAAACACGCCGACCACGAACCGCGCCACCGACTCCCAATCGAAGTTGAGCTCGCGCGCCTTCGGGTTCAGGAATATCTGCCGCAACACATTGCGACGGTCCGGCGGCAGCGTGCCGTAGTCCGTCAACACGACCGCCGCGGCGCGATTCCAGGCCACGATGTCCCAGGTCGCGGTGCGCACCATCGCCGGGCAGACGCCCATCGAATCCAGCACGCGCTGCAGGCGCGGTGTGACGCCTTCCACGGGCCGGTATCTCACCTCCGGCGGCCGCCCCAATCCCAACAGGAACAGGTGCTCGCGCTCGACGTCGGTCAGCATCAGCGCCTGGGAGAGGCGGTCCAACACCTGCGCCGAGGGCGCGCCGCCCCGGCCCTGCTCCAGCCAGCTGTACCAGGTGGGGCTGATGCTGGCCCGCTGCGCCACCTCCTCGCGCCGCAGCCCGGCCGTGCGCCGACGGCCGGCCGGATAGCCCAGGGCGACGGGGTCGAGCCGGGTCCGCCGCTCCTTCAAATAGGCACCCAGTGGAGTCTCGTTCGCCATGAGCCCATCCTGTTGGTCGCTATACCTGGATAACCTCTCGACTTTAACAGGATGAAGAACCCGCTCACAGTGCCCGCCTGTCACGAAACAGGAGGTGCACATGAAGGTGTTCGTTACGGGAGCCACCGGTTGGGTCGGCTCGCGCGTGGTCCAGGAGCTGCTCACGGCCGGGCACCAGGTGCTGGGGCTCGCCCGCTCGGAGGACAAGGCGGCCGGCCTGGCTCGGACTGGCGCCCGGGTGCTGCTCGCCACCCTGGACGACCTGGGGGCGTTGGCCGACGCGGCCAGGCAGTCCGATGCGGTCATCCACCTGGCCTTCAATCACGACTTCTCGCGGTTCGCCGACAATGCCAGACAGGACCAGCGCGCCATCGAGGTGCTGGGCGAAGCGCTGACGGGCACGGACAAGCCGCTGCTGGTGACCTCCGGCGTGGCACGGCTGACGCCCGGCCGCGTCCCCACCGAGGCCGACATGCCTGTCGACCACCCCGACTATCCGCGCCGCTCGGAGAGCGCGGCCATGCTGCTGGCCGAGCGCGGCGTCCGCGCGGCCACGGTGCGGCTGCCTCCCTCGGTCCATGGCGTGGGGGACCACGGCTTCGTGCCCTTCCTGATTCAGCTGGCGCGCGAGAAGGGCGTCTCGGCGTACCTCGGAGAGGGCACCAATCGCTGGTCCGCCG
Source organism: Myxococcus guangdongensis (assembly GCF_024198255.1). Lineage (NCBI taxonomy): Bacteria > Pseudomonadati > Myxococcota > Myxococcia > Myxococcales > Myxococcaceae > Myxococcus > Myxococcus guangdongensis. The sequence continues at coordinate 102,528 of NZ_JAJVKW010000013.1, forward strand.
TGCACGTGTCGGATGCCGGTCGGCTGTATCGACTGGCGCTGGAGCACGGCGTGAGCGAGCGCACCTATCACGCCATCGCGGAGGAAGGCGTCGCCCTGCGCGACATCGCGCGCGTCATCGGCCGCCGCCTGGGCGTGCCCGTCGAGCCGCGTGGCCGCGAGCACTTCGGCTGGCTCGCGAACTTCTCCTTGGCCGACATGCCCGCATCGAGCGAACGCACCCGGAGCGTGCTGGGATGGCACCCCTCCGGACCGGCGTTGCTCGCGGACATCGAGCATCCCGACTACTGACAGGATTGAGGAAGCGCGGACGGGCCAGCCTCGCCCGTCCGCGCCGTCCTCGCGCGACTACAGCTCGATGGGCGGGAGGGCCTCTCCCATCTCGCCCGGATTGTCTCCACGGTGGTCTGAATGATTGAGCCCGAGCTGCCCGCTGTGATTGGCGCCCCAGCACTTGACGCTGCCCTCATCGAAGGTGGCGCACGTGTGGTGGGCTCCCGCCGCGAGGGACGTCACGGCACGACCCGCCCCCAGATTGACCCGAGGCAGCGCGTCGCCCATTTCGCCCGGTTCACCGCCGCGGTTGTTCCAATCACCGAGCCCGAGCTGACCCGCGTAGCCGCCGCCCCAGCACTTGACGGAGCCATCATCCAGCAGCGCGCATGCGTAGATGCTGCCGACGGTGAGCGTCTTCGCGGTCCGCCCCGTCCCCAGGTCGACTCGCGGCAATCCATCTCCCATCTCACCCGCGTCATCTCCCCGGTGCACCTTGTCACCAAGGCCGAGCGCGCCGTACGGGTTGCCGCCCCAGCACTTGATGGAACCGTCATCGAGCAGCGCGCACGTGGAGTGCTCACGGGCGGCGATGGCCTTCGCGGTCCGCCCCGTGCCCAGGTTCACCCGAGGCAGTGCGTCGCCCATCTCACCCGGGCCATCTCCGCGGACCACCTTGTCGCCGAGCCCCAGCTGTCCCCATGCGTTCTCGCCCCAGCACTTGACGGAATCGTCATCCAGGAGCGCGCACGTGTGACGGCCTCCCGCGGCGAGCGCCTTCGCGGTGCGCCCCGTGCCGAGGTTCACGGCAGGCAGCGCGTTGCCCATCTCACCAGGGCCATCTCCGCGAGGCTGCGTATCACCGAGCCCGAGCCTCCCATCCCAGTTGTCGCCCCAGCACTTGACCGCGCCGTCGTCGAGGATGGCGCACAGGTGCTTCAGACCGCTGACGAGCGTCTTCGCGGTCCGCCCCGTGCCGAGGTCCACCCGGGGCAACGCGTCGCCCATCTCACCCGGGCCATCTCCGCGACGCTGCGTGTCGCCGAGCCCCAGCTGCCCCTGCTCACTGTCACCCCAGCACTTGACCGCGCCTCCTTCCAGGAGCGCGCAGCTGAAGCCGTCACCCAGGCCCATCATCGCCACCCGCACGTCCGTGCCCACGCGGACGAAGGGGAGGTTGCTCATCAGGTTGGAGGCGCGACCGTCTCCTCGGTCGTCGGCGTGCTCGAGCCCGAGCTGCCCCATGCCGTTCTTTCCCCAGCACTTGAGGCGTCCATCCGTGAAGACGGCGCAGGTGGTCCCCGCGCCGGCGAAGATTGACCTCACCGCATAGCCACGCACACGCACGTCGACCGAGCCGGTCCCGGTCGCGCCGTGGGTGTCCGCCACCTGGTAGTCGAAGCGGGCGGCGCCGACGAACCCCGACGCGGGCGTGAACCGCACGGCGTCACCGACGAGCTCGACCGTGCCGTTGCGCGCATTCGAGACGCCCGTCAACGCCAACGCATCCCCCTCCACATCCCCGTCATTGAAGAGGAGCGTCGCCGCGGGGATGCGCTGCGCGACATCCACGCTCGCCAGGACTGAATCCGCGACGGCCACGGGAGCGTCATTCACCGGGTTGACGGTGACGCGCACTGTCGCGGTGCTGAAACTGGCCCTGTCGGTGACCCGGTACTGGAATGTCGCCGTCCCGAAGAAGTTCGCCTCCGGCGTGAAGGTGACGTTCTGTCCGTCCAGCGTCACGCTGCCATGCGTGTCCGAGAAGGCGCCTTCCACCAGGAGGTCGTCGGTGTCGACGTCGATGTCGTTCGCGACGAGCGTGGCGACCGGGATGACCAGCACGGTGTCCTCGTCCGTGCTCACGGTATCGTCGACGGCCTGGGGGGCCTCGCCCACGATGATCGTCACCGTGGCGCTGGTGGTGCCGGCCCCATTCCTGACGGTGTACTGGAAGGTCGCCGACCCGGTGAAGTCCGCCTCAGGGGTGAAGTCGATCTCTCCGCCGTCGATCTCCACGGTGCAGTGCACCGCCGACCCCACGCCAGCGAGCCTGAACAGGAAGCCGTCGCCCATGTGGTCGTTCGCGGTGAGTTCGTCCTGCTTGATGTACCGCGGGGTGTTCCTCCGCGCGTACACGGTGTCGGCGACGGCGACTGGCGCGTCCTCCACGGAGTTGACCGTGACGGCCACCGTCGCGGTGTGCGTCAAGAGCCCGTCGCTGACGGTGTACTCGAAGCTCGCGGCCCCGAAGAAGTTCGCCTCCGGGGTGAAGGTGACGTTGCCACCCGCCAGCGTCACCGTGCCATGCGTCGCGGCGCCGACGCCCGACACCAGGAGGACATCACCGTCGACATCCGTGTCGTTGGCGAGGAGCGTGGCCGTCGGGATGACCACCGCGACATCCTCATCCGTACTGGCGCTGTCCCCCACCGCGACGGGGGCATCGTTCACGGCGTTGACCGTGACGGTGGCCACCGCGGTGTCCGTCAGGCGGCCATCCCCCACCGTGTACTCGAACGTCGCGGTCCCGAAGAAGTCCGTCTCCGGGGTGAAGGTGACGGTGCCGCCCACCAGCGTCACACCACCGTGGGTCGCCTTGCCGACGGCGGTCACCGTCAGCGCATCGCCGTCCGCGTCGGCGTCGTTGGAGACGAGCGACGCGCCGGGAATCACCAGGGCGGTGTCCTCGTCGGTCGTCAGCAGGTCGTCCTGCGCGGACGGGGCCCTGTTGGCGGTAGGAGGAGGTGGTGGTTTCTCATCCTCTTTTCCTCCGCACGCGGCGAGGGCCACGGAGAGCAGCAGGATGGAGCTCCGAAGGCCGGGGAGGAACCCCGGGGTGCGGTCCCAATTCCGCGACAAGGCAACGGACGAAAGTCTCAGGTACGAACGAACGCGTTGGTGCTTCACAAGCCCCCTCACAGGAAGAAGCACCCCGGGTCCGGAGAAAACCGGAGGGGTGCTGTCCCCATAACGGAGCCCGACATCGCAGGTCGCACCGACAATCGCTTCACTCGACATCCAGGCGCGGGAGGCCACGTCGAGCGACGCCTCGGCCTCACGGCGCAGGTTCGCCTCACCCTCCGCCAGGCCGCAGCCCGCTGGGGACACGTTCCGGGACGGTTCGGTCGAAGGCGCCGTCGGAGAGCGCTTCGAAGAAGGCGCGCAGGTCGTCTCCGCCCCCGAGCGGTGGCTCGACGTCCCCCTCGAGCAGCGGGTCGGTGACCTCCAGGTTGTGATAGAAGTCGATCGACTCATCGAGCGTCTTCACGGAGCCGTTGTGCATGTACGGCGCGGTGAGGGTGACCATGCGAAGCGTGGGCGTGCGGAACTGCCCCGCTCCGTCTCCGAGGTCGGGCGCCTGGGACGCACCGGGCGCCACCGGCAGGCGGTGCAGCTTGAAGTCAGACAGCATCGGACCCGAGTGGCAGCGCGAGCACCCTTGCGCGACGAATCCGTGCATGCCTCGAATCTGGGACGGAGTCATCGCGTTGTCGTCGCCCGCCAGATAGCGGTCGAACGACGTGGGGGTCGGCACCAGGGTCCGCTCGAATGCGGCGATGGCCCTGGCCAGCGTCGTCTCGCTGATTCCCCGAGGGCCGAACGCCGCGTCGAACATGTCGACGTACTCCGGGATGCCGGACAGGCGCCTCACGAGCTCCTCGAGGATTTCGTCCTCGGCGAAAGCCGGGCCTCGCATCTCGAGCGCGTTCTTGAGCGGCCCGAGCACCTGCGCTTCGAGCGAGGCTGTCCGATGGTCCCAGAACATCGGCGCGTCCTCGGGCAGGACACTGCCCTCCGTGGTCAGTCCATTGAAGGCGGTGAAGAGCACCGACAGGGAGTTGCGACCGACACGCGCGCCAGGCCCATCCGCGCGCGCCCGTCCCACACCCCGGCCACCGACGCCGACCGAGACAGCGAGCCCATCGCTGTATCCGAAGTCCGGGTGGTGGCAACTGGCACAGGCGACGTCGCGATTGCCCGAGAGTAGAGGGTCCCAGAACAAGGCCCTCCCGAGTTCGACGACCTCCGGGCGGGTCGGATTGTCGGCGGGCGCGGGGACGACGAGCGGGAGCGACGAGAGGGTCTCGCTCGGCGCGGGCGTCAGGGTGCAGCCGACGAGCAGCGCGGAAAGACACAACACGGGTCGAAACGTCACAGCGCCACCCCGAGCCATGCGCTGGCATACCCACGATTCGGGACGGACTCCGAGCCGGTGTAGACCTTGTAGTACGAGGTCGGCAGGACGATGTGGTCCCAACCCACGCCGAACTCGAACCGCTGGAGGATTCGAACGCCGATGGCGGCGTCGGCGGACAGCACCGCGCCGAAGTCGGTGGCGCTCGCGGTTCGTTGGAGCAACACGAGGCGGACATGTTCGACGTGTCCCGTCGTTCCGACCCCGAGCTGAAGCCATGGGGACACCGGAGCGCTCGGCCAGGGCGAGGCGCGAACCCCCGCGCCGACCTTCACGAGATATCGCTGTGCGCCCTCGAAGAAGAGCGCGCCGACCTCACCCCGGGCGACCCCTTGGAAATGGCGTCCGAGCGGCCAGCCCACCGTCACTCCCACGAGCGGTCCGGGGAGCTCGTAGATGAGGAACATCGGGAAAGCGACCCCGCCCCGCAGTGTCACCTCGAGGGCGGACGACTCCTCGACTCCGTCGTGTCCGGCCCCAGCGTGCGCGAGACGCGCGCCCAGGAGGGACCACACCAACGGAACCGACACGAGAGCGCCGCCGAGCTTCTGCCTGTACGCGAACCCCATGCGCCCTGGGCTCTCATGGCGAGCAGCCCATGGCCATCCATCTCCGACCAGCCGTTCCCCGCTTCGGACGAGCAGGGGGCGCGTTCGGACGAACCGTCGACCGCGACCCTCCTCGCGACAGACCTGCCGTCTACTGCAGGTCGCAGCCGGGGATGCAGTAATTCACGTTGATGAGCGTGCGCGAGGCGGCCAGGTTCGACTGACAGCCGGCGTACTGCGTGGCGGGGGTGGCCTGGATGCGCGAGGCGCCGCACTTCACGACACAGGCGCGGATGTTCTCGAACCAGTAGATGAGGTCGTTGTTCGGGCAGTGGGGCGGGATGCCGATGCCCTGCTCCGTGCTCGCCATCGCGTCGCCCTCCGGCGCGTCGACCTCGGACTCGGCCGCACCACCGCAGGCCGCCAGGGAAAGGCTGCACATCGCGAACAGGGAAACGACGAGACGCTTGGCTTGCATGGCGACTCCTTCACGACAGGGGGAAGCGGAATCATGTCCCATCAGGCGCGCCTCGCGAAGCACGCCGCGCCCCAGACAGACGCGGCCTCCTCTTCACGACCTGTCGGATAGGCGACACCACGGATTTGCCATCACACGACACCGGCCACTAAAGCCACACAACCCCATCACCCCAAGCAGGAGTCCCACATGAAGCTCATTCCTTTCGTCTGCCTGACGCTCTCCCTGATGGCGTGCGGCGCGCCAGAGGCTGTTCAGCGGCAGGACCCCACGGAGACGGCCTCGCCCGAGGAGACGTGGACCCCAGAGGAGTCCACGGAGGTGTCCGCGCAGGCCTGCGTCAAGCGTTGCTCGGGCGGCCTCGCGGGAGGGCAGTCCTGCACGGCTGACTCCAACTGTGGCAAGACCTGCGCGAGCGGTCTCGCCGCGGGCCAGGCCTGTACCTCCAACGCCAACTGTGGACAGACGTGCTCGAGCGGCCTCGCCGCGGGACAGGCCTGTACCACCAACGCCAACTGTGGAAAGACGTGCTCGGGTGGAGCCGCCGCGGGCCAGGCCTGCACCTTTGACTCCAACTGCCCCAACGGGTTCTGCACGTCGCACGTCTGTGCGTCGCACGTCTGCGTGACGCACCTCTGCGTGACCTACTGCTGAGGCGGACCGCGCTCCGGTGCTCAGCCGTTCTTGAAGACCACGCGAATCAGCACCGCGGCGCCCAGGCACAGCAGGCCGAAAACCCCGGTGGCGATGGGCCCGACCCACGGGCCCGTCCCGGCGAAGTGGACCTTCTGCGTGCGAGGGTCCACTCGCAGCTTCACCGACTCCCCCAGCCGGTCCTCGACGTCCGTCCGGTCCATCTCCACCGGGGACTCGTGCGCGACGCCGTCGGTCTCGTACCGGACCCGGTACTGGTAGCAGGTATAGGTGCGTGAGCGGTTCTTGTTGTCCGTCCGGGTGCACTCCTGCTTTTGATGGCCGCTGATGACACCCGCGACATCCACCGCGTGCGTGTCGAAGTCATGGGCCGACCGCGCCAGGGACGCGCTGAGGACGAGCAGCAGCGCCCCGGCCACCCCGAACACCCCTGTTCCCAACCAAGTCACCGCGGCTCCTGTCCCGACTGTCGCGTGTCGGACCAGCCTACTCCAGCCGCTGGGGCCACCGCTCACCGAGCCTCGCTACCGCTCACCGAGCGCCACCACCACTCACGGAAGACTTCTCCAGACACGCCAACGGGGGACGAGAGTGACACCACCCCGTCTCGGAGGACCCCATGCCGCTCTCTCCCTTCGCCTCGACGCTGCTCGCCGTCTGGTTGTCCGCCGCTCCCAACGACGACGTGGCGGCCATCCGCGCGGCCGTCGCGGATTACACCGAGGGGGTGATGTCCGGCGACCTGGCACGACTCCAACGCACGTTCCATCCCGACTCGAAGCTCCTCTCCGTGGGGCCCGACGGCGCGCTCGCCACCTGGCCGGGCAACGACTACGTCCAGACCGCGGTGAAGAGCCCCTTCACCGGGCGCGAGAACGCAGTGCTCCAGGTGGACGTCGTCGGCAGCGCGGCGGTCGCCAAGGTGTCCGTGCGCACGGCGAAGTGGGACTTCACCGACTACATCTCCCTGCTCAAGTTGGAGGGCAGGTGGCGCATCGTGACCAAGGTGTACCACCGCGAGCCCCGGGCCGAGGCCCCGTCGCCCACCTCGCCCCCAGCCCCGCAACCCGTCCCGTCGGGGCCGCTCGCCGGACGCACCGTGGCGCTGCTCGTCACCCACGGCTTCAACCTGCCAGAGATGGTGGAGACGCGGCGCGCCCTGGAGGAGGCCGGCGCCCGGGTGGAGCTGGTGGCTCCGAAGCCGGGCACCGTGCGCGCGGACACCGCCGGAGGACAGGTGAGCGAGTTCCGGGTGGACCGCGCGCTCACGGAGGCTCGGCCGGACGCCTACCATGCGCTCTATCTTCCGGGAGGCACGCACAGCGCGGACAGCCTGCGGCTCGCCACGGGCGCCACGGAGTTCGTGCAGGGATTCCTCCGGGCGAAGAAGCCGGTGGCCGCCATCTGTCACGGGCTCTGGCTGCTCGCCGACGCGGGAGGCGTGAAGGGCCGCCGGGTGACGTCCTTCCCTTCCCTCCGGCGTGACCTGCAGAACGCGGGGGCCACCTGGGTGGATGAAGAGGTGGTGGTGGATGGACAGCTCGTCACCAGTCGCCGGCCGGCGGACCTGCCCGCCTTCAACCAACAGGTGGTGGCGCGCTTCGCCCGCCCTGCCGCGCCCTGAGCCGGCGACGTCACATTGTCGTGACACCCCCTGCACGCGACGACAACCGACAGAGCGGTGCTTTCCAGCCTGTCTCGTTCGCAACTACAGTTGAGGTCCCTGTAACGCAGGACTTCCACTGGAGGCCACATGTCATCGAGTCGGATGCGAATATTTGCCATCGCCGTGGTCGGCGCCGTCTTGGGGACTGCGCCCGCGCTGGCCTACGACCCCATCTGTGACCACAACTACTACGTGTGCATGACCGACGCGCAGAAGCGGCTGGATGAGTGGGACCGCTATTACGCCGAGCTCGAATGCATCCAGGCGTACGACACGTGCCGCGGCGTGCCGCTGGCGGCCAGCGAGAGCACCGGCCACGAGGACATCGCACCGTCCGCGACGGACAGCCACACCCAGGTCGCCGAGCAGGACGGCTGACCGTCAGACCAGGGGATGGCCCCCATCGACGCGCAGCACCTCGCCGGTGGTGAATCCATTCCCCATGAGGAACAGCGCGGCATGACCCACGTCGAGGGTCGTGCCGATGCGTCCCACGGGGAGCCGGCGCGCGTGCTGCTCGAACACCTGGCCCTTGGACTCCCCCACGATGGCATCCCAGACGGGGGTGTCGATCCATCCCGGTGACAGGGCATTCACGCGCACCGGCGCCAGCTCCAGGGCCCAGGCGCGCACCGCGGCCTCGATCGCACCATTCACCGCCGCGATGACCGAGCCGTTCGGCTTGGGGCGGAGGGAGGCAATCCCCGTGGTGAAGACGAGCGAGCCGCCGGGCTGGATTCGGGCATGGCTGGCGACATGGAACGCCGCCATGAGCTTGGAGTCGAAGATGCGGCGCGCGGCGGCGAAGTCCATCTCCCGGATGCCGAGGTAGCGCGCCTCCACCGCCGTCACGACGACGTGGTTCACGGGCCCGAGCGCCCCGAAGAGCTGGCGCACCGAGTCCTCGCTCGTGGCATCCACCGGACAGGTCCGCACCTGCTCCGGGCTCCCGAGCAGGTCCGCGGCTCGCGCCAGCTTCTCGGAGGAACGGCTCGCGAGCGTCACCGAGGCGCCTTGCGCCAGCGCGGCCCGCGCCACGCCGAGCCCGATGCCCGAGGAGCCGCCCACCACCACGACATGTTGTTGTTCGAGGGTCATGCCCCAGGACTACCGCGCGGCCCGGATTGCAACCATGGGATGATGTGGAATGCTTCATCCCATGAATGCAACGAGGGTCGACGAGAACCTGGGCCTCTTCGTAGCCGTGGCCCGACACCTGAGCTTCGTGGAGGCCGCGAAGCAACTGGGGATGTCCACCAGCACGGTCAGCCGCCGTATCGCCCTCCTGGAGGAGACGCTGGGGACGCGGCTCCTCCAACGCACCTCGCGGCACGTGGGCTTGACGCTGGAAGGCACCCGGCTGCTGGAGCGAGCAGGGCCGCTCTGGGACCAGCTCGGCGCGGTGCTCGACCAGTCCGTGGACCGGGAGGAGGCGCCCGCCGGGAGGCTGCGGGTGACGGCGCCCGTGACCTCGGGAGCCCAGCGCATCGCCCCCTTGCTGTTCTCCTTCGCGGCCCAGCATCCGCGCGTGGCCTTGGAGCTGACGCTCACCAACGCCGTGGTGGACCTGGTGGAAGAGGGGTTCGACCTCGCCTTCCGGGTGGGTCCCATCCGGGACGCGGAGCTGGTGGCGCGGCGACTGTGGAGCATCGAGTCCGTGTTCGCGGCCTCCCCGCGCTTCGTGCGGGACACCTTGAAGGGACAGACGCAGCTGACCCGGGAGGCGCTCGCCAAGGTGCCGGCGGTGATGGCGATGCCTCGAGGGGTGTGGCGCCTGCGCCGCCGTGACGGCGGCGTGGAGGAGGTCCGACCGATGGAGGTTCGCGTCGCGGTGAACGACACCCAGGTGGCGGTGGCGGCTGCCCTGGCGGGCCTGGGCGTGGTCAGCGCGGCCCGGGAGCTGGTCGACCCGCATGGCAAGAAGCTGGTGCCGCTCACCGTGAAGGGGCGCACCCCGGAGCCGCGAGAGCTCTTCGCCGTCTATCCCTCACGCAGGCAGCTCTCCACGCGGGCGCGCCGGGCGCTCGACTGGGTGATGGAGCACGGCGCTCCGCAGTCCCCTCGGCGGCCCCGGTCCTCACCAATCCACGATCATCGGGACCTGGCGCTCCCGTGAGTCCACCAGGGCCGCGCGGAGGTCCTCGGCCGCGGCCTTCGCGTCGACGGGCCACGGCATCCGCTCCAACGCCTCCAGCGCCCGGAACGTCGACCCGGTGAGACCCCGAAGCGGCGTCGCCATCTCGAAGGTCTCGTCGAAGTCGCAGGGGAGGAAGAGCGTGGAGGAGACATGCGCGCGGTCGGCCTCGCCCCTCTTGCGGAACCCGAGGAACGACCTGACGGGCTTGCGCGCCTCTTCCACGAGCGCCTCGTACGAGGCGGGGTCCACGCGGTGGAAGCACGGCTCGGCGGCAGAGCGCTCGTCCCACAATTGGCTCGGGACGCCGCCCGGCAGCTTCCGGAGGTCCTCCACCAACATGGACATGACGCTGACGCGACGTGCAGGTGCCTCGGGTCCGCCAAATGGCAGACCTTCCGGGAGCTGACGCGCGCCTTCCGGTCCGAGGATGGAGTACGGGACACCGCTCGCCCAGGCGGAGCGCATCGCCGGGGTGATGAAGTCCCCGACGATGTAGCGACTGAGGGGCAGCACCATGAAGTCGATGGCCATGGATGCCTGACACTAGCAGCGTCAGTCGCGCGGAGGACAACACCTGGAACCTCCACCTGCGGGGCCGCGCCTCGCCCGCAGACAGGAGCCGCCACCACGCATGACGGGGAGCGGTGGAGGGCCCTCGTGGGGCGAGACACTGTCGTGCGCGCATCGGCCTGCTGCACCTCGGTGCATGAGGACGCGGAGCGAGGCCGGCCGACAATTCCTTTCGTGCAGGCCCCCAAGGCCTGTGTCCCACCGCATCTTCCGTCCGGGAGTTCCCCCATGCCCAGCCGCATTCCCAAATTGAGCAATCCGCCCACCTCGCCCAGCTACCGCCCGCCCAACCCCAACGCGCCTCGCGGCACACATCCCACGAACACCGTGGCTCCCCAGCGTCAGCCGCCCCAGGCCCCCGGCCCCGCCCCCCGGTTCCCGCAGGGCCCCGTACCGCCCATGGCCCAGGGGAACGCGGCCCCACCGCTCCGGCTGGACAACACCGCGGCCCTCACGCACGGAATCCCCTCGTCACACGTGGGGACCGCCCTCGCCAACGGCCGGCTCAGCTCCGCCTATCATCGTGAGGGGCCCAACGGGCGCTACTCCCGCCAATCCGACATGCGAGGCGGAGGCGCCCTGGGCGTCTACACCCGCGCGCAGGGCACGCAGCAGGACTCATGGCAGGCCCAGGGCTACGGTGTCGGCAGCAACCCGAACACCGTGCAGATGGTGCTCAACCCCACGTTGCTCCAGAACAACAACCGGTGGCGCGCCTCCACCACGGACAATGATGGCCGGGTGCCCGGGTCCATCCCGGCAGACCAGAACGGCCTGCCCCCGGGAAATCCCCTCCACCGCGCGTCGCTCTGGTCGAAGCAGAACGAAGCCGCGCGCAATAACGACTTCAACCGGACCGTGAACGGGCCGAACCCCTCCTACAACAACGAGCAACTGCACTGGCAGCACATCCCCTTGCAGAACAACCTCCGGGGGATGGTCACGACGTCACAGAACTCCTTCGACACCGTGATGCAGCAGCCCAGCGCCTGGCGCAGCGGGCTGCCGCTGCCCAGCGGACCCAATGGCCTCCAGGGACTGGGCTACGTCAACGTCGGCACCCAGCGGGTTCCCGTCGTCCAGGTCGCACCCGACTCCTCCCAGGCGAGCGCCCTGCGCCAGGGGGGCATCTCGGGTCCAGACGGAAAGGTGCGCTAGGTCCAGGCGCCCACCCGCCGGGTCGGCGTGGAGCGACCCGGCGGGCTCGGAGTGGAGGGCCTCAACCCTCGCCGAGCAGCGCCAGGACTTTCAGCACCGTGTTCCAGTTGCGCGTCGTGGCCGTGCCGCGCAAGGACAGCTTCCCGAGCGCGACCGCCAACGGACTGCGCCCCTGGCCGTTGGGATACCACGTGTAGATCTCCTTGCCCGCGACCTCGAACAGCTCCGGCGTCCAGTCCTGGTCATGGAGGGACGAGAGCTCCGCCTTCGTCGGCGCATGCGAGAGGAACGTCACGCACAGGTACGAGGGATTCGTCGCCACGTCCGCGAACGGGTTGCCGTCGACGACGGCCTGCAGCTGCTTCAGCGTCCGGAGCGTCGTGGCGATGGGCCGTCCCATGAACCGCGCGAGCGCGTCCTCGATGGCCTTCGTGAGCGCCGCCGCGCCGAGCTTCGTCGTGAACACCGCGTTGCCGCTCTGGACATAGGTCTTCACGTCGACGCACCCGAGCTTCGACAGCATCTCGCGGAGCTCCGCCATCGGCAGGCTGTTCTTCGTGCCCACATTCACGCCGCGGAGCAGGAGCGCATAACGAGTCATGGCCCGATTGTGCCACGCGGCGCCAAGGAGAGGTGCTCACCCGAGCGGGCGTTCGATCAGGTTGCGTCCGACATCATGGGTTGAGACGCTCACGCGATGCGACCCCTCCGGTACTCCATCAACATCACGTTGGACGGCTGCTGCGACCATCAGGCCGTCCCCGCGGACGAAGCGCTGCATCAGCACCACGCCGACAACCTCGCCCAGGCCGATGCCCTCCTCTTCGGGCGGGTGACCTACGAGATGATGGAGTCGGCCTTCCGACCGCCCCAGCGAACGCAGGCGGCGCTCGACCAGATGGACGCCTTCGCCCGGACCATCGACGCGGCGAAGAAGTACGTCGTGTCCACCACCCTGACCCAGGTCGACTGGAACGCGGAGCTGGTGCGTGGGGACTTGAAGCAGGCCATCCAGCAGCTCAAGCAAGGGCCGGGCAAGGGCATCTTCGTCGGAGGCGTGAAGCTTCCCCTGGCGTTGGCGGAGCTGGGGTTGATCGACGAGTACGAATTCGTGGTGCATCCCTGGCTGGCCGGGCATGGGCCGACGTTGTTCTCGGGGCTGTCGAAGCACGTCGCGCTGAAGCTCGTGGGCCGCAAGGAGTTCGGCGCGGGGGTGGTGGCGCTGCGGTACGAGCCGAGATGAACCGCGCGGGGGCTCGCCCGGTCCACGAGCCCCCGAATCACACACACGAGCTGGCCCGTGCGTCACTCCCCCGTCGGGGCGTAGAACTCCGCCGGGCCGGCGAGCCACACGGTGGTGCCGTCGGTGCGCTCCAGCAGCGCCTCGGCCAGCTTGACCCAGTCATCGTGGAGTCCCACGACCTGCAGGCTGGAGGGGAGGTAGCCCACGAACTGCCGGGGGCCCACGGCGACGACGGTCGCGGAGGGCGCGCGGTGCAGCTGCTCCGAGTGGGCGCCATAGAGGGCCCAGGGGCTCCAGGAGCGGCTCAGCGCTTCGTAGCGCAGCGGCGCGCAGCTCGTCTGCGCGATGAGCCTGGCGTCCTCCTCGCTCTCACCCGAGCAGACCTGGAGGCGATCTCCGAGCTTCACGTCCCTCAGCGGACAGGCCACTTGCAGCACGTGGCGGCAGGTCCCGATGGGCTGCGGCGCGCCGAGCTCGCTCGAGTAGGCCTGCACGAACGCGGCGGTCCCCTTCGAGTCATCCCACTCGATGGCCGGGCCCAGGTCCTCCAGGAAGACCCACGGCACGGTGGTGGCCTCCACGAGTGCCGACGCCACCCACGCCACGTCCAGGCCGTACCCGAGGGGCGCCTCGCTGTACGGGACGAACCCCACATAGCCGCCCGTCTGCCGGCGCCTCACGGTGCCGCCGCCCCTGAACAGGACATCGCCCTTCGTCGCGCCCCCCGGGCGACCCACGGTGCCGCCGTTGCCGGGAGGGTTGTCCGCCGGAGTCGTACAAAGTTGGGTGCAGGAGTTCTTGGCGTCCCGGTCGGCCCAATCCTGGCTCGTGTTGGAGCACCCCAGGGTCTTGTCGAAGGGGGAATGGGCGGGAGGCTCGCAATGACAAGGCTCGTACACCGCCGTGAACCGGCACGCCGCCTCGACCCACGGCGGAGGGCCATGCTGGCCGTAATACCCGACGCCGATGATGCCTCCGGGCGTCCGCGCCTGGGCCGGCGCGCTCCAGGTGACGACGCTCAGGGCGGCCAGGAGCGCGAGCAATGACATCCTCGACGTGAGACGAATCAAGCACAGCTGCGGGGACATGGGACCTCCAGCGAATGGACAGACACGGCGCACGGGAACGTACGGGAAACCCATGGAGAGCCGGCATCACCCATAGGGGTGAAGCCCCCCGCACCCAGGCCGCCTGGAGAAAACTGTCGTTGCCGCGCGTGATAGACATGCCTCGGACGTCGTGCCGACACTCGAATCCCACCGGGAGGCAGGTCATGCGCGTGAAGAGTCAGCCGGGTTCCATGCAAGGAGAGCGGGTCCTCCTGGAGGTCACGACGGCGTTGAGCAGCTCGCTCGACCTGAAGGAGGCCTTCTCGGAGTCCCACCGGATCCTGTCACGCGTGCTGGCGGCGGACTTCGGTGGGCTGTGTGTGTCCAATCCAGGGGCGCCCGGCCAATACGACTGGCCGATGGTCCAGGACATGCCCCAGGTCTTCTTCGACCGCTACCCGGAGATTTCAGACGAGTGTTTCGTGAGCTCCGCGGTGATTCAGCGGCCCAACATCGTGCTGCGGGACACCGAGATGCTGTCGCGCCAGCAGATGCACGACAGCGCCATGTATGCGTTCTGCAAGGAGATGCACATGCCGGTGGAGCGGGTGCTCTCCGTCTTGCTGGACATGGGGCTCGGCTGGCACAGCGGGTTCACGCTCTACCGGGAGACCCGGAAGGCCTTCACGGAGAAGGAGCGGACCTTCCTCCAGCGCCTGACGCCCATCCTGGCGAGGACGGTGCGCAACTGCCGCATGCTGGAAGACCTGGCGCGACAGGGAGACCTGCTGGAGCAACTCTTCCGGCACACGGGGCTCGAGAGCATCGTGCTGAGCCCGCCCACCACCGAGCTGATGCGCACGCCCCGCTCCACGGCGCTGCTGCATCGCTGGTTCCCGGATGCACCCTGTGGCCGCTTCGGCCTGCCCCAGGTGCTCCTGGACGCGCTGGAGGGGCTCCGGCGCGCTGTCTCCGGGCAGGACGTCCTGACCTTCCGGCGCCCGGGGAGGAGCTTGAAGGTGACCTTCATGCGGTTGCCAGGACACTCCGGGAGGATGCCCTGGGCGCTCATCTTCCAGGAGGTGCAGCACGGGGCGCAGGCTCCCGCGGAGTGGCGCAAGCGGCTCACGCCTCGTGAGATGGACGTGGTGGAGCGTGTCTTGAATGGCTGGGACAACCAGACCATCGCGGACGACCTGGGCAGCTCGCTGAACACCTTGAAGACGCACCTGAAGCGCGTCTACGTCAAGCTGGCCGTGCCCAGCCGGGCCAAGCTCATCCTGCTGGCGCAGGAGGGGAGCCTCTCTTCGGACACGTGACGCCCCGCCTGGGGACTCACGCGCTGAAGGCGCGAATCGTCACCGAGATGCGCCGCCCGCGCGCCTGCGCGGAGGGAGGGACCTCGTGCGTGAAGGCGCGGTTCGTCGACCACGGAATCACGATGACGCCACCGTTCACCGCGGGGATGTCGATGAAGCCCTCCCCCTTCCAGGGCCGCATGCGGAACGCGCGCTGTTCCCCGAAGGAGAGCGTGATGATGGGGGAGCCCTCGATGCGCTGGACATCGCTGTCGCGATGTTTGCCGATGTAGTGGTCCTCCGTGCCTTCGTACCAGTTCAACAGCAGGCCATTGAGGCGTGCGTCGAATTCGGAGCGCGCCCACCGCAGCCAGGTCTCCATCGACGGAGTCAGGGGCAAGGCGCGGTTGACGCGCCCCGTGTAGTGGTAGTCCGCGCCATAGGCTTGCTGCCACCGTGGCGTGCGGACCCGCCGCCCATGAATCTGTATCTCATGGAACTCCTCGGGGTGGAGCGTCCAGAGGTCCTCGAAGGCCTGGTCCAAGGGCACGAGCTCGCGAGGCAACTGCCCCACCAGGACCTCGTAGCCCTCCCCCAGGGGAATGGAGCGCAGCTCTGCCATGGACTGAACCTATGTCCAGCGCCCATGTCCGGGCAAGGTCCCCGAGCGCCATGCGCCCCCACCCATGAGGCGCACGAGTGCCCGTCCGCCATCGACGGGGTGGTCGAATGGGATGGGCGCAGTGCTTCCCATGCGATGGAGCCCGAGAAGCGAGGGCAATTGTTGAGCAGGACAACCCCAGGCTAGAAGTCTTCAACCTTGAAGGGGGCGTGAATGTCGAGTCGAACGGTGTCCCGGAGAACGTTGCTCCAAGGTGCGTTGGTGGCGGTCGCCTTCAATCCCATGAGCCGGAGCTGGGCTTCCACGCTGGAGGCCGGCGCGGTCCCCCTACCCCCACTCGATGGCGCGCTGCTGTTGGACGACGCGTCACGGACCGCGGCCTCGGACGACTTCGGCCACATCCGCCACCACACGCCGTGGGCCGTGCTCGTCCCCGGCTCGGTGCAGGACATCGTGGGCATGGTCCGCTTCGCGCGCCGCCAGGGATTGAAGATCGCCGCCGCGCGGGGCCTGGGTGAGAGCCACAGCACCTTCGGCCAGTCCCAGGTGCCGGCGGGCATCGTCATCGACATGTCCGCGCTGGCCACCATTCATGAGCTGGACGCGGACAGCGCCTGGGTGGATGCGGGCGTCCGCTGGCACGAGCTGCTCCAGGCCTCGCTCCCCAGCGGCAAGAGCCCCCCGGTGCTGACCGACTACATCGAGCTGAGCATCGGCGGGACGCTGTCGGCGGGAGGCATCGGCGGACAGGCGTTCCGCTGGGGCCTCCAGGTCGACAACGTCCTGGAGATGGACGTCGTCACGGGCCGGGGCGAGCTCGTGCGGTGCTCACGCTGGCGCGAGCGGCCCCTGTTCGACGCGGTGCGCTCGGGCCTGGGCCAGTTCGGCATCATCGTGCGAGCCCGGGTGCGGCTGGTCGACGTGCAGCCCCGCGCCCGGACCTACCTCGCGCTGTACGACGACCTCCACCGCTTCCTGGAGGACCAGCGGCGGCTCATCGACGAGGGCCGCTTCGACTACGTCGAGGGCTCCGTCGTCACCTCCAACGGAGGCCGGGCGTATCAGCTCGAGGTGGTGAAGTACTTCACCCCGGGCTCGGAGCCACGGGACTCCAGGCTGCTCGCGGGCCTGCGCTTCCAGCCGGGGACGCTCCAGGTGACCGACGGCAGCTACTTCGACTTCGCCAACCGCCTCGCGCCCCTGATCGAGCTGCTCAAGCAGCTCGGCGTCTGGAATTTCCCCCACCCCTGGCTGGACATGTTCGTCCCCGCCCGGTGCGCCGAGGACTTCGTCCAGGAGGTCCTCTCACAGACCACCGACGCCGACATGGGCCAGGGGCCCATCCTGCTCTACCCCTTCCGAGCCTCGGCGCTGACCACGCCCTTCCTGCGCACGCCCAACGACAGACACATCTTCCTCTTCTCGCTGCTGCGCACCGCCATCCCCCCGACGCCCGAGAACGCCGCGGCCCTCGTGCAGAAGAACCGCGCCATCGTCGACCGGCTCACGGCCCTCGGCGGGAAGATCTACCCCGTGGATGCCGTGCCCTTGAGTCCCGCGGACTGGCGTCGCCACTTCCATCCCCACTGGGAGCGGTTCGAGCACGCCAAGCGGCGCTATGACCCGGACCACCTCCTCACCCCGGGACAAGGCATCTTCTGAGCGAGCGAGGCAAGCCCTCCGTCGCCTGAATCGATGTCACGGAGGTC
This sequence comes from Myxococcus guangdongensis, assembly GCF_024198255.1. Classification (NCBI taxonomy): domain Bacteria; kingdom Pseudomonadati; phylum Myxococcota; class Myxococcia; order Myxococcales; family Myxococcaceae; genus Myxococcus; species Myxococcus guangdongensis. Next base: position 120,130 of record NZ_JAJVKW010000013.1, read on the forward strand.
CACACGCCGTGGGACGCACCTGCGTCCGCGATGAACGCAGGTGACGGGCCCTCGCGCGAAGCCTCCCGAACGTTCGCTCGGAGGAGACCCGCGGGGTCACTGGCACCTGGATTGCTTATGCAACCCTCCTGGGTTCCGGCGACACGCCACCGTCGACATGTCTCACATCGAATGGATGTCACACCGACGTCAATTCCAGACGTCGCCTGGCCCCTGCCGTCTCCCCCAGGACCGGAACATCCATGACCACCGCCACCTCCTCCTCGACGCCCCCGCTCCCAGCCCCGCCTCCCACCACCAGCGTCACCGGCATCCCCGTCGCCGAGCCTTTCGACGTCGATGGTGACAATGGCGAGTTCCGTCTCGTCCAGACGGGCTCGTCCATGGCCCTGGTGGGCGTCAACGACGACAATGAAATCCAGGGCTACTTCAGCGCGGCGACCACCAAATACCTCAGTCGTCCCCAGGGGAATCCGAAACGACTGGGCCCCTGGACGCCCTTCAGCATCCAGCCGGACTCCACCCAGTCCTCCCTCGTCTTCCAGACCGAGAAGCGCCTCGGCGTGGTCACCGTCCGAGGCTTCGTCTACATCTTCTGGATCGACACCACGAACAACCTCCTGTGCGCGACGCGGGTCTCTCCCGATGCCGAGCGCTCGGAGACAGACTGGTGTCAGGTCGCGCTTCCGGCCACGACCACGGGAGGCACACCGAGCCCGGTGAGGATCTCCGCCAACGGCGTGTCAGCGTGCGCTGGCAAGGGCGAGACGGAGATCCTCCTCAACTACGTCGCCTGGGATTCCGCCCACAACGCCTTGCAGGTCTGGCATTTCGTCCTGAACACGGAGGACTACAACCCCCTCACCAATGACTGGGTCTCCAGCACTCCCGCCTGGTTCGTGACGGCGCCGGCCACCAGCCCCTCCCAGTCCGCCGCGAACCTTCCGAGGGTCGACATCCGCACCATCCTCGTCACCCAGCCGGGCAACGCCCCCACCGACGCTCCCGACAACTGCGTCATCGCGGCGCTGTGGGATGAGGGCCACTCCTCCACCACCACCTTCTCCTGGACGCTCGACGCCGCCTGCCACGCCAACCCCAGCCCGGCGCATCCGCCGATGCTGCTCGCCTGGCCCAACTCGGCGCGGAGCCGCAAGGCGTTGGGGACGAGCCTGGCCGTGGACCCCGCGGGGCGACTCGTCGCCCTGTTCGCCGACAACAACAAGGCCAACGCCATCTGCGTCGCCGTCATCCAGAACATCCTGCCCCTGCGCCAGCTCGATTCGACCGCGGCGCCCGTCTGGCTGGAGTACGGCAAGGTCTTCCCGAACGACAGCGAGGACACGGAAGGGCCGCTGTCGATGTGCTTCTCGTTCGGCACCATCCCCGTCACGGCGAGCCAGGACGCCACCACCCTCCCCATCATCCTCGGGATGGCCTGGGTCCGCAGTTCGAACTCCCCCGGCTCGCCCGTCCAGATGTCCTCCCTGCGGTACGGCGACTTCAACCTGCAGACCGCCCTCCACCCGCCGAAGCAGGACTACACGGGCCGGCGATTGCTCACGTCCATCTGCGACCCGTTCCCCCTGCCCATCCCGGCGCCGGAGGTCTGGGGCAACTCCAGCCCCGACGGCATGGCCGACTGGAACATGTTCGACTACGAGATGAACACGTCGCAGGAGGACGTGGTCCTCAACCAGATCGACTTCTCCGCGACCCTGGGCATCCAGTACTCCCGGCGCACCATGGGTGGATTCAACGGCGCCAAGAGCGGCATCAGCGGTGGTGTCTCCGTCAAGGTCGGAGGCTCGGGGCACTTCGCGTGGCAGGACAGCATGTTCTCCGCCCAGAGCATCAAGGTGCAGACGAAGGCCTACCGTCATCCATACTTCCCGCTCGACGACGCGTCTCCCTACCTGGTGCGCCCGTATGGCTGCTACTTCGGACGCTCCTTGTTCTGGCTGCGCTCGCAATACGGGACGGCGGCGAACCTCGCCTTCAACCAGAACAGCTCCTTCAGTCCAGGGCCGCTCACCATGGCCCACTGGCCCGTCGTCTCGAAGGACGCGGATGAAACCGCGGCGGGCGACTTCTTCACCTACGCGTGCACCCCCGGCGTGGTGGACTCCTACACCGAGGTGGCCATCAACGCCCGGATGTTCGCCTTGTACAACGAGTGCGTGAACCGGCTGACGACCGCCGGCAAGTCCCAGGCGGACATCCAGAAGATCTTCACGGCGCCGGATGGAACCGACCTCAGCCGCTTCTACACGGGCAACAACTACGTCGCGTCCGTCGTCGCGGCGTATGGCACGGAGACCAACCTCAACGGCCAGAAGTACCTCAAGTTCGCCATGAGCGGCGGCTCGGTCTGCGACGGCGAGTACCGCGTGTCGAACAGCGAGACGACGGGCTTCGGAGTCCGCCTGGATATCAACGCGTACGCGGGCTTCGCCTCCAACGTGGAGGTCGGAAGCCGGGTGGGCTTCTCCGGCTCCCAGGAGACGTACGTGGGAGGCTCCTTCGACTTCTCCTTCGCGTACCGGAGCGACTCGACGAGCGCCGCCACGAACGGCGTCGGCGTCTACACCTACCTGAACACGCTGGCGCCGACCCAGTCCCTGTCCGCGCGGCTGTACATCCTCAAGGAGGCGTACCTCTGGGCGCTCGAGCTGAAGTACTTCCCGACCATCGCGCGGGATTGGTACATCCAGGCCCTGGCGAACGCCAAGGCGCAAGGGGAGTTCAGCTCGCCGCTGGACACGCCCAACCTGGATATGCTCGCCGGCACCACGTCGGCGGACAACCTCCTGCTCTACGAGCAGTCGCTGCCCACGCGCTTCATGTTCGTCGTCACGGGCTGGGACCAGGGGCCGGAGGCGTACACGCCCACCAACGTGCCCAAGGACCTGCCCGGTGGCTATGACATCGCCACCTTCAACTCCGGCATCTCGGATGGAGCCACCTTCCATCTGCCCGGGCCCTGCGACGTGGCCTACGGCGCCAATGGCCACTTCCGCTTCCTCCCGGGCGTGACGGGCACCATCACCTTCAACCAGGCCACCTTCGGCAACCCGGGCTCGGGCGCCACGAACCACGGCTACTACCGGCAGGTCGGCTATCCCAACCGCGCGGCGTACAACGTCCCCCAGGACTTCACCCGGGTCTGCAGTGAGGGGCAGTCGTGGCAGTTGGGAGACACGCCGAAGACGGTGGCGTTCGGACTCGGCACCCAGTGGAACGTCGTCGGAGGGCTGACGGGTTCCATCACGGCGTCGGATTCCGTCTTCGGAGACCCAGACGTCGGGCAGGGCAAGGAGCTTCGCGTCCTGTCCAAGTAATGGCAGCGCACGGAGCGGACCGGAGCCGCGAAGGGCGCCGGTCCGTCTCCGTCCTGAGAACAGGTCACCTCAAGCCGATGTCTGCTCGAACTGGGAGATGACGTCCTCGAGGACACTCCGGAAGTAGTCATCCCCAGGGCCTGTGGCGTCGCGGAGGGCGAGCAGCAACGGATGGAAGCCAGGGTCTCCCAGGGATGCGGCGGCCTCGAGCGCGTACACCATCACCGTCTCCCCCATCAGCGCGGCGCGCACGGGCTCCACCGCGCGAGGGTCCTTGCGAGTCGCCAGCCCCACCAGGGCCTCTCCGACAATCTCCGGGTCCTCATCGCCGAGGCGCGCCACGAGCGCATCCCTCAGCCTCGGCGTGTCGCGTGCCTCCATGAGCGTCCCCAGCCCGAAGGTCGCCCAGTCCCGCACATCGCGGTCCTCGTCGGACGAGAGCTGGATGAGCGCCTCCACTGCTTCTGGCGCATCCAGGACCGCCAGTCCGTGCGCGGCGCCATATCGCGCCTCGGCCGAAGGATGCCGTGCCTGGGCGATGAGCGCGGCCAGGGCGCGGGGCTCCACCAGGTGACTCAGGGCCACCCCCGCGGAGAGGAGGACCGCGGGCTCCCGCTCCCGTCCAAGCAGGTCGACCAGCGCGTCCCCACGCTCCGTTCGGAAGGCGGCGGTTCCGGCGCCGAGCTGGCCCAGGATGTCCGCGCCACGCCTCCGCGCCTTCGCGGAGGAGGCGCCCAGCAGTTGGAGGGCCGCGTCCAGCACGTCACGCGTCCCCCGAGCCTGCAGGGCCCGGATGGCCTCCCAGGCGCGCTCATCGTCTTCGCCCCCCTCCAGGGTGACCTGGAGGAGCGACTCGAGGCTTCCCGCATCATCGGGCTCAGGAGGACTCATCTGGACACCGGACGACGGAGGGCGACCTTCGCGCGCACGGCCTCGATGAAGGCGGGCTTGTCCGCGCTGCCTCGCACGTGCTGGAAGTCCAGGCCGAGGTTCTCGGCGACCGCGCGCAGGTGCTCCAGACAGGGCTCTCCGTCGGGAGCCTTGCCCTGCACGAACACCGGATGGCAGAGGGAGCAGTAGTTGACCACCCAGACGCGCTCGTCCGGCCCCAGCTCCAGCGAAGGGGGGCTGCCATCGCTCGAGCCCTCCACATACGGCTCGATGCGCCAGATGCCGGTGTCGTCACCCACGCCCATCTGGAGCGAGCGATAGTTGAGGCTGGGGACGAACTCCCAGTCACCCCAGTCATAACCATACGGCTGCGTCTCGGTGCGGAGCGCGCGACCTCGCGCCCGTTCGAAGTCGTGGGCGCCCGTGGGCGCATCCTTCGCGGCGAAGAAGAACAGGTCCAGGACGGCCTGGTCGTCCCCCATGCCCTCCTCCTCGCACTCCTCGCCTGTCTCCTCCCCGCACACGTATGTCGTCGGTGGACCACAGACACTGCACCGATAGTCTTGGACGCCCATGGCCAGAGCCTACAGCGCTCCGGCCTGGGGCGTCGCAGCGCCAGCCTACGGCGCTGGCATCCAGGCCAGCCCCAGGTTCCTGGCGCTGCCCGCGTTCACGTCCTGGATGTCCCCACCGTCGGCCAGGTTGGCGCTCCGGAGCCGGGTCGCCAGCCAATCCGCCCAATACAGCCGCCCGGCCGTGACATCGATGGCAATCCCATGCACCGTCGTCTGGTTCGTCACCAGGGGCGTGACGTTGGAGCCATCCAGGTTCGCGACGCTGATGTCGGGGCCACGCGTCGAGAAGTACACCTTCCCGCCGCTCGAATCGACCGCCAACCCCACGCCCAGTCCGCCCAAGCCCGTGGCGACTGTCTCCACGTTCGTGCCGTCCATGTCGAAGCGCACGAGCCGGGTGTTGTTGTAGGTGATGAGATACACCTTGCCCTTCGGGACATCGAACGCGAGGGCGGACGGGCTGTTGATACCGCCGACCACCTGCATGGGATTGCTGCCATCCAGCTCGGCGCGCATGACCCGGCTGCCATTGAAGTCGGACCAGTACAGCTTGCGGTTCGTCGAGTCGATGGCCAGACCGCTGGGGAAGCCTCCGTTCGCCACCACATCGACCGGGTTCGCGCCGTCACTGTCCGCCCGAACGATGGCGGCGTCGCGGTTGTAGAAAATGGTGCGGTCGACCGGATCGGTGGCGACTGAAGACGCTCCGCTGATGCCCGTCCTGAGCTCGACGGCATTCGCGCCGTTCACATCGGCCCGCCACAGCGAGTTGGAGGCCGTCATCCAATAGAGGCTCGCCGGGAGGGTGACTTCGAGCGTGAAGGTGGTGGAGCGGGTCTCGGAGCCATCACTCACCGAGAGGGTGATGGTGGTGGAACCGCTGGCGCCCGCGACAGGGAGGACGTCGAGCGTGCGGCTGGAGCCCGCGCCGCCGAGGACGAGGTGGGTGGAGTCGTTGGGCACCAGGTCCGTGTTGGAGGACGTGGCGCTGACCGTGAGCCCCTCGAGGCCGGTGTCCACGTCGTCCACGGTGAAGGGCAGCTCGCCCGTCGAGCTGTCCCGGGTGATGCGCTGGTCGGGCACCGACGTGAGCGTGGGCGCGTCGTTCACCGGGATGACGGTGAGGCTCACCGTGCCCTGGGCGCTCGCGCCCTTGCTGTCAGTCACTCGGAAGACGAGCGCATCCGCGCCGTGGAAGTCGGCGGCGGGGGTGTAGGTGACGGCGCCATTGGCGCGAATCACCCCCAGCGTGCCGTGGTCCGGTGCATCGACGATGGTGAACGTGAGGGTCCCGTTGCCGCTCGCCGGCAACTCCAACTCGAGGGGCGTGTCCTCCAACGTCTCCAGGCTGACGTCGCGGGCGACCGGCGGTTCGCCGGGCGTCGGCTCGTCATCGTCGCGACAGGCACCGAGGGTGGTGACGACCAGCCCCATCACCAGGGCAACGCGCAATGCGGCGAACGGTGCCGCGCGCCCTCTCGAAAGCGAATGAGACATGAACCTTCCTCGGTGGGCGCCCGACAGGGGCGCCGTGGACAGGGTGCGCGCGGTTCATGGGCGAGAACCGCGTCGACCGTCAGTAACCCGAACGCCCTGTCACGGTCCACGCACGGGACAGCTGCCTCCGCGCGCCCCGGTTCTCGAGTTCGACAGCGCACCTCACGATGTCGAGGACCTCCGAGCGCTCGCGCCCCGCCGGGCCAAACTGTTCACCTGCATTCGATGGGGTCGCCTTGACCTCTACGCTGGGTTACGCTCGGCGGCGCCGCGGTCGATGTCCTTCTCTCCTCGTCGGGTTTCCCTGATGCGCGACGGTGATGCCCTCAGTGAGGTCTGCCGCAGACTCGGACCGGCCATCTACCGCCGTTGCCTGAAGATATTGCGCAACCCGGACGAGGCCTCGGACGCCTGCCAGAAGGTCTACATGCAGCTGGTGCGTCATCGCGCCCGACTTCCCCCCGAGCCCGAGCAGCTGCGCTGGGTCTACGTCATCGCGACGCGGGTGTGCTTCGCCCAGCTGCGCGACGACGCCTGGGAGACGGCGAGCGGGACGGAGCTGAACCACGACGCGCCAGCGCCCACGGACAGCTTCACGGAGGTGGCCGACCGGCAGCTGGCGCGCGAGGCGCTCTCCCGCGCCACCGAGCACGAGCGCATGGTCGCGTGGCTCGTGCTCGTCGACGGCCACTCCCAGGAGGAGGCCGCCGAGCTGCTCGGCCTCTCACGCAAGACCATCGGCAAGCGCATCCAACTCTTCCTGGCGAACGCCCGCCGAGGGGTCTTCGAATGAACGCGGCACGAACGGCGCAATGTCCGAGCGACCTCGCGCTGGAGGAGCACCTGCTCCGAGCCAATCCCGCCACCGCGCAGCACATCGCCGGGTGTGAGCATTGCCAGTCCTGGGAGCGGGCCGCCGCAGAGGCCTCCCGCGCGTTCGCCCACCAGCATCCCCACTGGATGGCGAAGACCCGCCCCTCGCCGCTGAGGCGATGGGCGCCGCTCATTGCCACGGCCGCGCTCGCCGCCGTCGCCCTGTTCCTCCTCCACTCCCCTTCCCCGGAGCTCCCGCGCTACGCGACCAAGGGCGACGAGCTCACCGTCTACGTCGGAGGCCAGGGAACACCTCGGGCCGCGATCCAGGGCGAGCGCGTGCGGCCGGGTGAGTCGCTCCGCTTCCAGGTGGCGCCGGGCGCGGCGGCCTTCGTCTGGATTGCCTCCGTCGACTCGACGGGCGCCGTCTCCCGGCTGGTGCCCTCCGAGGGGACGACGCCGCTCGCGGTCGACGGGACCCAGCTGCTTCCAGGGAGCGCGGTGCTGGATGCGACGGAGGGACCCGAGCGCATCTGGGCGGTGATTTCACCCGAGCCCCTGAACTGGAGCGTCGTGGAGCAGGCCCTCCGGGGCAGTCCGGTGAGGGACGCCTCGGAGGTCCACATCGCCGGGGCCCGGACCTCCACGGTGTTGCTCGAGCGCGGCGCGCCATGAGCCGGCTCGCGTGGCTGGTGATGCTCCTCTTCGCGGCGTCCGCGCAGGCCCAGCTGCCGGAGCGGAGATTCGCGTTGGTGGTCGGCGGCAACGTGGGCGCGGCGGGCCACGCGCGGCTGCGCTTCGCGGAGGCGGATGCCTCGCGTTTCGCGGACACGTTGAAGGAGCTCGGAGGCTTCCAGGACGAGGACGTGCGCGTGCTCCACCAGCCCACCCGCGCGCGGCTGCTCATGGAGGTGCGGGCGCTCGAGCAGCGAATCACCGAGGCGGCCCGTCGCTCCTCGCGGCGAAACCTGTTGCTCCTCTACTGGTCCGGCCATGCCACGGAGAAGGGCCTGGAGCTGGGCAGCGAGACTTTCACCTTCGCGGAGCTGAAGAAGCTGCTCGGAGCCTCGCGGGCGAACGTGCGACTGGCCTTCGTGGATGCGTGCAAGTCCGGAGGCCTGGTCAGCCCGAAGGGGGCGAAGGCCGTGCCCGGCGGCTTCGCGCTCGACGTCACCAGCGATGAGTCCCCGGATGGGACCGCCATCCTCGCGTCCTCGGGGCCGGGGGAGAACGCGCTGGAGAGCGCGGAGCTGCGGGGGAGCTTCTTCACGCACCACCTGACGGCCGGGCTTCGCGGCGCGGCGGACGCGGACGCGGACAGTCGCATCACGCTCCAGGAGGCGTATCGCTATGCTTACGCGAAGACGGTCTCCCATACGGCCGAGGTCTCCGGCGTCGCGCAGCGGCCGACGTACGCCCTGGACCTGAAGGGCAAGGGCGACATCGTGCTCGCCGAGCTGCGCCACGCGGACGCGCGGCTGGTCTTCGCCCCGGGGACACAACCCGACAGGCGCTGGCTCGTCGTGCGTGACGCGGGGCTCGGTGAGGTGCTGGAGCTGCGCGAGGACCCGGTGAAGCCGCAGCGGCTCGCGCTGCGTGCCGGGAGCTACCGGCTCATCCGGACGACGGCGGACGATGTCTGGACTGGCGCCTTCTCGCTCACGCGCGGAGAGGAGCGCACGGCGACGACCGTCACGCTCACACCGCGCCCCTTCGCCGAGCGCGGGACGAAGGGCGACGCGGCCCTCGGACGGGAGCTGGAGCTGTTCGCCTCGGTTGGACTGAACACGCCGCTGCTGCGGGGCATGGGGCTCACTCCCGCGCTGCTGCTGGGCGGGGACGTCACGATGGGCACCTCGCAGACGCTGCGCATCCGCGCGAGGTACCAGGACGGACGGGGCCAGGATGCGGGGCTGCCCTATGCGCTCCGGAGCATGGGTGGGGATGTCGCGTGGCTCTGGCGGCTGCCTGTCCGGGGACTCGAGGCCGGCGGCAGGCTGGGCGCGGATGCGGTCCGTCAGTCCGTGGCGAGCACGTCGGATGGGACCGCGTTCCGGGGACGCGCGGGGGCGGTGTTGTCGCATTCGCTGTCCCTGGGGGGCCGGTTCTCCTGGGTCTCGGAGGCGGAGGCCCAGCTCGCCTCGTTCCGGTTGAATGGTCGCGGGGTCCTGCGGCCTGCGTTCGAGGCCGTCACCGGCCTGGGCTTCCGACTCTGATGCGCAAGCGGCTCCTCGTGGCGACCCTGGGCCTCTTCGCGAGCGCGTGTGGCGAAGGCCTCTTCGATGCACGCGGGCGTCCCGACGTGCGTGTCATCGGGAGCGAAGGCGGCACCGTCACCTCTCGCGATGGTCGCGTGCGCGTGACGATTCCTCCGGGGGCGATCGATGGCGAGGAGCTCGTCTCGCTCCGGGAGTCGGGGACACGGGACTGGTCGGTGGGCGTGATTTACGCCCTGGAGCCCTCCGCGAGGACGCTCGCCCTCCCCGCGCGCGTGGAGATGCGCGCCGAGTCAGCGCCCGGACATCGTGGCCCCGCCTCCCTCGTCCGGATGACCCGCGCGGGGCTCCCCGCGCCGATGGCCGGGTCGTGGAGCGAGGGGACCCGGAGCTTCGGTCAGCTCTCCGCGCTCGAGGACCTCGGGCTCTCACAGCCCCCGTGCTCCGAACCCATCGAGTGCGCGGACGGCTTCCGCTGCGAGGACGGCGCGTGCAAGGCATGCCCCGCCAACGTCTCCTGCCGCGCCAACCCGGGCCTGCCCGGCCCTCGGAACACGGGGGTGCCCGCAGGGGCAGTCCTGGTCCGACATGAGGGAGACCTCGTGTTGGACACGCCGGGGGCCGTGCTCGAGGACCGGGACATCCACGGCCGGCTCATCATCCGCGCGAACGACGTCACGGTGCGCCGCTGCGTGGTGCACGCGCCGGTGCCGCGTGAAATCGACGGCATCATCAACGTCACCGGGGCGACAGGCGTCGTCCTGGAGGACCTGGAGGTCTTCGCCGAGGAGTCTTCCACGCTCCAGTGGGGGGTGGTGGGCGGAGGCTTCACCGCGCGGCGGCTGGACATCCACGGGGTGGTGGTGGGGATGAGCCTGCGCTCCGGCGCGCGGGTGGAGTCCTCGTGGATTCACGCCCTGGACCCGGTGGGCGCCCAGTACGGCATCAGCGTCTTCGGGGGCAGCGACATCGGCATCTACGACAGCAACGTGCATGGCCCGGGGGAGGACGTCGGCGCGGCCATCTTCGTGAGCCAGCAGGCCGGGCCCACGCGCGATGTGAGGGTGGAGCGAAACCGCCTCGACCGGGGCAGCTGCATCGTGAACCTGGGGCACGCGGGCGGCACGAGCCTCCAAGGCATGGCGGTGCGCAACAACGTCTTCGGCGCGCGGACGTTCTACGACTGCGCCGTGCTGGTGAGCACCCAGACGCAGCTGTCCGCCACGGGCAACGTCTGGGAGGCCACTGGGGTGGAGGTCCCCATCGAGCGACACGATTGAGACCTCCGGGATGGCGCGCTAGTTCGACGGAGGGAGGACCGCTCCGTCCTCCCAGGTGTTGTTGGACCAGACGTTCCCCGGCTCCGAGGTGTCGAAGCTGGTGATGGCGCCGTACCAGCCACAGCGCCCGCTCTGGCCGCGACCGAAGACGTTGCCGATGAAGCGGATGTTGTTGGTCGCGCCCGAGTACGGCTTGCCCTTGGACGAGCCGCCATAGGCGCAGTAGCCGCCCGTCGTGCCCGGGAAGTAGTTGTTCTCCACCAGGTTGTTCTCCACCGGCGCGAAGTCGCCGTAGCCGGTGAGCGCCGCCGAGCAGCCCGCGTCCGGCGGCACGTCCGGCGCGTCGCAGATGATGGTGTTGTGCCGGAGCGTGACGTTGCGGCCCATCCGGATGCCGGACTCGTGCGCCGTCCCCGTCTCGTCCGTCATCTGGCCATGGACGTAGGAGTCGCGAATCTCGCAGTCGTGCCAGCAGTGCATGGAGCGATTGCCACCCTCGACGTGCACGCGGATGGCGGTGAAGTTCACCGCGCCCACGCCCGTGGCGTAGCGGTCACCCGCGTCGACATGGGAGTCGGTGAGGGTGAAGGAGAAGCCCGTGGAGTTCTCGTCCGTGGCGACGCTGCCGTTGATCTTCGAGTTGCGGATGATGACGCCCGCCGCGCGGATGTTGAGGTCACAGTTCACCGTCTTGGCGTCGATGACCGTGTTGGCCACGGTGATGGTGCACGGCCCGGTGTAGGGCGTCAGCTGCGTCCCCGCCGGCACCCCCGTCGTGCTCGCGTTCGGGAAGCCGCCGGACGGAGGGGCCGACTGGGTCGTCGCCGTGACGGCGTTCGAATTGGCGCTGACATTGCCCGCCGCGTCCCGCGCCTTCACCAGGTAGCTGTAGGCCGTGGCCGCCGTGAGGCCCGTGTCCGCGTAGGTGCGGCTCGACGTGGAGGCAAGCTGCACGCCTCCCCTGAAGACGTCGTAGGCCACGACGCCGACATCATCCGTGGAAGCACCCCAGCTCAGGTTGATGGCGCTCGGGGACACCACGGACGCGACGAGCCCCGAGGGAGCAGTCGGCGCCTGCGTGTCCGGCGTGGGCTCCGTGGTGTCCGGGAGGAAGACCACGTCCACCGCGTAGTCCGTGTTCTGGTAGCCCTGCGTCGGGAAGCCGCCGCCGTAACGATAGACGCCGTTGACCCCATCCACGCCCGAGGCCAGCCCCTGGATGGGACCGCGTGACTTCCCCGCGGTGAAGCCTCCCACGGTGGCGCCATACCGCCCGGCGGACGCGTAGTACGACACCACATAGGTGGTCCCCACGGTGACGGTGATGGGAGAAGCAAGACGCACCGTCTGCCACCCCGACGTCGTCTCACTCGTGGACGTCGCCTCCGCGAGCTTCGTGCCCGTCCGGCTCCACAGGCTCACGCGGTGGGGGCCGACATTCTGCGCCCCACCCTTGAAGAAACGCACGCCACGCACGGTGCCCGGGGCCGTCACACGGAACTTCATCCCCAGCTCCACCGCGGCGGCATCGCTGTCCATCGCGATGGTGGGGCGGGCCGAATCCAGGAACAGTGAAACCTCGCCCGGCTCGAGCGATTGGTGCTCACCCGCGAGCGACTCCTGGCTCGCGGGCGCGTCCACGGGGCCGGGGGAACAAGCGGACACGACGAGGGAAAGGACTGCTGCAAGACCGCGGAATCTCATGCGCACTGCCTCCGAGAAATGTCGCTTCGGGGCGGCTAATGCGCGAGCCGTGTTTCTTGGGAACCCTCCGTGCACGAAATCTCCGGCGTCTCGAATTCCGCTAGGGTTCGAGGACCGACAGCGCGGCCCCCTGTCGCACACCGCGCTCGAGTCGGTTCCCCCTCACCCGGAGACCTCTTGCGTCCACTCGAACAACTTCGCTCGTGCGCGGGCCGCGTCGTCGCGCGGCTGCTCCTCCTGACGGCCCTGCTTCCGCTCGCGGTGCACGCGGCCCCGCTCTACGTCGGCCCCTCGGGCTCCGACTCGAATGCGGGCACGTCCGCCTCCGCGCCCTTGAAGACGCTCCAGGCGGCCCTGAACAAGGCGACCGCCGGCACCACCATCCACCTGGCGGCGGGCACGTACCGGGAGAACCCCTCCACGGTGCGCGCGGGCACCGCGTCCGCGCCTATCACCCTCAAGGGCCCCGAGACGGGCAAGGCGCGCTCGGGCCGCTACAAGGCGGTGCTGGTCGGCAAGGGCCGCATCTTCAGCATCAACCACGGCCACCACGTGCTGGAGGGCTTCACCATCGACGGCCAGGAGAAGCTCCTCGGGAAGACCTATCCGACGACGCTGGCCGCCGTGCGTCAGTTCAAGGACGAGAACGCCTCCCTCGTCAACGACGGCCGGCTCATCTACATCGGCGCGGCGGACGACTCCCGCGACATCAGCGGTGTGGTGATTCGCGACATGTTCCTCAACGGCGCGGGCGGTGAGTGCATCCGCATGCGCAACAACGCCCGGAACAACGAGGTCGCGAACTCCGTCATCCAGTGGTGCGGCCTGTACGGCAAGGGCGACGACGATGACGGCTACAAGTATCACAACGGCGAGGGCGTCTACATCGGAACCAGCCCCAAGTCGACCAGCCAGCCGATGTATGCCAATGACGCCAGCGCCTACAACAGCATCCACGACAACACCGTCCACACGTTCGGCTCCGAGTGCTTCAACGTGAAGGAGAACGCGCACCACAACACGTTCAGCCGGAACGACTGCCGCTACAACGACGAGCCGCTGGAGTACCTGGGCAGCCTCATCGAGCTGCGCGGCCACGCCAACGTCCTGGAGGACAACACGCTCAGCGGCAGCCGCAGCTACATCCTCAAGCTCAAGTCGGACTCCGGCGCCTATGACAAGGGCGCCAACGTCGTGCGCGGCAACCGCTTCAGCGCGGCCGTCGGCGCCTTCATCCGCAACGACCACAGCGCGCCCCAGGGCGCCTTCTGCGGCAACACCTTCGGGTCCTCGCCCGCGGTCCTGCTCGGCAACTCGGTGGGCTCGCCCACGGCGGCGTGCGCGGACACCACCGCGCCCACGGCGCCCTCCGGCGTGCTCGCGGTGCCGGAGTCCTCCACGGAGGTGGCGGTGAGCTGGAGCGAGAGCACCGACGACGTGGGCGTGACGACGTACCTGGTGCATCGGGACGGCACGCGCGTGTGCACCGTGACGTCGGGCCTGTCGTGCGTGGACACCGGGCTCGTCCCGGCGACGACCTATCGCTACATCGTCAGGGCCCGGGATGCCGCGGGCAACACGTCCTCCCCCAGCGCCACGGTGAGCGTGACGACGCCGCCCGCGCCGGTGACGACGCTGCTGGCCGACGACTTCTCCACGCACACGGCCTTCCCCGCAGGCGGCTGGACGAATGCCACCCGCAACGGGAGCTGGGGTCTGGTCACGGATGGGACGAAGGCGGCGCGACAGCTGTCCACCACGTCCGCCACGTACCTCGTCACCGTGGGCGACGCGACCTGGACCGACTACGCGTACTCCGCGAGGGTCAAGCCGGGCTCGACGGCGCGCACGGGTCTCGTCGCCCGCTACGTGGACAACAACAACTTCTACTTCCTGCTCCTCCACAACGGGAACCTGGTGCTGCACAAGAAGGTGGCCGGGACGACGACGACGCTCCAGACGGTCCCCTTCCCCGCGAGCACCACCGCCTTCCAGACGCTCACCGTGGTGGTGCGAGGCACGTCCATCCAGGGGCTCGTGGACGGTGTCGCGCATCTGCGGGTGACGGACACGGGCCTGGGCGCGGGCAAGGTGGGGCTCTACGCCACGGGCGTGGCCACCTTCGATGACGTGCGGGTGAGCACGCCCTGAGGTGAGTTGGAGGGCTGGCGCGCTGGAGCACCTCCGGCGCGCCAGTCCCCGTCTCAGCGGGCCGCGTCGAACACCGCCCGCTGCGCGGCGAAGGCTCGCTGGTACGCGGGCCGGGCCTCGGCCCGGGCGACATAGGCGACGAGGTTCGGATAGGCCTCGAGGATGCCGGTCCCGTGAAGCCTGCGCAGGACGGTCACCATGAGGATGTCGGCCGCGCTGAAGGTGCCGTCCAGCCAGTCGGAGTCGCCCAGGTGCGCCGAGAGGTCGTCCAGTCGCTTGCGGATGAGCTCATCCAACGCGCGCAGGCGATGCTCGAACCAGGGCTGGTCGCGCTCGAGAATCGTCACCAGGCTGCGGTCGAAGATGGACGGCTCCACGGTGTTGAGCGCCGCGAACATCCACGCAATCGCGCGCGCCCGTGCATCCCCATCCTCCGGCAACAGGCCACCGTGGCGCTCCGCGAGGTGGATGAGGATGGCGCCGGACTCGAACAGGACGAGCCCGCCCTCCTCATAGGTCGGAATCTGACCGAACGGATGCAGCGCCTTGTGCGCGGGCTGCTTCATCGCCTCGAACGACAGCAGGCGGACTTCGTAGGGCTGGCTCACCTCCTCCAGTGCCCAGCGCACTCGCATGTCTCGCGCCAGTCCCCTGCCGCGGTCCGGCGAGTTCTCGAATGCGGTGATGGTGATGGTCATGTGCGGCTCCAGGAGTGCTCCATGGACGCTCAATTCGAGCGGGTAACAGGCTACGACGACCACCGCACCAGGGCCCAGCAGAGCGCCCCCAGGGCGAGGATGCTCAGGGCGCCGTAGAGGAGGAACTCCCGCCGCTCCTGGCGAGGGTCATACCGCCCCGCCGTGCGGTGCTGCACGGGCGCGCGGGCCATCTCCTCCGTGTAGACCCTCGTGGGGGTGTCCGTCAGCGCCGGGAGCAGGCGGTTGTCGTAGGAGGCGTTGCGGAAGCCTCCGTCGTGCGCATCGAGGAAGACCTCGATGACCGGGGCTTTCGTCAGCCGCGCCGGATGCGTCCAGAGGATTCCGCTGGGAGGCATGCCGTGGTCGCGCTCGTCACAGACCGGGACCTTGAAGGAGACGGGCGTGGAGCACAGCGAGGGTGAGCCTCGGAACACCCGGGCGATGCGCCCCGACACCACCGCCTCTCCCGGAATGGAGGGAGGAAGCTCGACGTGGTCCACGGAGACCTGCACGTGCAGTTCCGCATCCAGCGCCACACGGGCGTACCGATAGGAAGGAAGCGCCATCCCTCCAGTCTAATCCCAAGGACCCGTGGTAGCCCCCGGAGATTGGACCGAGCAGTTCAGGAGCACAGCCTCCTCCCAAAGATGTAGCCGGGCTCGCGCAAGAAGGTGTCAGGATGCCCAAGCCTACTCGCTCACCCATACCGGCATCACTCAAGCTCATTTCCCATCGAAAGCCCAAGGGCTCCCAATGACTCGACTCCTCCATGAAGAACTCGAGCAGCATTTTGACGCCTTGTTTTTGAAACGTGCCAGGACGCCCGTTGGGGCCCTGTTCTCCATGGTCCTACGCCACACCAAGGAAGGGACACTCCTAATCGGAGGGAAGGTCAGATTCTCGGATGAGCAACTTGAAGCACGGGCCACCATTCAGCATCCCAAGATAACCCTGGTCGAGGAATGGGTACCCGATGGGAAGTCCGCCGTATTGCGCCTCCTTGAGATCCTGACGGGGCACGGGAAAGTCGCCTCGTTCCCCATCTCAGACATCAAATCCGACGCACGCATCGAGAGCACAGGCGGATGGCGGAAGGGACAGTCTGGCTGGCGAGAATGGCACATCGAGTCGCGCCCGGAGCAAACTATCATCAACAACGCTGCGGAACCTCCCCGCGAAGCCATCATCACGGCCGGGGCGCCACCCTTTCTGAGCGGAGCGCATGCGGTGAGAGAATGGCTCATCAACGACAGGGATGCGTGGAAGGCGGACAGCCCCCCGGCCAATGGGAATCTCCTCACAATCCTTCCCGATTCGAGAATCCGCATAACCAACGCGACTTGGCGAGACAGCCTGCTCACGCTCGAGCTCGACATCAAGGTTTCCGAGCAGCCCTACGAAGTGCAAGCATTCTACGCTGGAAGCAAGACCAAGCGCGACGACATCGTCAAAGCAGCGCCCTCTCTCCAATTGGAGATCCCTGCCGAGGTGGAGTCAATCTATCTATTTATCATCGACACATTCGGTGAAGTGCTCGTGGAGCACCACCTGCCTCGCTCCGAGGCCAAGCTCACCACATCCGTCGTCAGTATCTCGAATGAGGAACGAGTCACAGCAGAGCTGCGCTCAGGAGAGAACGAGTTCGTCGAGTTCAAACCTTTCGTCGAGGCCAAGGACCAGACCAAAGAGGCCGAACTGGTCAAGACAGTCGTGGCATTCTCCAACACGCAAGGAGGCCGCCTCTACGTCGGCGTTGACGACAATGGAGTCCCGCAGGGGCTATCGGAGTTGAAGAAGATGACCAAGCGAACGGAGGACAACGTGGAAATCCATCTAAAGTCCGCGATAGATCGCCTCCATCATCTACTGAGGACAAACATCAAACTCATTCCCCAGTATGACGTAGAGGTGCACGACAAGGAAGGGCGTCCTGTCATCATCGTCAACGTCAAGAGAGGTGACCACCCTCCTTACGCCACGGCCCAGAACGAGTATTTTGTTCGCCATGGCTCTAGCAGCATGCGCCCAGAGCCTGATGAGCTACGGCGCCTTCTGAGCCGAGAGAGCAGCTACGTGGTGTCATGGACTCTTTGAGGACGCCACTGCACCGGAGCCCCCGCACGCTCCGGCAGGTTGACCGCTCAGGCGAGGACGCCCCTCCTCGCCTGAGGATAGACACCTGGCGCCTCGCGGACTCCCGCATCGCACATCTCACCCGCGCCACGGTCCGACGACTGTCGGCACTCGGGTGACAGGGTGAAATGTCGCAGAGGAGGCGAGAAGGTCTTCACCCGTGTCGAGGCAGGGCTTCGACCTTTTGGCAATTCAAGGCGGGCAGGAGCGATGATGCGGTCGGCGAGAACCGGAGGTCCTCATGCGTGGTGGCACCCTTCGAAGTTCGCAAGCGCAGGCACTCGTTCGCCTGCTCAATGAAGCCCACGCATTGCCGCCGACAGTGGAGATGCGCTCCCGGCATCTGCTGCGTGGAATCTGTCGCATCCTGGAGGCGGAGGCGGGAGCGTGTGTCCTGGAGCGGGATTTCAGACCGGGAGCCCAAGAGGAGTTCGCGGAGCTTGTCCTGGAGGGGTGGGATGGGCGGGCCGTGGCGGCCCTCGATGCGCTCCGGCGGCTGGGGAGTGGCTGCAATCCCGCCATCCGCTCCTTGAGGGAGCGCGGTGCATCGCATGACGGGGGCATCGTCACGGCGACCCGCCGGGAGCTGGTGGAAGACCGCACCTGGTATGGCGCGCCCTATATCGACCGCTACCTGCGCCCCACCGGGCTCGATGACTCGCTCTACTCGAGCCGCTGGTCGGGGACGAAGGGAGCGGCGCGGGGCATCGGAATCTATCGTGCGCGGAGTGCTCGCCCCTTCGATGTCGCGGACCGGGAGCTGCTGCACCTGTTCCACACCGAGTGTGGCGCCATGTTCGAACCACCCGCCCCCCCGGCGCGAGCCCTCCCCACCCCAGCGCTGTCCCCCCGCGAGCGACAGACCTTGGCGCTCCTCCTCCAGGGCCTCGGAGACAAGCAGATCGCCGACCGACTCGGCATCAGCCGCTTCACCGTGAATCAATACACGAAGACCCTCTATCGGCACTTCCAAGTGCAATCACGCGCGTCCCTCATCGCGCGGATGCTCGGCCGGGAGACACAAGAGCCGTGGCTGGCGCTCGTCACGGGGCAAACCCAGAAGTACGACTGAGACACCGAGGGAGTTTCAGCCCGAGGGGCCCGGGCAGAAAAGCCTTTGAATCCCGAAAGGGCAGGAATAGAAATATTCACGGCCTCGTCGCGCGAAGCGAGGTCAAGTCGAACCATCAGCAGGGTCTCGTCTGGGTTTGACTTCAGACTTCGCGCAGAACGGGGTTGTAATGTCGAAGTCGCAGATTGCCTGGTGGTGTGCGCAGCTCCTGTGTGTTGGCGTTGGTGTCTCCGCATGCACGGGAAGCCCTCCCGAGGAGAGCCCTCGGGCGTCGCGCGAATCGACCTGGGAGCATTTCCTCTCACAGGTCCATCAGGAACCCGGGAGCGGCGTCTACATCGCCAACGGGGATGAGCCGTTCTCCGATGTGACCCAACTGCGCGCGTTCTATGACGCCCACGTCAACACCGCGAACGTCGGGACGCGACAGGACGGGCTGGCCATCATGGTCCGCAATGGAGCGAGGGCTCGCTGGACCGAGGCGGAAAAGCACCACCTCAGCTACTGCGTGAGCACGGCCTTCGGAACCCGACATGCCACCGTGGTCCAGGCGATGTCGGATGCCGCGAGGGCCTGGGAGGCGGCCGCCGACGTCCGCTTCGTCCACCTGAGCGAATTCGACAGCAACTGCACCGCGAGTCAGCTCTCCGTCGTGTTCGATGTCCGGCCTGTGTCCGGAGGCGCCTATTTCGCACGCGCCTTCTTCCCGGGCGATGCGCGCGCGGTGAGCAACGTCTTGATCGATGAATCCTCCGTCGGAAGGACGAGGTCCCCGAGCCTGACTGGAATCCTCCGTCACGAGCTCGGTCACACCCTGGGGTTCCGCCACGAACACACCCGCCCCGAGGCCGGCACCTGCTTCGAGGACTCCCGATGGGAGGCCCTCACCTCCTACGATGCGGCCTCCGTGATGCATTATCCGACGTGCAACGGCACGGAGGGCTGGTCATTCACGCTGAGCCCGCTCGACATCGCGGGCGCGCGCGCCGCGTATGAGCTCCCGAACAGGATTGGCATCCTGCGGCCCTCCGGCCTCGCCTACATCCAGGAGCAGGGGCGGGGGACGACCTGGACCCTGGTGGCTTCGGACGTTCAGGCCCTCGCATTGGGCAGCGACCGCATCGGAATCATCAAGACCGACGGGAACGTCTATGTGAAGGAGGGAAGCCTCGGCGCCGCCTGGATGTGGCAGACCTCCAATACCCAGGCCCTTTCACTCGCGGGTGACCGCATCGGGGTCCTCCACCACGACGGAATCGTCTACGTGAAGGAGGGGCGTCTCGATGCAAACTGGGCACAGGTCCGTTCGGACGCTCGAGCCATCGCGTTGGCCGGCGACCGCATCGGAGTCCTGGGGAATGATGGGCAGGTCCATGTGAAGCAAGGAGGCCTCGGCGCCGACTGGGTGTGGCAGACCTCCAATACCCAGGCCCTTGCGCTGACAGACACCCGCATCGGGGTCGTGCACAACGACGGGAACGTCTTCGTGAAGGAAGGGGACCTCGGCACGAACTGGGTGTGGCAGGCCGCCAACACCCAGGCGATCTCACTCTCGGGCAACCGCATCGGGGCCCTCTACACCGATGGAAACGTCCATGTGAAGGAAGGGGGCCTCGACGCTGCCTGGGTGTGGGAGACCTCCATCACCCGGGTTCTTTCACTCTCTGGCGACCGCATCGGGGCCCTGCACAACAACGGGGACGTCTATGTCAAGCAAGGGGGCCTCAGCACCAACTGGACCTTGGTGACCTCGGGAGCAACGGACCTCGTGCTCTCGACGCCGTAGTCGCCAGGAGCCCGCGAATCCGTGGCGGGCTGCGGGGTCCGTCGTTCCCGCAGCACCGCCATCCGCCGACTCGCTTCGAGGCTCAGCCCACCTTCGCGTGAGCCTCGCGCTCCTCGCCCACGGTCTCCCCAGCGGCCCGCGTCACGATGCGGTTCTCCTGGGTCCCCAGGTGGATGACCCCGTCCCGGCTGGTAATCGAGGCACGCAGGACGTCCCCCGCCTTCAGGTAGCCCGCCGTGTTGCCCTGCTTCAGGATGAGCTTCGCGAGCGTCTTGTCGGACAGGAAGACGCTGATGACCTTGCCCACCTGTCTCGCCAGCTTCGACATGTTCCTCCCCGCCGCCACGCCGCTCGGCGTCCCCGTCAGCACCAGGTCTCCGGGGAACAGGTCCATGACCTCCGACAACTCCGTGAGAGTCTCCTCCGGCGGGTAGATCATCTCCGAGGTGCTCGCGTCCTGCCTCGGCTCGCCATTGACAGACAGTTCGAGCCGCAGGTCCATCAACCGCGCGCAGTCCTCCGCGTCGAGCAGATAGACATACGGCCCCACCGGGCAGAAGGTCCGGAAGCTCTTCGCCTTGTGCCACTGCCCCTCCGCGAGCTGGAGGTCCCGGGCGGAGATGTCATTGCCCATCACAATCCCGGCGACGAAGTCATGCAGCCGCGCCCGCTCCACGCGCACCGGCCCCGAAATCCTCCGGCCGATGACGAGCCCCAGCTCGATTTCGTAGTCGAGCATCCGGACTCGCTCCGGCTTGACGATGTCCTCCGTGCTCGAGGCCAACGACGAAGAGGCCTTGCGGAAGAACTGGTTGAAGTCCTTCGCGTCCGGGTCCTGCCCCACTTCCAACATGTGGCTGCGGTAGTTCTGCCCCTGGCAGACCACGTTGCACGGCGACGTCACCGGCGCGAACAACTCGAGGCCCGTCAGGGCGATGGCCTCGCCCTCGTTCCCCGCCGCCATCCACCGCGCCTTCGCCGCCCCCTTCTCGAGGAACTCCGCGAGGGACTCGTACCGCCCCGGGATGGGAACGACCTGCTCCTGGCGGACCCAGCCCCACCGGACCTCGCCTCCTGCCCTGAACCGCGCGACATGAATTCCCATGAGCCAAGGCTCCTTCAACGTGGCCCGGCGGCCACCGTGAGCGCATCCAGGAAGCAGGTCATCCGGTCCGCGACCTCGCGGACGTGCGGCGCCTGCAACATCGTGTAGTGATTGCCCGGCACCTGATGCAGCTGGGCCTGGAGCAGCCGCTCCCCCCAGCTCTCCACCGGCGCGGGCAGCGTGTCCGACGAGGGCGAGGCCAGCTGCTCCGCCTGGAGGAAGAGCACCTTGCCGCGATAGGGCTCGGCCCGGTAGCGGGACAGGGCCCTCGCGTTCCGGGAGAAGACCCGGAAGCGCTGCTCCATCTCCGCCAGCTCCACGCCGGGCAGCGAGCCCAAGGCCCTCGCGTGCTCGACCAGGTAGCCCAGGCGCCCCGCCTCATCGAGCGTCTGGAGCTTCGTCGCGTCGAGCTTCGCCGCCTCCGCGCCTCCCAGCAGGTCCGTGGCGAACCACGCCATGAGCGCGCCGGGCTCCTCCGCTCGCTGGTAGAGCTCCGGAGACCAGGTCTCCAACAACAGGAGCAGCTCCACCTGCTCGGACCGCGCTTCCAACTGCCGCGCCATCGCCTGCGCGACGATGCCGCCCGTGGACCAGCCTCCCAGGCGATACGGCCCGCTCGGCCGGACGCGGCGCACCTCTTCCAGGTAACGCGCCGCCATCTCCTCGATGGAGCCCGCGTCCTGCTCCGGCAGCGCCTGCAGCGCGTAGAAGGGCTGCCGGGGACCAAGCTGTCTCGCCAGCGGCGCGTAGCACAGCACGTCGCCTCCCGTCGGGTGCACGAAGAAGAGCGGTGGCTTGTCGCCCGTCTCCTGGATGCGCACCAGCGGCTCACGGGCGCGAGCGCCACCTTCCTGCTGGACGAGCAGGGCCGCGAGCTGACGGATGGTGTCCGCCTGGAACAAGAGGGAGACAGGGAGCTGTCGCCCCCAGCGGGCGCGCAGCCGGGACATCAGCCGGACCGCCAGCAACGAGTGGCCTCCCAGTTGGAAGAAGCTGCTGGTGACGCCGATGGGGCGCAAATCGAACAGCTCCTCCCAGAGCGCCACCAGCTCCAGCTCCAGCGCGTCCCTGGGCGCGACGTACGACGCCGAGAGCTCCGGTGCCGGCGCCTCGGGCACCGGGAGGGCGCGGACATCCAGCTTCTGGTTCGGCGTCAACGGCAGCGCGTCGAGCCGGACGAAGAGGGAGGGAACCATCGCGGGCGGCAGCCTGTCCCGAAGGAAGCGCGACAGCTCCGAGGGGGTGACCGTCTTCGCGGCCACGACATAGGCCGTGAGCGCCACCTCGCCCGAGGCGTCGGCCCGCGCCACCACCACCGCCTGACGGACCTCCGGGTGCTGGCGCAGCTCCGCCTCGATTTCCCCCGGCTCGATGCGCACGCCCCGGACCTTCACCTGGTGGTCCTCGCGCCCCAGGAACTCGATGCGTCCCTCCGGCAGATGACGGACGCGGTCGCCTGTGCGGTACATGCGCGCGCCCACCTCGCCCGCGAAGGGGTCCGGGATGAAGCGCTCCGCCGTCAGCTCGGGGCGGTGGAGATAACCCCGCGCCACCCCTTCGCCTCCGATGAACAGCTCACCGGGCACGCCCACCGGCACGGGCCGCAGCCCCGCGTCCAGCACGTACATCCGCGTGTCCGCGATGGGCCCGCCGATGGTGACGAGTGAGGCGTCCTTCGCCACCCGCTCGAACGAGGACCAGATGGTCGTCTCGGTCGGCCCGTACATGTTGAGCACCTCGCCCTCCACCCGCGGGAGCACCTGGCGCGCCAGGGCGACGGGGAAGGCCTCTCCGCCCACCAGGAGCTTGCGGAGCGGACGCAGCGACTCCACGCCTCCCGGCTCCAAGAGCAACATCCGCAACATCGACGGCGTGCACTGGAAGTGGGTAACACCGTGCGCGGCGATGAGCGAGGGGATGTCCTCGGGCGACGCCTGGGGCCGCGTGCACTGTTCCTTCAGGGCGTTCAAGGTCTCGAGCCCCGCCAGCGTCGCGTCGACGTCCATCCCGAAGTCGATGAGACAGGCGACCTCGTCCACGCCCAGCTCGCGCAGCCTGTCGATCAACGGCAGGCAGCTCTCCACGTTGCCGAACAGGCCCATCTGGTTGAAGTACCGGTCGATGGCCTTCGCGAGCAGCTGGTCGACGTCCGCCTCGGAGAGCGCCTCCAGCTCGCCCCCGTGCGGCAGCGGCCCGATGACCGAACGCAGCAGCCCAATCGAGCTCTTCAGGTACTGGCGCAGGGGCGCGTTCACCTTCTGGCGGATGTCGTCGACGTCCTCGCCCATGAACGTGTGCAGCATGAGGGTGACGTGGCCCGGCCCCGGCCCGTGGCCCGCGGCGGCCCAGGCCTCCCGATAGATTCGGACCTTCTTCGCCAACTCCGTGAGGTTCTGTCCGAGCAGGTGCGTGAGCACATGGGCGCCCGACGCTCCCGCCGCGCGGAACGTCTCCGGGTTGCCCGCCGCCGTCACCCAGACCTGGACCTCTGATTGGACCGGCCTGGGCAGGGACTGGATGGGGACGTCCTGCCCCTGTCCGTTCCGGAAGGACACCGACTCGCCCTTCCAGAGCTTCTTGACGGTGGCAATCTGCTCGAAGAAGGCGCTGCGCGCGTCGGCGAAGCGCTCCGGCGCGAGCACGAAGTCATTGGGGTGCCACCCCGAGGCGAACGAGAGGTCCACGCGTCCGTCGGAGAGGTTGTCCACGATGGACCACTCCTCGGCGACCCGGATGGGGCTGTGCAGCGGGAGCACGATGCTGCCCGCGCGCAGCCGGACGTTCCGGGTGGTCGCCGCCAGCGCCGCGCTGATGACGGAGGGGTTCGGATAGAGCCCACCGAAGGCGTGGAAGTGCCGCTCGGGCGTCCAGACCGCCTTGAAGCCATGCGTGTCCGCGAACCGGGCGCCCTCCAACAGCAGCCGATACTTGGCCTTCGTGTGCTCCCGCTCGTCGCTGGCGAAGTAGAAGAGGCTGAACTCGAGCGGCTTGCTGGACACGCCAGGCCGGCTCGACACGCCCTGCTCGCCACGGAGCACCACCTGGAAGCCCCGGGTGAGCGAGTACAGGAGCTCCAGCACGGAGATGTCGAACGACATGCTCGTCGTGGCGAGCCACACGCCGCGCTCGTGAGCGCTCATGGCGCCGTCCATCGCGTCGAAGAAGCGCGCGACGTTGCGGTGACAGACCATGCACCCCTTGGGGCGCCCCGTGGAGCCCGAGGTGTAGAGCGTGTACGCCACATTCTCCGCGCCCACCCCGCTCCTCGGCGGCGCCATGGCATCGGAAGCCTCCTCGCCGCCGGCCTCCAACAGCACCACCTTCGCGGCCGTCTCCGGCAGGCGCGTCGCGTGGCCCGCGTCGACCAGGACGACCTTTGCCTGGGAGTCGCCGAGCATGTAGGCGAGCCTGTCCGCGGGATAGGTCGGGTCCATCGGCACGTAGGCGCCGCCGGCCTTCAGGATGCCGAGCATGCCCGCCACCATGTCCGCGCTCCGCGGGACGCAGAGGCCCACCCGCACCTCGGGTCCGACACCGAGCGCCCGCAGCCGGTGCGCCAGTCGATTGGCGCGAGTGTCCAGCTCGCGGTAGCTCAGCCGTTCGGCGCCGGAGACCAGGGCGATGGACTCCGGGGCCGCGAGCACTCGCGCCTCGAACAGCTCGTGGAGGCACGACGCCGGGGTGCGCGCGGAGCGGGTCTCGTTCCAGGTGTCGAGCACCTGGCGGCGCTCCTCGGGCGTCAGCAGGGGCAGCTCCGACAGGCGCCGCTCGGGGTCCTCGACGAGCCCCTCCAGCAGCGTCTCCAGATGCCCCACCATCCGGACGATGCTCTCCGCGTCGAACAGGTCCGTGCGGTACTTCAGCACGCCGCCCAGCGACGCGTCCGTCTCCGTCAGCTCCAGCGAGAGGTCGAACTGGCCCTCCTGCTGGGGGATGTCGAAGGGCCGCAGCACCAGACCTCCGGGAAGGGCCGGGTGCGCCTCGTCCCCCTGGTAGATGTCCTCCCGGGGCGTGGGCTGGAGCATGAACGCCACCTGGAAGATGGGCGAGCGGCCGGAGTCGCGCTCCGGGTTCAGCTTCTCCACGAGCAGATGGAAGGGGAAGTCCTGGTGCGCGAGCGCGCCGACGACCGTCTGTCGCAGCTGCCCGAGCAGGGTCCGGAACGAAGGGTCCCCGGAGAGACTTCCCCGCAGGACCATCATGTTCATGAAGTTGCCCACGACCTTCGCGAACTGGGGCTGCGTCCGCCCCAGCGTGGGTGTTCCCACCAGCAGGTCCTCCTGCCCCGAGTAGCGGTGCAGGAGCGTCATGAACGCGCCCAGCAGCAGCGTGTACAGGGTGACGCCCTCCTGCTCACAGAGCGCCCTCAACCTTCGGGGCAGCGTCCCCTTCAGCGACACGGGGACCGAGGCGCCCGCGTAGCCCTGCACCTGCGGCCGGGGCTGAGCGATGGGCAGGTCCAGCGGCGGCAGCGTGCCTCCCAGCTGTCGGGACCAATAGTCCCAGAGCCGCTGCCCCGTGGCGCCCGCGAGCATCTCGGCCTGCCAGCGCACGTAGTCCACGTAGGTCGCCTGCGGCGGAGGCAGCGTCGCGGGAGCGCCCGCCTTCTCCGCGGCGTAGAGGTGCCGCAGCAGCTCCTCCCCCAGCACCAGCAGCGACCATCCGTCGTAGACGATGTGGTGGATGGCGATGAGCAGCACGTGGTCGCGAGGGCCCCGGGTGAAGAGCCGCACGCGCATCAGCGGGCCCCGCTCCAGGTCGAACGGTGCCTCGTACGCCTGTGTCACCCGCGCCCGCAGGGACTCGGCATCGAGCCCTGGGACTTGGACCTGCTCGAACTGGACCTCGACCTGCTGGCGCACCCGCTGGACGGGCTGCCCCTGGTGCGTCGTGAAGGTCGTCCGCAGCGCGCCGTGTCGGTCCACGAGCTGTTGGCAGGCGCGTCGCAGCGCGGCGACGTCCAGCTCGGAGACGATGCGAATCGACAGCGCCGTGTTGTAGGCGGCGCTGTCGGGTGCCACCTGGGAGACGAACCAGAGCGCCTGCTGTCCGTGGGAGAGCGGATGGACGGACTCGCCGTCGGCCGCGAGCCGGCGCAGGTGCTCCACCAGCGTGGCCTTGTTCGTGGACAGCTTCGCCAGGTGCTCCGGCGACAGCGCGCCCTTGGGGGCCCGGTACTTCAACCGCTCCCCCTCCACCCAGAGCGTGACGCCCTGCCGGGACAGCTCGGCGATGAGTTCGTCGGTCATCACAGCTCGCCTTCCTCCCAGTCCTGGGTCGTGGCGGTGCGTCCCGCGCCACGCCCGTCGAGCTGCTCGGCGAGGCGCTGCGACAGGTGCGCGATGCTCGCGCCCTGCAACAGCTCATCGAGCTGGAGGCTCACGCCCGTCTCCGCGTGGATCTTGTGCTTCAGCTCGAGCGACAGCAGCGAGTCCAGGCCCAGGGTGCTCAGGGGCTGCTCCGCGTCCAGCCGGGCCACCGGCATCTTCAAGAGGTTCGCCACCTGCTCCCGCAGATAGCCGTCCAGCAGCGGGCCTCGCTGACCGGGCTCCGTGGAGAGCAGCGTCTTGGCGAAGGTGCTCGCCGCGGAGGCGGCGTCCTGGAGCGCCTGCGCCCCGGGAGGCGGCGGCAACGCGTACGGCCCCTTCGTCACCGCGCTGTAGGTGGCGTCGTACGAGACACGCGCGCCCAGCCGCTCGAGGTTGATGCGGCGAATGGTGTCCACGTCCATCGACTCGTCCTTCGTCACCGTGAACAGGAGGTAGGCGGCCAGTCGGCGCTTGAGCAGCTCACCGAGCATGTGGATGCCGTGCAGGTGCTTCTGCGTCACCTCGTCCAGGTCGCGAGTCACCCGCGTGAAGTTCTGCTCGAAGTCCGGGTCGTGGAGGAAGTTGGCGATCTCCTGGCTGGACTCGACGGCCTCGACGATGCGCAGGTGGTTGCGGGCAAGCAGCTCCGCCCACTCGGCCTGGGGCACGAAGAGCGTGGTGGACTCCGGGTGCTCGATGGCGCTGGCCATGTTGGACAGCGTCTCCGCCATCACCAGGTAGCCGCCGTTGCGCAGGCTCCGGCTGATGTTCGCGAAGAGGTCCGCCTTGTTCCGGATGTGGTGGATGACCTGGAACGCGATGACCAGGTCGTACGTGGACGGGAACGCGTCCCGCGAGCTGTCCTGGTAGTGGAGCTTGATGCGCCCATCCAGCCCGAGCCCGCGGATGCGCTGCCGCCCCGCCTCGATCTGGTCCGGCGAGATGTTGCAGCCATGCAGCTCGAGGTGGGGGTGCGCCTTGCCCAGGTCGATGAGGTCCGCGGCGTGGCCACACCCGATGTCGAGCACGCGGGTGAAGGACGAGAAGTCGAGCCCCCGGTAGAGCGTCCTCGCCATCTCGAGGTTCGACTGGAGGGCCAGGTCGTAGAACTGCTTGTAGACCGCCTCCTTCGCGGGGTCGGCCTCGGGCCGGTACATGGCGATCCACGAGAAGCCGGGCACGGGCTCGCGCAGCGTCGCGAAGCGCAACGAGGGGAACTGCACCGCCGTGTTGACCTCCGCCAGTTGGACGATGGTCCGGTAGAAGGTCACCAGCACATCCGTGTTGGGGATGAGCGAGTCGAGCCAGTAGCGCTCACGCTGGAAGGGATACGTCGGCAGCGCCACGCGTCGGCGCGCGTACCCCTTGTCCACTCCCTCCCAGTCCACCTCCACGCCCTTCACGTACAGCTTCGCCGCGCTCCCCAGCAGCATCTCCCAGTCGCTGCTCCCCACCCTCAGGCTCCCCACCCACTGCGCCTCCCCCTCCCCCAGGTACCTCTTCCCCACCCCCGTCAGCGTCGGCTTCGGCCCCACCTCCACGAAGACCCGGTACCCCCTCTCGTACAACCCCTTCACTCCCTCCCAGTACCTCACCGGCTCCCTCAGGTGCCTCGCCCAGTACCCCGCCTCCCTCTCCTCCCCCTTCACCTCCCTCCCGCTCACGTTCGACACCAACTCCAACTTCGCCCTCTGCATCTCCACCTTCCCCGCCGCCCTCTCGAATCCCTCCTTCATCGGCTCCATCAGCTCCGAGTGGAACGCGTGCGTCGTCTTCAACGCCCGGCACTCCTTCCCCCTCGCCTTCAGCCTCCCCTCCACCTCCTCCACCTCCTTCACCCTCCCCGCCAGCACCACCTCTCCAGGCCCGTTCACCGCCGCAATCAACCTCTCTCCACCTTCCCCCTTCACCTCCTCCTCACTCGCCAGCACCGCCACCATCTTCCCTTCACCCTCCAGCCCCTCCATCAACCTCCCCCGCTCCATCACCAGCTTCAGCCCCTCCTCCAGGCTGAACACTCCCGCCACGCACGCCGCCACGTACTCACCCAGGCTGTGCCCCATCACCGCCGCCGGCTTCACTCCCCACTCCCTCCACACCTCCGCCAGCGCGTA
This sequence comes from Myxococcus guangdongensis, assembly GCF_024198255.1. Lineage (NCBI taxonomy): Bacteria > Pseudomonadati > Myxococcota > Myxococcia > Myxococcales > Myxococcaceae > Myxococcus > Myxococcus guangdongensis. The sequence continues at coordinate 148,815 of NZ_JAJVKW010000013.1, forward strand.
CTCCACGCTGAACAGCGCCGCCTGCGACACGCTGCTCTTCTCCAGCAGCACTCCCTTCCCTCCGTACAGCACCTCCACCAGCGACTCCCCCAGCTCCCCCTTCACCACCTCGTCGCACTGCTTCATCACTCCCCGAAACGTCTCGCTCGTCTCGTACAGCTCCCTCCCCATCCCCTCGTGCTGCACCCCCTGCCCCGTGAAGAGCAGCACCACTTCCTCCGCCTTCTTCGCCTGGCCTTCCGCGCCCTTCTCCACCGCCCCGCCGCTCGCGTACCTCGCCAGCTCTTCCTTCAGCTCCTCCCCCGTCCTCCCCACCACCGCCACCCGGTGCCCGAAGCGCGCTCGGCCTGTGTTCGCCGTGAAGCACGCGTCCCCCACCTCTTCTCCCAGCCCCTTCGCGTACCGGCCCGCGAGCTCCCTCAGCGCCTTCTCATTCCTCGCTGACAGCGCCAGCACGTGCCTCGGCCTCTCCTTCCCTCCCTTCCTCTCCACCTCCGGCGCCTCTTCCAGCACCACGTGCGCGTTCGTCCCGCTGGCGCCAAACGAGCTCACGCCGCCCACGCGCTTTCCGTCTCGCGCGGCCCACGGTGCGAGCTGGGTGGGAACCGCCACGGGAAGCTCATTCCAGGGGATGTACGGGTTGCCGCGCTTGAAGTGCAGATGCGCGGGCACCTCGCCGTGCTTCAACGAGAGCACGAGCTTGATGAGCCCCGCGATGCCCGCCGCGTACTCGAGGTGACCGATGTTCGTCTTCACCGAGCCGACCTGGAGGGCCGCGTCGCCGTCGCGCTTCTCGCCGAACACCGCCCCCAGCGCGCGCAGCTCGATGGGGTCGCCCAGCGACGTGCCAGTGCCGTGCGCCTCCACGTAGCCCACCTGCTTCGGGTCCAGGCCCGCATCCGCCAGCGCCTGACGAATCACCGCCTGCTGCGCGAGCCCGTTGGGCACCGTCAAATCACTGCTGTGCCCGTCCTGGTTCACCGCGGAGCCACGAATGACGGCCAGGACCTGGTCCCCATCCGCCAGCGCCTCCGAGAGGCGCTTGAGGACGACCATGCCGCAGCCCTCGCCCCGGCCGTAGCCATCCGCCGCGGCGTCGAACGTCTTGCAACGCCCATCCACGGCGAGCATGCGCGCCTTGCAGGTGGTGATGGTGCCCTGCGGCGTCAGGATGAGATTTACCCCGCCCACGAGCGACAGCGAGCTCTCGCCGGAGCGCAGGCTCTGACACGCCAGATGCACCGCGACGAGTGACGAGGAACAGGCGGTGTCCACGCCGAGGCTCGGCCCCTGCAGGTCGAAGAAGTGCGACAGCCGACCCGTGGCGAACGTGAGCAGGCTGCCCGTGAGGTAGCTCGCATCGATGCTGTCGGCGCCCTTGCCCTGGATGAGCTGGGTGTAGTCGCCGGTGGCGCCGCCGATGAACACCCCGGTCTTGCTGCCCGCGAGGCTCTGGGGAGCGATGCCCGCGTGCTCCAGCGCCTCCCAGGCCACCTCCAGCAGCAGCCGGTGCTGGGGGTCCATGTTCACCGCCGAGCGCGGAGGAATCCCGAAGAAGTACGGGTCGAACAGGTCCACGCCTTCCAGGAACGCGCCGTTGCGCGTGTACATCTTCCCGGGCTTGGAGGGGTCGGCGTCGTAGTACGCGTCGATGTCCCAGCGGCTGGGCGGCACCTCGCCCACGGCGTCCGTCCCCGCTCGCAACATCCGCCAGAAGGAGTCCGCGTCATTCGCGCCACCTGGGAACCGGCAGCCGATTCCGATGATGGCGATGGGCTCCGCCGTCTTCTTCTCCGCGACGCTCTCGCCCACGGAGCGAAGGAGCATCCTGGCGAGGTTCACCCGCTTCTCGGGGGAGAGACCACGCACCAACTTCTCCATGACGTCACTCATTTGAGCCCTCACCAGGGAAAGACTGTGCAAGCGATTGCAACGCGGTCTCCGACAACCGCTCTGCTTCACTCAGCAATTCGAAGATGGCTTCGTCCTTCAACAACGGGTCCACATCGACGACCACGGCGTCGGCGAGCGCCACCCCTGGCCGAACGGGGAGGAGCACCGCGAGCGCGGGGACCTCCTTCGCCAGGAAGTCGGTCAGCTCCGCCACCGTCGGATAATCGAACGCGAGCGTGGACGGGAGCTTGTGTCGGAGGCTTCGCTCCAGGTGGTTCTTCAGCTCGACGGACATGAGCGAGTTCATGCCCATCTGGAAGAAGCCCTGCCCCGGCGTCAGCGACGAGGGCTCCGCGCCCAGGACGCGTGAAGCCTCGCCTCGCACGAAGTCCTGCAACACGTTGCGGCGCCGTCCCTCGGGTGCCTCCTCCAGGCGACGCAGCAGCTCGGAGGTGACGGCGCCCTGCTCCACGGGGGTCTTCGGGGCAGGGGCGCCCACGGAGATGTGCTCGAGCAGGGGCCGGTGTCTCCGCGCTTCCTGCAGCGGCTTGAAGCGACTCCAGTCCACCGACGCCACGGTCCGCTGGGTGACGCCCGCGCCCACCAGACGCTCCAGCAGCATGAGCGCCGCCTCGGTCGGCATCGCCTCCAGGCCGACCTGCGAGAAGAAGCGCTGCGCCTGCTCGGAGCCCGCCATTCCGCCTTCGCTCCAACGGCCCCAGTTGATGCACGTGGCCGCCAGTCCTTGGGACTTGCGGTGGTGCGCGAGGGCGTCGAGGAAGTGGTTCGCCGCCGCGTATGCGGTCATGCCCTGCGAGCCCCACACGGAGGATGCCGAGGAGAACAGGACGAAGCAGTGGAGCGGCAGGTGACGGGTGAGCTCGTGGAGCATCCACGCGCCCATCGCCTTGGGGTGGAAGACGGACGCGAGGTCCTCCGGCCCCGTCTCCTTCAGGGCGCGGTGCACCGAGATGCCCGCCGCATGGAAGATGCCCACGAGCGGAACGGGGTCCTGCTCGCATGCATCGATGAGCGCACGCGCCTGGTCCGGTTCGCCGACGTCGCACCGCACGTAGCGCACCGATGCTCCTTGCGCCTGGAGTTCACGCAGAGCCTTGACCTGCGATGTGAACAGACTGTCCGAGGGGAGTGCTGCCCAGTCGCGCTCGGCGGGAAGCTCGGTGCGACCTGACAGGAGCAGGTGCCGGGCGCCATGGGCCACCAGCGACTTCGCGACCTGGAGCCCCAGTCCTCCCAGGCCTCCGGTGATGAGGTATGCCCCATCGCTTCGCCAAGGAGCCTTGCCCGCGACAGGCACCTCGGCGCGCACGAGCCGCGCCACATGTCGCGTCTTCCCACGGAGGGCGAGCTGGTCCTCACCATCCGGTGCCCACAGCTCCTCGCAGAGCGCGTCGACCTCCTGTGCGTCCGGCGATGCGGAGAGGTCCACGAGCCCGCCCCACAGCTCGGGGTGCTCCAGCGCGAGCACTCGCCCCGCGCCCCACAGGGGCGCCTGCGTGACGGAGACGGGACTGCCCTCGCTGACGGACTGCGCGCCCCGGGTGACCAGCCACAGCCGCGTGTTCGCGCCCATGCCTCCGCCCAGCCGCTGCACCAGCGTCAACAGGCTTCCGCAGCCGCGCCCCAGCGTTGTCGCATCCGGTGACACGCCGCCGAGGTCCAGGTTCCACAGATGCACCACACCTCGGAGGGGGCTGCCCTCCGCAGCCAGCTTCTCCAGCACCCGCTGCCAATCCGAGGAGTCCGTCGGTTCGACCCGCATCTCGTCGGCTCCGAGCGTCCGCTGCCTCGTGGCCGGGTCCGTCGATTCGACGTGAGCCTCATCGGCTCCGAGTCTCTGCGCACCGGGCTCCGCGAACAGCAGCGCGCAGCGCTCGCCCCGGGCTCGCAGCCGCGCGGCCAGCGCCTCCCCCGTGCCCGTACGGTCGCAGAGAATCAACCACCGGCCGGAGGCTTCGCCCTTCCGCTGCGCCTCGGACTTCGGTGCGCGCGGCTTCTGGGGCCACGTCACCTCGTACACCCACTCACGCGAGGCGAGCGGCGCCAAACCCTCCAGTTCGGAGTCCTCCGCGGGCGCCGCCCAGGCCCCCGCGTCCTCGAACGCGGTGAACGGGGTCAGCGCCGCGAGCTTCGCGCGATTCACCCGCGCCAGATACGGCGCCCCCGCGTGCTCGTCCTTCTGGGCGACGAGCAACGCATAGCTCATCAGTCCCTTGTCGAGCGCCTTGCCGAAGTTGCGCATGGCATCGAAGTTCCGCTTCACCAAATCACTGAGCTTGAACCGCGTGGCCACGACCTCCAGGTGACGGTCGAACCCGGGGTCCTCGAGGAAGCACGCGGCCTCCCGGCTGATGTCGACCCCCTCCACCAACCGGAACCGGTGGCGCGCCAGCAACTCCGCCCACTCCTCCGCATTGACGTTGTACGACGCCGTCTCCTCCACGTTGATGGCCGAGACACCATTGGCGACGAAGTCGGCGAGCAACAGGAAGCCTCCGTTGTGGAGGCTCCGGGAGAGATTCGCGAACAACGCCCTCTTGTCCGCGACGTGAGTGGCGACCTCGAACCCGAAGGCCACGTCGTAGCGGTCCGGGAAGGCGTCCTTCGCGCTGTCGCGCGCGAAGACCCGGACGCGCTCCTGGAGCCCACGCGCCCTCACCCGCTCCCCGTCGATGGCTGCCTGCTCCGCGGAGATGGTGTAGCCATCCAGGCGCAGGTGCGGGAACTTCCTCGCCAGCGAGATGAGGTCGGAGGCGTACCCGCAGCCGAAGTCGAGCACCTTGCGCACCGAGGACCAGCGGACGCCCCGGAACAGCACGGAGCGAAGCCCTCGCTGCCCCTCCAACAACAACTCCGTGTGCTCGGGCCGCTCCGGGAGACCATAGACGCTCAGGAGCCACGAGAAGCCCGGCACCGGTCGACGCTGGATGCCGAAGGTCAGGTAGACCTCGTCGGGCGCGAGCACCCGCTCCCGCTCCACGGAGTCGTCGTAGAAGCGGGACGGAGTGCCTTCCGCGTGCGCGGACGTCACCGTGTTCCCGGGCTCCTCCCGCGCCTCCAGACGGGCGTCGACGGGGCGTGCCACGCTTCGGAGCGCGGCAGGACGCGGCTCCAGCCAGTAACGCGAGCGCTGCCAGGGGTAACCCGGCAAGGACGTGCACTCACCCGCCTCCGGATACACCGCGCGCCAGTCGATGGGATGCCCCGCCGTGTGGAGGGCCCCGAGCGACTGCAACAGGACCTCCAGCTCCGCCTCGTCCCTGCGCAGCGAGGGCAGCACGAGCCCCTCCGTGCGCGAGGCCCCGACGATGCGCTCGATGGACTGCGTCAGGATGGGATGAGGGCTCAGCTCCACGAAGACGTGGTGCGGGCTCGCGAGCAGCTGCTCGATGACCTGGGAGAACAACACCGGCTCGCGCAGGTTGCGCTGCCAGTAGCGCGCATCCCAGTCCGTCCCATCCGTCAGCCCACCGGTGACGGTCGAGTACACGGGCAGGCTCGCCGCCCGGGGCTGGAGATTCCCGAGCACCTCGCGCAGCTCCGGGAGCAGCGGGTCCACCTGCGGAGAGTGGGAGGCGACATCCACCTTGATGGCCCGGCAGAAGACGTTGCGGGTCTTCAGCCGCTCCATGACCGCCTGCAAGGCCACGGCGTCTCCCGCCAGCACCGTCGTCGTCGGGCCGTTGCTCGCCGCGATGGACAGCCGGTCCTCGAAGCCCGCGAGCACGGCCCGCGCCTCTTCCAGCGAGAGCCCCACGAGCGCCATCCCGCCCTGCCCCCGGACACGGCGGAGCAGCGCGCTGCGACGGCAGATGACCCGCGCGGCGTCCTCCAGGGAGAGCACGCCCGCGACATGGGCCGCGGCCACCTCACCCATGCTGTGGCCCACCACCGCGTCCGGATGGATGGCCCAGGCACGCCACTGCGCGGCGAGCGCCACCGCGATGGCGAACAGCATCGGCTGGATGACGCCGATGTCCTCCATCCAGGAGGTGTCATCCGTCTTCTCGAGCAGCGACAACAGGGCGAATTCCCCATGCGCCCGCATGGCCCGCTCGCAGTCCTCCAGCGTGGCGCGGAACACCGGCGACACCCGGAGCAGCTCCCGCGCCATCGTGGGCCACTGGGAGCCCTGCCCGGAGAACACGAACACCACCTTCGGCCTCCGGGGCGAGGCCACTCGCTGGGAGACCGCGGGGAGCGGCTCGCCCCGAAGGAAGGCGCCCAGGTGCTCCACCAGCTGCTCGCGCGTGCGCCCCACCACCGCGAGCCGGTGCTCATGGTGGCTGCGCCGCGCGCTCGCCGTGTAACAGACATCCTCCAGCCGTCCCGGCGCGCCGCCCAACCAGGTCTGGTACTCGCGAGCGAGCTGAAGCAGCGCCTTCTCGTCGCGAGCGGACAGCGTCAGCAGGTGGGCGGAGCGCTCGGGCGACAGGGGCGGACGCGCGCTCGTCGACTCCGGCGCCTCTTCGAGGAGCAGGTGCGCGTTGATGCCGCTCAGGCCGAAGGAGCTGACACCCGCCACGCGCCTGCCGGACGCCTTGTCCCAGGGGCGGAGGCGGGTGGGGATGGCGATGGGCAGCTCACTCCAGGGGATGGCGGTGGTGGGCCGCTCCAGGTGGAGGTGCGGCGGAATCTCGCGGTGCTGGAGCATCAGCACCACCTTCATCAGTCCAGCGATTCCGGCCGCCGCCTCCAGGTGCCCGACGTTCGTCTTGATGGAGCCCAGGCCGAGGGGCCGCGAGGACTCCCGCCCTGCAGCGAACACCTTCTGCAGCGCGCGCACCTCTATCGGGTCGCCGAGCGGAGTCCCCGTCCCGTGCGCCTCGACGTAGTCCACCTGCGAGGGCTCCACGCCCGCGTTGGCCAGCGCCCTGCGAATCACCGCCTCCTGCGCGGGACCGCTGGGCACCGTGAGGCCACCACTGGGACCGTCGTGATTGACCGCGCCGCCCCGGATGACGGCCAGCACCGGGTCCTTGTCAGCGAGCGCGTCGGAGAGCCGCTTGAGCACCACGACACCGCAGCCCTCGCCGCGCACGTAGCCGTCGGCCGCGGCGTCGAAGGTCCTGCACCGTCCTGTCGGCGACTGGGAGCGGAGCCGCGACGAGACGATGTGCCCGTCCGGCGCCAGGATGACGCTCACGCCGCCCGCGATGGCCATGTTGCTCTCGCGAGCGCGCAGGCTCTGACACGCCAGCTGCACCGTCACCAGCGAGGAGGAACAGGCGGTGTTCACCGCCATGCTCGGCCCCTGGGCGCCGAGGATGTACGAGATGCGCCCGGCCATGAAGCTGGAGTCGTTGCCGAACGCCAGATACGCATCCATCAGCGCCGGGGCGGCCTGCTGCGCCTGGAGCTGGGCGTAGTCGTTGAGCATCACCCCGACGAACACCCCGGTGAGGCTGTTCGCGATGCGCTCCTGCACCTGCCCCGCGTTGGCGAGCGCTTCCCACGTCACCTCCAGCATCAACCGCTGCTGGGGGTCCATGCTCGCCGCCTCGCGAGGGGCGATGCCGTAGAACCGGGCATCCAGCTCGTCGAGCCGCACCCCCTTCAGGAAGCCGCCCCAGCGCGTGTACATCTTCCCTTCCGCCGCGGGGTCCGGGTCGTAGTAGTCGTCGATGGCCCACCGGTCCGCCGGCACCTCGACGATGGCGTCGCCGCCCTCACGCAGCAGCGCCCAGAGTGCCTCCGGGTGGTTCGCGCCGCCGGGGAAGCGACACGCCATGCCGATGATGGCGATGGGCTCGCGCTTCTCGCGTTCGCTCGCCTCCAGCCGCGCTTGCATCTTCTCCAGTGCGACCAGGGCGCGAGCCAGGCGTGCACTGTTCTCGTGCGGGTCCAAGGGGCTGCTCATCGTCGTGCCTCTCTCATGAACGTCGGGGCAGGCAACCAGGGGACTAGCTCTCACCCATCAGCTTCTCGAGGGCCGCGAGCTTCTCGTCGAGCAACGACCCCAGCTCCTCCGGGGGACGCTGCTCCAGCTCCGCCAACCTCGGGCCCGTGTCCTCCACCGGCGCCGTCGGCGCGACGGGGACGAGGGGGCCCAGCTCGAAGACCTCGAGGGCCAGGTGCTCGGCCAGGGACTCGATGCTGGGGTGCTCGAACACCAGCGTGGCCGCCAGGGGACGCTCGAGTCCGAGGCTCGCCTGGAGACGGTTCTTCAGCTCGACCGCCATCAGCGAGTCCATGCCCGAGTCGAACAGCCGCAGCGCGCCGGACCTCGGCGCGGACGCGTCCCACCCCAGCACCTGCGCGACCTGCTGATGCACGTGCTCGAGCAGCACTTCCTGCTGACGGCCACGTGACAGCCCCTTCAGCCGCGCCCGCATCGGCGTCGCCGTCGCGCGGGGCATCCCCGCCCGAGCCTCGGCGAGCAGGTTCGTCAGGACCTTCGGCGCGCCGGCCTCCCCGAAGCGTTGCAAGTACCGGGGCCACTCGATGGGCAGCACCGCGACCTGCGCGCGTCCCGAGTCCATCGCCTGTCCCAGCAACTCCAGCCCCTGCTCCGGTTCAATCCACGCGAACCAGCGCCGCGCCTCCGGCACCTCGAGGGCCGCCGCCATTCCGCCGCCACTCCAGGGGCCCCAGTTGATGCTCACCGCGTTCAGCCCGAGCGCGCGACGGTGGTGCGCGAGCGCATCCATGAACGCATTGGCGGCGGCGTAGTTGCCCTGCCCCGCCGCGCCCAGCAGCGAAGCGGAGGAAGAGAACATCACGAAGAAGTCGAGCGGCAGCGCCAACGTCTGCTGATGGAGGTTCCAGCTTCCGCGCTGCTTCGGTGCGAGCACGCGCTCGAAGCGGGCCCAGTCCTGGTGGAGAATCGTGCCGTCCTCCACCACGCCGGCGACGTGCATCACGCCGCGCAGCGGTGGGGCAGTACCCGAGAGGGTGGCGAGCACCCGCGCGACATCCTCGGGCCGCGAGACATCCCCTCGCGCGCACTCGATGCGTGCCCCGGCCTCTCGAAGCGACCGCAGCGCCGCCTCCGCCGCGAGTCCCGCGTCGTTGCGCCCCATCAACACCAGATGGCGTGCGCCACGCTCCACCATCCACCGGGCCACATGGAGCCCCAGGGCTCCCAGCCCGCCCGTGATGAGGTAGGTCGCATCCTGTCGGAGCCGAGACACGGACGACGCGGTACGCGAGGACACCCCGCCGCGCGCGAGCCGGGCCACGTACCTGCGTCCGCTCCTGAAGGCGACCTGCTCATCCTCGGGAGTCCACAGCAGCTCGTCCCGCAGGGCGCGGAGGTCGTCGTCCCGCGAGTCCCCATCCAGGTCGATGAGCGCACCCCAGGACTCCGGATGCTCCACCGCGAGCGTGCGGCCCAAACCCCAGAGCGCCGCGTGGGCCAGCGACGGAGGCGCCGCCTCGTGCCCCGTGCGCTGCGTGCCGCGCGTCACCAGCCACAGGCGAGGAGGGACCGTGCCTCCGCTTCGACTCAACGCCTGTGCCAGGTGGAGTGCCCCCATGCAGGCCAGGTCCTGGGTCGACGGCGCGGCCAGCCCGGCCCCGAGTCCCCACAGGTGCACGATGCCCCGGCACGGCTCGCCTCCCGTCGCGGCGACGTCCTGGAACAGGCGCGAGAAGTCGTCGGACCGGGCAGGGTCGACCGTGAACACCCCGCCATCGCGAGCCTCGTAGGTGCTTCCCGCCCGCACCCGCACGCAGCGAGAGCCCCGCGCCGCCAACGACTTCGCGAGCTCATCCGCCAGACCGCCCCCATCCACGAGCAGCACCCAGGTGCCACCTGAGGGAGAACCGTCGGGGAGCGCATTCAGGGGACGCGGCTCCCAGGTGAGCTCGTAGCTCCAGTCCCGCCCCGTGCCGAGAATCCGCCGCAGCGCGGAGCGGCTCACCTGCTGGAAGCGCAACCCCACCAACTCGACGCACACGCTCCCCGTCTCATCGAGGATGCGGACATCCCCGGTCGACGTGCCGTCAGGCCGCATCGAGACGTGGCTCCAACACGTGGTCCCCGGCTCACGCCAGACCACGAGCCGCTCCAACCCGACGGGCAGGGCGAGCACGTCCTCGGGAGTGTCGTTGCCTTCGCCCAGGAAGAGAGCGCCACAGACCTGGAGACACGCATCCAGCACCGCGGGATGAAGTGGCGCGCCCCACGTCTCCGCGGACAGCGTCTCGGGCCGACCCACCTGGCCCAGCGCTTCGCCTTGCCCCAGGCGAATGTGCTCGATGCCCTTGAAGGTCGGGCCGTAGTGGATGCCGCGTCCGTCGAAGTGCGCGTAGAGCGTCGCCGCGGGGACCTCCGTGGGACACCGCGCCAGCAACGCCGAGAGCGTGCGCGACTCGGGGGCGACGACCTCGGCTCGCACCCTGGCGAGACTCCCCGACGCGTGAAGGGTCCAGCTCGGCTCCTTCGTGCCTCGGGTGCCCTCCCCCTCCGCGCTGAAGAGCTGGAAGGTGTACGTGTCCTCACCGCTCGGCGAGACGACGAACTGGAGGACGCGCTCCGCGGCGTCGCGCAGGACGAGTGCGTCGTGGAGGTGCAGTCCTTCCACCGCGTGTGCACCCGTGCCCAGGAGCTCGGCGGCCGCGGCTCGCGCCAGCTCCATGTAAACCGTGGCTGGCAGCACCGTCACGCCGTGCACCTGGTGCTCGGCGAGGAATGGCATCGCGCCGGTTCCCACGGACGACTCGAAGACCGTCTGCGTGAGCGCGGGGGAGCGGAGGCGACGTCCCAGCAGCCTCGCGTCACCCGCGACAGGCATCGCGGTGCGAGCGCTCTCACGAGGACGTTCGACCCAGTAGCGCTCACGCTGGAAGGGATACGTCGGCAGCGCCACGCGTCGACGCGCGTACCCCTTGTCCACTCCCTCCCAGTCCACCTCCACGCCCTTCACGTACAGCTTCGCCGCGCTCCCCAGCAGCATCTCCCAATCGCTGCTCCCGGGCCTCAGGCTCCCCACCCACTGCGCCTCCCCCTCTCCCAGGTACCTCTTCCCCACCCCCGTCAGCGTCGGCTTCGGCCCCACCTCCACGAAGACCCGGTACCCCCTCTCGTACAGCCCCTTCACTCCCTCCCAGTACCTCACCGGCTCCCTCAAGTGCCTCGCCCAGTACCCCGCCTCCCTCTCCTCCCCCTTCACCTCCCTCCCGCTCACGTTCGACACCAACTCCAACTTCGCCCTCTCCATCCTCACCTTCCCCGCCGCCCTCTCGAATCCCTCCTTCATCGGCTCCATCAGCTCCGAGTGGAACGCGTGCGTCGTCTTCAACGCCCGGCACTCCTTACCCCTCGCCTTCAGCCTCCCTTCCACCTCCTCCACTTCCTTCACCCTCCCCGCCAGCACCACCTCTCCAGGCCCGTTCACCGCCGCAATCAACCTCTCTCCACCTTCCCCCTTCACCTCCTCCTCACTCGCCAGCACCGCCACCATCTTCCCTTCACCCTCCAGCCCCTCCATCAACCTCCCCCGCTCCATCACCAGCTTCAGCCCCTCCTCCAGGCTGAACACCCCCGCCACGCACGCCGCCACGTACTCACCCAGGCTGTGCCCCATCACCGCCGCCGGCTTCACTCCCCACTCCCTCCACACCTCCGCCAGCGCGTACTCCACGCTGAACAGCGCCGCTTGCGACACGCTGCTCTTCTCCAGCAGCACTCCCTTCCCTCCGTACAGCACCTCCACCAGCGACTCCCCCAACTCCCCCTTCACCACCTCGTCGCACTGCTTCAGCACTCCCCGGAACGTCTCGCTCGTCTCGTACAGCTCCCTCCCCATCCCCTCGTGCTGCACCCCCTGCCCCGTGAAGAGCAGCACCACTTCCTCCGCCTTCTTCGCCTGGCCTTCCGCGCCCTTCTCCACCGCCCCGCCGCTCGCGTACCTCGCCAGCTCTTCCTTCAGCTCCTCCCCCGTCCTCCCCACCACCGCCACCCGGTGCCCGAAGCGCGCTCGGCCCGTGTTCGCCGTGAAGCACGCGTCCCCCACCTCTTCTCCCAGCCCCTTCGCGTACCGGCCCGCGAGCTCCCTCAGCGCCTTCTCACTCCTCGCTGACAGCGCCAGCACGTGCCTCGGCCTCTCCTCCACTCCCTTCCTCTCCACCTCCGGCGCCTCTTCCAGCACCACGTGCGCGTTCGTCCCGCCGATGCCGAACGAGCTCACCCCGGCGCGACGCGGCGTCGAGGCGGCGCGCCACTCCGCGAGCCGCGTGTTCACGAAGAAGGGGCTGTGCGCGAAGTCGAGCTGCGGATGCGGCGCCTTGAAGTTCAGGCTGGGAGGCAGGCGTCGGTGCTGCAGCGACAACACCGTCTTGATGAGGCCCGCGATGCCCGCCGCGACCTCCAGGTGCCCCACGTTGGTCTTCACCGAGCCGATGGGACAGACGCCCACCGCGTCGGCGCCGGCGCCGAAGGCCTGCTGGAGCGCGGCGAACTCAATCTGGTCGCCCAGCGGCGTGCCCGTCCCGTGCGTCTCGATGTAGCCGATGCTGCGAGGGCTCACGCCCGCGGCCGTCAGCGCGGAGGAGATGACCGCGGCCTGACCATCCTGGCTCGGCGCCGTGTAGCCAATCTTCATCGAGCCGTCGTTGTTGACCGCCGAGCCTCTGATGACGGCACGGATGCAATCGCCGTCCGCCAGCGCATCGGAGAGGCGCTTGAGCACCACCACGCCCGCGCCGCTCCCGAAGAGCGTTCCCTGGGCGTCCGCGTCGAACGCACGGCAGTGACCATCCGGCGAGAGGATGCCGCCCTGCTCGTAGAGGTAGCCGGACTTCTGCGGCAACCGCACGGCCACGCCCCCCGCGAGCGCCATGTCGCACTCGCGGCTGCGCAGCGCCTGACTCGCCAGGTGGACGGCCACCAGCGACGAGGAGCACGCCGTCTGGACACTGATGCTCGGCCCCTTCAGGCCGAGCCGGTACGACACATGCGTCGCCAGGTAGTCCTTGTCGTTCCCAATCAGCGTCTGCAGATCTCGAACGGCGCCCTCGCGCCCCACCGACGAGCCGAGGTGGAACAGGAGGTAGTTGCTGATGATGGAGCCGGCATAGACCCCCACCAGTGACTCGAGGCGCTTCGGATCATAGCCCGCGTCCTCGATGGCCTCCCACACGCACTCCATGAAGATGCGGTGCTGAGGGTCCGTGAGCCGGGCCTGCTTCGGCATGAGCCCGAAGTGCTCGGCGTCGAAGTGCTCCACGTCATCCAGCATCGCGCCGGCCCGGACGTAGCGAGGGTCATCCAGGTGCGAGGGCTCCAACACCGAGCCGCGCAGCTCCTCCTCCGTGAAGAACGAGACCGACTCGACCCCGTCACACAGGTTCCGCCAGAACTCCGCCAGGTTCCTCGCGCCGGGGAACCGGCCCGACATCCCGACGATGGCAATGGCCGACTCCAGCGCGGGGTCCGGACGCGCGCTCGGCGCGGCCTTCGGACGGGGCTCCTCACGGACAGGCTCACGCCGAGGTGACGGGGGCGCCGCGGGACGGGACTCGGTGCTCCGCGTCGACACGTACTCCGCCAACGCGCTGACGGTGGTGAACCGGAACATCTGCGCGATGGGCAGGTCCACCTGGAGCCGCTCTCGCATCCTCCGGTGGACCTGGACGATCTGCACCGACGTGCCCCCCAGGTCGAAGAAGTTGCGGTGGATGTCCACCTCGTCCAGGTGGAGCACCTCCTGGAGGATGGTGGCCAGGGAGCGCTCCACCTCCGTGCGCGGCGCACGCGACGTGGGCGAAGACACCTGCGCGCTGTCGCTCGGCTCGCGCAGAGCGTCGCGGTCCACCTTGCCGTTGGACGTCAGCGGCAGCGCGTCCATCAGCACGAAGGACGTGGGGACCATGTAGTCGGGGAGCCGCGCGACCAGGTGCCGCCGCAGCTCCTCGGGAAGCGAGAGGGTCGGAGCCGAGCGCGTCGCGGGCGCGGCCACCTTCGCCGAGGCGCCGACCCCACCCACCAGGAAGCTGTGCAGGAGGACATGCCCCGCGCCCAGCGCGAGCTGCTGGCGCAACGGCTCGAAGTCCAGGCCACCAATCGGACACAGGCCCAGCGCTCCTCCCACCGCCGAGCTCATCAGGAGCTGGGCGATGTATCCCGCCTCGAGCAGACAGAAGTCCCTCGCGAGCGCTCCGTACAGCGGCTGGATGGCGTCCAGCTGCCCGACGAGGAACATGGAGAACGCCGCGTCGTCGAAGGTGGCCCGGTTGCCCGGCGCGTGCTGGGCACGGCTCATGACGACATCCGGCGAGAGCAGCACCAGCTCGTGTTGCTTCGGATGGTAGTAGTACATCCCTCCCGCGAGCCCCTGGACCCGCCCGGCCTTGACGTGCAGATAGACCTGCACCGGATAGAGCCCTCCCGCCGACGCATAGCGGTACTTGGGGAGGAGCGAGTCCTCGAGCTGGACCTGCATCAGGCAGCTCAACAGCTCGGTGAGCTGCTCGAGGGGGACAGGGCCCGAGCGGAAGGACTTGTGACTGCGCCGGTCGACGACCGCCTGGAGCCGCGCGGCGTCGAGGACCGGCTTCGCGAGCGCGATGGACTCACGCTCGTCGACGTCCGTTCTCAGCCCAGGTCCCTTCAGCTTGAACTCGAGGCGCGCGATGGGGTCGGAGATGACGCCCAGCTGAGGCTCCGGCTCATGCGCCTCGTCCAGCTTCTCGTCCGAGGGCTCCTTCGCGAGGACGTTCGTCGGAATCGCGGCGTCCGGGACGACATAGGCCACCAGCCGACGCGGCCCGCCCGGCTTCCCGAGCGCCTTGACCACGGCCCCTCGCACGGCCGGGTGCGTATCGAGCGCGGCCTCGATTTCTCCCAGCTCGATGCGGTGCCCCTGAATCTTGACCTGGAAGTCCTCGCGGCCGAGGAACTCGATGTTCCCGTCCGGCAGGAAGCGCCCCAAATCACCGGTGGCGTAGAGGCGCTCACCGGTTCGAGGGTGGACGATGAACCGGGCGGCGGTGCGCTCCGCGTCGCCGTAGTAGCCCAGCGCGAGCCCCACGCCGCCGATGTAGAGCTGCCCCGCCACCCACTCCGGACACGGCTCCAGTGTGTCGTCCAGCACGTGGAAGCGCTGGTTCATCATCGGGTGGCCGTAGGGAATGCTCCGCCACGCGCGGTCGACCTCGCCAATCCGATACAGGATGGACCAGATGGACGCCTCGGTCGCTCCGCCCAGGCTCACCAGGTCGATGCCCGCGCGCTGGCTCCGGATGCGCTCGGGCAACGTGACGGGAATCCAGTCGCCGCTCATCATCACCAGACGC
Organism: Myxococcus guangdongensis; assembly: GCF_024198255.1. Lineage (NCBI taxonomy): Bacteria > Pseudomonadati > Myxococcota > Myxococcia > Myxococcales > Myxococcaceae > Myxococcus > Myxococcus guangdongensis. The sequence goes on from NZ_JAJVKW010000013.1 coordinate 163,968, forward strand.
AGCGAGTCCGGGAGGCGCTGTCCCGCGCCCTCGACGAACTCGATGAGCATCTCCATCAGCGCGGGGACCGAGTTCCACACCGTCACGCGTCCCTGGGCGAGGACCGACAGCCAGTGGCTCGGGTCGCGCGGGGTGCCGGGCGCCGGCATCACGATGGCGGCCCCCGCGGCGAGCGTCCCGAAGATGTCGTAGACCGAGAGGTCGAAGCTGAGCGACGAGAGGGCGAACACCCGGTCCTCGGGCCCCACGCCGAAGCGCTCGTTGATGTCGACCAGGGTGTTCACCGCGCCCTGGTGGTCGATCATCACGCCCTTGGGCCGCCCCGTCGAACCCGAGGTGTAGATGACATACGCGAGGCCATTGCCCCGAACGACAGGAGGCTCCGCGTCCCCGACGTCGAGCGCGCCGTCCAGGTCCACCGCGAGCCGTCGGGGCCCGTCGGGCCAGGTCAGTGACGCATCGAGGTGCGCCTGCGTGAGCACGAGCTCGACGCGCGCGTCCCGCAGCAGCTCGTGGAGCCGCTCGGTGGGCAGGCCCGGGTCCAACGGCAGATAGGCCGCGCCCGCGCGCAGGATGGCGAGCGCGGCGAGCACCTGCTCCGGCCCCTTCTCCGCGACGATGGCCACCAGGCGATCCGGCTGCGCGCCCCGGGCGACGAGCCACGAGGCGAGCCGCGCCGAGCGCCGCTCCAGCGCTTCGTAGGTGAGCACGCGCTCCCCCGCGATGATGGCGGGCGCCTGGGGCCGCGTGGCCGCCTGCCGCAGGAAGAGCGTCTCCATCCGCTCCGACGGGACGGGCCGCCGCGTGGCGTTGTAGGCCTCGCGGCGCGCGAGCTGCTCGGCCGGGAGCGGCTGCCTCGCGGGGGCCTCCCAGGCGGACGGGTCCTCGACCAGCCGGCGCAGGAGCCGGACATAGGCCCCGAAGAGCGCGTCCATCAGCCCCTGGGGGAACTGCGCGTCGACGGAGTCCCAGCTGAAATACAGCGCGTCGTTGAGCTCGAAGACCTGGTGGTCCAGCCACACCTGCGGCGTCTGGCTGACGACCTCCACGATTCGCACACCCTCGCCCATCCGCAGCGAGCGCCCCGTCTCCGACAGCAGGCTCGTGAACACGTAGGGCATGCCCATCCCCGTGTCCAGACGACCGAGCCGGGCCGCCTCGCGCAGGACCTGCACGCTCGACACGATGGAGTGCTCCAGGTCGTCGAAGAGCTGCCCCTGCAGTCGCCGGGCGCGCTGGGCGAAGGACTCGGGCTGGGAGCCGTCCACCTCCAGCAGGATGCCCGAGGTGAAGTCGCCGACGATTCGCTCCACGTCCTGAATCAACGGCAGCCGGTTGAAGAGCGTCAGGTTGAGCGTCAGTCGCTGGCTCCGGCCGTGCGCGCGCAGCACCTCGCCATAGGCCGCGGCCAGCGCCATGGACGCCGTCACACCGGCCGCGGCGGCGCGCTCGCGGAAGGTCTTCCACGCGGCGGGCTCCAGTCCGCCCTTGCGACGGGAGAAGCGACGAGGCCCCCTGCTCCCGAGGTCGGCGGCGAGCGGTAGCTCGGGCGGACCGGGCAGCGTCGCCAGCCGGCCGCGCCAGTACTCCAGCGCGCGCTGGTAGGCCTGGGCTCCCTGGTCGCGACGTCGCGCGGCGGCGGCGAAGTACTCGCGGAAGGTGTGCTTCAGCGGCGCGAGCGGCGCCTCCAGGTCCTGGTACAGCACCACGCACTGCTCGATGAGGAGCTGCACGCTGAAGGCATCCGCCACGAGCAGGTCCAGGCTGATGTGCACATGGACCTGTCCCCCCGGGAGCTGGGAGGCGCGGACCTCGAAGAGCGGGAAGCGGTCGGCCGGCAGCACCTGATGGGACAGCTCCGCTCGAATCGCGGACAGGTGCGCGTCGACCTGCCCGGCCGAGGCCTCGCGGAGGTCATACGCCGTGACGCGGAAGGGCGGCACGGAGGCCAGGACGACCTGCTCGCCCGTGGGCAGCACCACCATGCGCAGCATGTCGTGATGCTCGATGAGCCGCTGGAGCACCCGCTCGAGCCGGGTGGGGTCCAGCGCGTCGAACGCGAGCTCCAGGTAGCTGTGCGCCGCGACGCCTCCCGCGTCGAACGCGTCCTGCCGCCCCACCCAGTAGGCATTCTGGATGTCGGTGAGCGGGAACGGCGAGAAGCGCGCGTCCTCCGGCGGTGCGACGACCGCGGCCTGGACCTCCGCCCCGTGGGAGGTGGCGCTCAGGTGCTCCACGAGCTGGTGCTTGCGCTCCCGCAGCGCCGCGCGCACCTCGTCCGTGACGTGGCCCGGGGGCGCGCGGAACCGCAGCGCCTCGCCCTCCACCCACAGCTCGATGCCCTGCTTCTGGAGCTCGACGATGAACTCGGCCGTCTTCACAACGCCCCCTCTTCCCAGGCGATGGAGCCGCCCACGAGGCCGTGCAGGTACACGTGGGGTTCCTCCAACCGGAACGCGTCCCGGACGTCGTCGAAGCGCAGCTCCCCCACCTGGCAGAGCCCGAGCTGCTGCTCCGCGGCGCGCAGCTCCAACAGCTGCGAGATGAGCCCCGCCTCGAGCAGCGCGAAGTCCCGCCACTTCTCACCGTAGAGCGGCGCGATGGCGCGCCTGTCACACACCAGGAAGAGCGAGAACGCGGAGCTGGCGAACATGGGCCGGTTGGTGGGCGCGTGGAGGCTCGCGTCGAGCGCGTCCACCGCCGCGAGCCGCACCAGCGCGTGGCGCACCGGCTCGTGGTAGTACGCGCCCGCCTCCAGCCCCCGGACCCGTCCCGCGGCCACGTGGAGGTACAGCTGGACGCCGTACGCGCTCCCCGCCGAGCCGTACTGGTATTTGAAGCGCCCCGCGACATCGAGCGAGCGCAGACACGACAGCAGGCGGCCCAGCGCCTGGGCCTCCACGGGCTCGGACGAGAAGGTCCGGTGGCTGGAGCGCTCCAGCTGACGGCGCCGCGCCTCGCCCTCCGCGAGCCCGGCCATCGGGACCACGGGCGCCCCCATGTCGAAGGTGCGGACTCCGTGACGCGCGCGCTTCCAGGCCTCGCGCTGCTCGGGGTCCAGCAGCAACCCCTCCTCGACCTTCGCGCTCGCGGGAGGGACCTCCGTCGACTGGCGCCGGGTGTAGTAGGCGACGATGTCCGCGGTGTTGCGCAGCGTGAGGAACTCGGACATCCGGGGCCGGCTCCCGAAGGCCTGCTCCAACAACGTCGCCAGCTTGATGAGCTCCACCGACGTGGCGCCGAGCTGGAGCAGCGAGGCCTCCGGCTCGACGCTGGGGCGCTTGAGGACCTCGGCGACGAGACGGGTGATTCGCGTGTAGACCTCTCCGCCGCGCGCATCCAGCGGCACCGCGCCGTGGGCGGGCTCCTCCACCGGCGTGGGCAGGGCCTTGCGGTCCACCTTGCCGTTCGACGATTGCGGCAGCGCCCGCAGCCGCATGAAGACGCCCGGCACCATGTAGTGCGGCAGCGTCCTGCCCAGGAACTCCCGCAGCGCGTCGTCGGTGGGCGCGGGCTGCCCCTCCACGGGAGTGACGTAGCCCACCAGCTTGCGCTGCGTGCGCTCCCCGGGAGCGGCGACGACGGCCTCGCGGATGGCGGGATGACGCGCGAGCGCGGCCTCGATTTCACCCAGCTCGATGCGGTGTCCGGCGACCTTGACCTGGAAGTCCTTGCGGCCCAGGAACTCGATGACCCCACCGGGCAGGAAGCGGCCCAGGTCGCCCGTGCGGTAGAGGCGCTCGCCCGTGCCCGGATGCGTGAAGAAGCGCGCGCGCGACATCTCCTCGTCACCGAAGTAGCCCCGGGCCAGACCGACCCCTCCGATGAAGAGGTCCCCCGGCACATGCTCCGGCCGCGGCGCCAGCGCCTCGTCGAGCACATGGAAGCGCTGGTTCAGCATCGGCCGGCCGTAGGGGATGCTGCGCGCCCCGGGCTCGACGTGGGTGATGGGGTGCAGAATCGACCAGACCGCGCCCTCGGTGGCCCCGCCCAGGCTGATGACCTGGATGTCGTGGGACAGCCTCCGGATGCGGTCCGGCAGCGTGACGGGAATCCAGTCACCGCTCATCAACACCAGGCGCAGGGACTCCGGGAGGCGCTCACCGCGCGTCTCCACCAGGTCCACCAGCATCTCCATCAGCGTCGGGACGGAGTTCCACACCGTCACGCGCTCCTCGCGCAGCCACCGCAGCCAGCTCGCGGGCTCCCACGTCGCGTCGGGCTCGGGCAGCACGAGCGTCGCGCCCGCCGCCAGGCTCCCGAAGATGTCGTAGACCGACAGGTCGAAGCCGAGCGACGACAGGCCGAAGACCCGGTCCTCCGGGCCGACCCCGAAGCGGGCGTTGATGTCCTGGAGCGTGTTCGCCGCGGCGCGGTGCTCGACCATCACCCCCTTGGGGCGCCCCGTCGAACCCGAGGTGTAGATGCAGTACGCCAGGTCCGCCGGCGAACGCGCGGGCGCGGGCGGAAGCGCGCCGTTCGCGCTGTCCGGGATGCTCACCACCTGGACGCCCTCCGGCCACGCGAACCGCTCCACCTGCCCCGGCTCCGTCACCACGATGCGGACCTTCCCCTCCTGGAGCAGGAGCCGACGGCGCTCATCCGGCAGCGTGGGGTCGATGGGGAGATACGCCGCCCCGGCCAGATGGATGGCCGTCACCGCGACCACCTGCCTCCAGCCCTTCTCCAGGATGACGGCGACCAACCCGTCGGGCCGCGCGTCCAGCTCGGCCAGTCGGGTCGCCAGCGCGCCCGCGTGTCCACGAAGCTCCGCGTAGCTCAACGTCCGCCCCGCGCTCACCACCGCGGCGTGAGCGGGTGCTCGCTGCGCCTGGGCCAGGAAGAGCGCCTCCAGGCGCGCCTCGGGGATGGGAGACGTGGTGGCGTTGAACGCCTCACGGCGCGCGGCCTGCGCGGCCGGCAGACGTACGGGAGAGCGAGCCTCCCAGGCGGCGTCATCCTCCGCGAGCCGACCGAGCAGGGCCTCGTAGGCCGCGAAGGCGTCCTCGAGCATGCCCGACGGGAAGAGCCCCTCCGGACTGTCCCAGGAGTAGCGCAGCGCCCCGTCCTCCTCCCGGACCTGGTGGTCGAGCCACACCTGCGGCGTCTGGGTGATGCCGTGGACCGTCTCGCCCAGCCACCCGAAGGGAGAGCCCGCGCCCGCGCTGCCGGGGCGGTGTCCCAGCAAGCTCGTGAAGACGATGGGCATGAGCGCCCCCGCGGCGCCCTCGCGCCGCCGCGCGCGCTCGCGCATCACCCGCATGCCGCTGAAGAGCAGGTGCTCGAGGTCGCGGGCCAGCTGCTCCCGGAGTTGGACCGCGCGCTGGGTGAACGACGTGCCGCTCCCGTCGACCTCGAGCAGCACGTTCGTCGTGAAGTCACCAACCACCTTGTCGATGGCCGGGTGGATGGGCAGGCGCCTGAAGAGCGTGAGGTTGAGACAGAAGCGGGCGCTCTCGCTCCACGCCGCGAGCACCTCCGCGAACGCGGCGCAGACCACGCCGGAGCGGGTCAGCCCGGCTTGCGCGGACCGCTCCTTCAGCCGCTCCCACCGCCGCGCGTCCAGGCTCCCGCTCAGCCGCCGGAACGCGGGGCGCACCAGCTGCTCGGGAGGCGTGGCCAGGGGCAGCACCGGGGCTTCCGGCAGGTCATCCAGGCGCGCGCGCCAGTAGGCCTCGGCGCTCCGGTAGGCATTCGTGTCGCGGGCGGAGACCTCCGCGAGCACGTGCTCCCGGAAGGACACCGGCACCGGCTCCAGCACCTTCTCCGGCGTCACGTACAGCTCGCGCCACTCCTCGAGGAGCGCGAGCACGGCGGCGGCATCCATCGTGATGGCGTCGATGTCCAGGTGGATGCGCGTGCGGTGCCCATCGAGCAGCGTCGCGCGCAGCTCGAAGGTGGGCCATTGCCCCAGGGGCACGGAGCGGTTGGAGAGCTCCTGTCGAATCCCGGCGAGCTTCGACTCGACGACGTCCGAGGCCTGGCCACGCAGGTCCAGCACGGGCATGGAGAAGGTGGGCACCTGCTCCAGCACGCGCTGCTCTCCCGACGGGAGCACCACGGCGCGCAGCATCGCGTGCCGTTCGATGAGGCGCCGCCACGCGCGAGACAGCCGCTCCACGTCCAGCTCGCGCCCGTCGAGCTCATGGTACAGGTGACAGGAGATGCCCCCGACGCCGAAGTCGGTGCCGCGTCCGACCAGATAGGCCTCCTGGATTTCGGTCAGCGGGAAGGGCGCGTGCTCCTGCTCGGAGCGGAGGGCCTCGCCCTGCCGCCGGAGCAGCTCGAGCACCTCCGCCTTCCGGGCGGCGATGTGCTGCTGCAGCTCGGGCGTGATGACGTTGCGCGCGGCGCGGACCCGGAGGTGCTCGCCCTCGACCTTGAGCTCCACACCCAGGCGCGTCAGCTCGGCAATGAGTTCGGTGGCATTCAAAATTGGAACTCCTCCATCGGGTCATCAAGGGCCGCCTCCGGCGGAGGCGGCACGGCATCGAGGCTTTCCAGGACGAGCGTCACGAGGTCGTCGAAGCTCAGACCGCTCAGCAGCTTCACGGCCGGAACGGAGAGCCCCAGCGCCAGCTCCAGCCGCGCCTTGAGCTTCATGCCCATCAGCGAGTCGAAGCCGAAGCGGACCAGGGGCAGGCGGCCGTCGGCCAGGTCTCCTGGGAGGGCCAGCATCGAGACCACCTCGCGCCGCAGCGAGCCTTCGACGCGCGCCCTCCGCGCCTCGGGCGTCATCCGGACCAGCTCCTGGAGTGGAGGCAGCCCCTCGGGCGCGGCCGTCCGGGAGACCCGGGGCTGCGCGCGGATGAAGTCGGTGAGGAGCGAGGCGTGGTCCGCGGAGGGATAGACCTGTCCCCACTTCGCCCAGTCGATGCGGGCGATGCCCACGTGCGTCTCGGTCGTTCCCCGCAGGAGCCTGCCCAGGATGGCCACGCCTTCGTCCGGCGCGAGGCTCTCCACGCCGAGGGCCTCGAGCCGGGCGCCCCGGTCGGCCCGCGCCGCCGCGAGTCCGACCTCCGCCCAGGGCCCCCACGCCAGCGAGCACGCGGGCAGTCCACGCGCCCGCCGCTCGGCGGCCAGCGCATCCAGGAAGGCGTTCGCGGCGCTGTAGTTGGCCTGCCCCACCCCGCCGAGCAGCGCGGCGATGGAGGAGAACATCACGAAGAAGTCGAGCGGGTCCTCTCGCGTCTGCTGGTCCAGGTGGAGCGCCCCCGCGACCTTCGGCCGCAGGACCCGCTCGATGCGCTCGCGCTCCTGTCGGACGAGCAACGCATCATCGAGCAACCCCGCCGCGTGGATGACGCCGCGAAGCGGAGGCAGGTCCGCGCGCAGCTCCGACAGCGCACGCGCGAGGGACTCCCGCTCGCCCACGTCCGCCGCGAGCACGCGCACCGTGACGCCCTCCGCCGCGAGGGCCTGGAGCACGACGCGGGCCTCCTCGGAAGGCGCGTTGCGCCCCAGGAGCGCCAGGTGCCGCGCGCCCTCCTTCGCGAGCCACCGCGCGCACCGCAGCCCCAGCCCGCCCAGGCCTCCAGTGATGAGGTACGTGGCGTCCGCGACGACGGGCACGGGGCCGGGCTCGGGGATGACGTCCAGGGATTGGAGCCGCTGCGCGAGCCGCACGCCGTCCCGCCAGGCGATGCGGTCCTCGCCATCCAGGAGCCGCAGCTCCGTGCACAGCGAATGCACCGTGTCCGCGGCGGGCGCGGGGTCCAGGTCCACGAGCGTGCAGCGGAGCTCGGGGTGCTCGTGGCGCAACGTGGCCCCGAGCCCCCAGAGCGGCGCCTGCGCCAGCCGGAGCGCGTGCCCCGCGTCCGTCGCCTGCGCGCCCCGCGTGACGAGCCACAGCCTGGGAGGCACGGCGCGCTTCAGCTGCGTCAAGGCCTGGAGGACCCGCACCGCGCCGACCAGGACCTCGGTGATGACCCGCGCCTCGCTCCCGGGCTCCAGGGCTTCGACATCGAGGGCCGCCAGGTACATCACCCCGCGACAGGTGCCCGCGCCGAGCGCCTGTTCCAATCGGCGCTCCAGTGAAGCCTCCGACTCCGTGGGCTCAGGGGACGCCATCACCTGGCACGACGAGCCTTCGGTCGCGAGCCGGTCCGCCACCGCGGCGCCGACGCCTCCACGGTCCGTCAGCAGCAGCCAGGGTCCCGTCTCCCGCGTCGGAGTCGCGACGGGAGGCGATGGCCGCCAGCGGACCTGGAACAACTCCTGGCCGAGCGCACGCACGCGGTCTCTCGCGAAGGCCTCGCGAGGAGCACGCTTGACGACGAGCCCATCGATCCACGCGACTGTCGCGCCATCCTCACCGAAGAGGCGGAAGTCGGCGCTCAGCGTCTCGCCGCCATGACCGCCGTCGGGCCGCAGCGCCGCGTGGGCCCAGAGCGTGCCGCGAGGTGGCGACAGGAAGACCACGCCTTCGATGCCCACGGGAATCAGGGGCACGCCGTCATCGCGCACGATGCCCGGGACACCGCGCAGGACATGGAAGAGGGAGTCGATCAACCCGGGGTGCAGCGGCGTCGCCGGTTGCCGGTCCTCAGGCTCCGGCGCGCGCATGCACCCCAACGCCTCGCGCTCCCCCTGCCAGAGCTGCTCGACCCAGCGGAAGCGCCGCCCGAGCGAGATGCCCTCGGCATCCATCGTCTCGTAGACCCGCGGCACCTCGAGGGGCTTCGGACATCGCGCGCGCAGTTGCTCCAGCGACGCGGCCGCGTCGACTCGCGGCGCGCCGGCGCGCAGCACCTTGCCCTCCGCGTGGAGCACCCAGTCACCCTCGCCGCCCGCTTCCTGGCTCTGGATGCGGAAGGACGCTCGCCCCGACTGCTCCGCCCCCACCACCACCGAGACGGGACGCGAGCGCCCCTCCTCCACGACGAGCGCGCGAGGGAAGACGATGTCGGCCAGGCGAATCGGCGCGGCGCCATGGAGCGACTGGAGCGCCGAGAGCACCATCGAGACATGGCCGGCGCCCGCCACCACCACCGCGCCGTGGAGCAGGTGCTCGCGCAGCAGCGGCATCCGCTCCACCGACAGCTCCACCTCGAACAAGGTCTCCGCCAGCGGAGAGCGCACCCGGCGCCCATGAAGGGGCAACGCCTCCTGCGTGGAAGCGGGCCTCGATGCGGCGGGAGACGGGCTCGCGACCCAGTAGCGCTCCTTGCGCCAGGGGTAGGATGGCAGCGCCACCAACGCTCCGCCCTCCGGGAAGAGCTGCTCCCACGCCGGCGAGACGCCCGCGACGAACAGGCCGCCCAGCAGCGCGCGCAGGGTGTGGCGCTCGGCCTCTCCCCGCCGCAGCGCGGACACCACCGTCGCGCTCCGCCCCGTCTGCTGGAAGCACTGCTGCACCGGACGCGACAGGACGGCGTTGGGCCCAATCTCGACGAACAGCGAATGGCCCTCGCTCGCGAGCGCGGAGATGGCGGGCGCGAAGCGCACGGGCTGTCGGAGGTTCCGGGCCCAGTAGTCGCGGTCGAAGTCACGGCCCTCCGCGCGCAGCCCACTGACCGAGGAGAAGATGGGGAGCGACTCGGGCCGTGGGGCCAGGCCCTCCAGCGCCTGTCGCAGCGCCTCCAGGTGGGGCTCCACCGCGTGGCTGTGCGACGCGTAGTCCAGGCCGAGCCGACGACAGGAGACCCCTCGCGCCGACAGGGCGCCGAGCACCTCCTCCATCGCCTCCGCGTCACCGGAGAGGAGCACCGACGTCGGACTGTTGAGCGCGGCGACGGACAGCCGAGTGCCATGATTCGCGATGGCTTCGGTGGCCTCGGCCTCGGAGAGTTCCACGGCGCTCATCGCGCCGGTCCCCGCGATGGCCGCGAGGATGCGGCTGCGCTCGAGGGTGATGCGCATCGCGTCCTCGACCGAGAGGACTCCCGCGGCGTGGGCCGCCGCCACCTCGCCGATGCTGGACCCCAGGACCGCGTCGGGCTCCACGCCCCAGGAGCGCAGCAGCGCCACGAGCGCCGCCTGGAGCGCGAAGTGCGCGGGCTGGGAGATGTGGGCCAGCTCGAAGCGGGGCTGCTCTCGTTGCAGCTCCTCGATGACGGACCAGCCCGCGAGCTTCATCAGCACGGCGTCCACGGACCGCAGGGCCTCGCGGAAGACGGGCTCCTCCTCGAGGAGCGCTCGCCCCGCGCCGGACCACTGCCCTCCCTGTCCGGTGAACAGGAAGACGACCCTGGGAGCCGCGCCGGGAAGGGCATAGCCGGACGTGACATCCGGATGCGACAGGCCACGAAGGAAGGCGTCCATCGCCTCCGCGGCGCTACTTCGGGAACGAGCCACCACGGCGAGCCGATGCTCGTGGTGACTCCGACGACAGCTCGTGGAGTAACAGAGGTCGCGCCACGCCGCGCCCCCCTCTCCGGTCAGCGTCGCGGACAGGCGCCCCGCGGCCTCGCGCAGGGACTCCGCGGAGCGGGCCGACAGGACGAGCAGCTCGGGGCGCTCCAGGGACGCCGGGGCCTCCGCGCGAGGCTCACGCTTCGGGGCCTCCTCGAGGACCACGTGGGCATTCGTCCCGCTGAAGCCGAACGAGCTGACCCCGGCGATGCGCCGCGCTCCGTCCGGGACACGCCACGCGCGGTGCTCGGCAATCACCTCGACGGGCAGCTCGGCCCAGGGGATGTGGGGACTGGGCTCCTTGAAGTGGAGGCTGCGCGGCAGCTCGGCCTGTCCCAGCGCGAGGATGGCCTTGATGAGGCTGGCGATTCCCGCCGCGCCCTCCAGGTGTCCCAGGTTCGTCTTGACCGAACCGATTCCCAGCGGCGAGGAGGCGGGGCGTCCACGACCGAGGACCGCCGCGAGGGCCTGCACCTCGATGGGGTCCCCGAGCGAGGTCCCCGTGCCGTGTGCCTCGACATAGCCGACGTCGAGCGGGGCGACGCCCCCCTGGCGCAGGGCGCTCTCGATGACGCGCTCCTGGGCGGGCCTGCTCGGCGCCGTGAGCCCGTTGGAGCGGCCATCCTGGTTGACGGCCGTCCCCCGGATGACGGCGAGGACGGGGTCCCCCGCCGCGAGCGCCTCCGACAGGCGCTTGAGGACCACCACGCCCGCGCCTTCTCCCCGCACATATCCATTGGCGGAGCTGTCGAAGGCCTTGCAGGCACCGTCCGGGGACAGCGCCTTGAGCTTCGAGAAGTAGACCGTCATGCGCGGCGAGAGCAGCAGGTTCGAGCCGCCCACGAGCGCGACGTCACACTCCCCCTCGCGCAGGCTCTGGCAGGCGAGGTGTGTGGCGACCAGGGACGAGGAGCAGGCGGTGTCGACGGCGAAGGTGGGGCCCTCCAGGCCCAGCGCGTACGCGATGCGTCCGGCCGCCACGCTCAGCACGCCACCGGAGCCCGAGTAGGCGTTGATGCCGCGTGCATCGGAGGCATTGAGCTCCAGCAGCGCGTAGTCGCTCAGGCAGATGCCCAGGAACACCCCGGTGGGGGTGCCCTTGAGCCGCTCCACCGCCATCCCCGCGCGCTCCAGCGCCTCCCAGCTCAACTCCAGCAACATCCGCTGCTGCGGGTCCATCGACCGGGCTTCCGCGCCGGAGATGCCGAAGAACGAGGCGTCGAACGCGTCGATGTCGTCGAGGAAGCCACCGTGCCGCGAGTACGTCTTGCCCGGGGCCTCCGGGTCCGCGTCGTACCAGTCGTCGAGCGTCCACCGCGACGCGGGCACCTCGCGCACCGCGTTCACCCCGTCGGCGAGCAGGCGCCAGTAGTCCTCCGGGCTCCGGATGCCCCCGGGCAGCCGGCAGGACATGCCCACCACGGCGATGGGCTCCGCGCCGTCCACGGCCGCCCCGCGGGCCTTCACGGTCCGAGGCGCCGGCTCCGAGGCCACCTTGTCGGCGGCGGGGATTTCACGCGCCAGGAAGTCGAGGAGCTGCTCCAAGCTCGGGTGGTCGAACAACAACGTGACGGGCAGGGGCCGACCGAGCGCGGCGGACAAGGCGTTGCGCAGCTGCAACGCCATCAGGGAGTCGAGCCCCAGCTCCTGGAGCGGCCGACGAGGGTCGATGGGCGACGAGGACGACAGCCCGAGGACGTCCGCCGCCTGCGTCTGGAGCAGCGAGAGCAATCGGGCGCGGGCTTCACGGGGCGAGGCCCCCACGAACGCCACCGAGGGCGGCGCAGGGCGGGTGGGCTCGGCGCGACGAGGCGCGAGCACCTCGAAGAAGGGAGGGAGTCCCTCGCGCACCGGGCGCGCGCTGGCGGCCGCGACCACGGGCTGCGTGAGGTCGGCGCCGAGGATGCCTTCCAGCGACGCGAGGGCCGCGGCGGGGGCGAGCATCCCCAGCCCGAAGCCGGACCAGGACCTGCCGGCGTCGGCGGACAGGCGCGCGGCCATGCCCACCTCGGCCCAGGGCCCCCAGTTGATGCTCGTGGCCGTCAGACCGTTGGCGCGTCGGTGATGGGCCAGCGCGTCGAGGAAGGCATTGGCGGCGGCATAGCTGGCCTGCCCCGTGGTCCCGAAGACGGCGCTCACCGAGGAGAACAGGACGAAGAAGTCGAGGCGCGACTCGAGGGTCTCGAGGTGGAGGTTGAGCGCCCCCTGGATTTTGGGAGCGAGGACGTGGGCCATCCGCGCCGTGTCCTGGAGCACCAGGAGCCCATCGTCGAGGACTCCCGCGGCATGCACCACGCCTCGGAGCGGCGGCATCGACGCGCGGCACGCCGCCAGCACCCGCGCGACCTCCTCGCGCGATGACACGTCTCCCTGGCCCACGGTGACGGTTGCCCCTGCGGCGCGCAGCGCGTCCACGCGTGCTTGCGCGAGCGGCTCCGGCGCGCGGCGGCCCATGAGGACCAGGTGACGCGCGCCCCGGTCCACCATCCACCGGGCGACCTCGAGCCCCAGACCGCCGAGCCCTCCGGTGATGAGGTACGTGGCGTCGGCAACGAGCGGCGGTGGACGGAGCGTGCGCGGAAGCCGCGCGCGCATGAGCCGGGCCACGAGGCGACGACCCGAGCGGAAGGCGATGCGGTCCTCGTCGTGCGACAACGAGAGTTCCTGGGCGAGCAGCGCCGCGTCATCGGCGGCTCCGGCCGGGTCCAGGTCGATGCGCACACAGCGCAGCTCCGGATGTTCGAGGGCCACCACGTGGCCCAAGCCCCAGAGCGGCGACTGTTCGATGGCGATGTCGCCAACATCCGCGCCGGTCGACTGCGCGCCCCGCGTCACCAGGACCAGGCGCGGTGAAGTCCCACCCCCGCAGGACGCCAGGAGCTTCACGAGCCCGACAGCACGCTCGAAACCTTCGAGCGGCGCAGTCGTATCGAGGCCTCGGAGGTCGACGACTCCGACGCGAGCCTGTGTCGAGTCACCGAGCGCATCGAGGCGTTCGAGCAGGCGCCGCTCGTCGTCCATGCCAGAGGAACTCGCCTCCACGCGAGTCCCAGGACGCCCGAGGTCGTCGGAGGAGCTCGCCTCCACGCGCGCGCCACGAAGCTCGAGCACAGCGGAGGGCACCTCCCCGCCAGCGTCTGGATGCGCGCGGCTGTAAGTGAGGCCCTCTCCGTGAGACTCGGGACGCGCGAGGCCGGTGGAGACCACCTCCACGCGCGCACCATGACGCTCCAGCTGTCGGGCAAGCGACTCAGCGAAGCCACCCTGGTCCGCGAGCAGCACCCAGGAGTGGGACTCCGAGGTGGAGGCCAGCGCCGCCACGGGCCGCGGCTGCCACTCCACCTGGAAGTGCAGCGGCGCCGCCCCCGTGTCGCGTCGCAGGACCGTGTCCCGGGGCGCCCGGCGAATCGTCAGGCCGCGGACCTCCGCCACGACCCCACCTGCCTCGTCCAGCAACCGCAGGTCCACCGTCGAGGCTTCATCGACCGCGCCCGTTCCCGAGCGAAGCACGAGGTGACAGAAGCGCGGACGCTGAGCCCCGTGGAGCACGAACCGGTCGATGCCGATGGGAACGAAGGCCAGCCCGTCGATGGACGAGAAGCCGGAGACCGCGCCCAGCACCTGGAAGCACGAGTCGATGAGCCCCGGATGCAGCCGGTAGTCCTCCGCGCCATCACCGGCCTCCGGCAGACGCAACCGCCCCAGCGCCTCGCGCTCGCCCCGGGAGACAGCCTCCAGCCAGCGGAACTGGCGACCCAGCACCAACCCCTGTCGGTCGATGCCGTCGTAGAAGCGCTCGATGGACGCGAGCGGCGCGAAGCGGGCCTCGAGCCCGGCGAGCGGCTCGGCCGAGGAGGGCTCTTCCGCGCCTCGCTCCAGTCGTCCGGTGGCGTGCAGCGTCCACCGAGGAGACTCCGCGTCGTCGCTCGTGGGCCGGGTCGACAGTCGGAAGTCGCCACCCGCCAAGATGGACACCTGGAAGACCCGCTCCTCCGAGTCCTCCATCACGATGGGACTCAGGAACAGCACGTCCTGGACGCGGCAGCCCTCCGGCCCCCAGAGTCCCCTGGCCGCGTCGAGCAGCATGCCGACCATGCTCGCGCCCGCGACCACCACCGTGCCGTAGAGCCGGTGGTCAGCGAGCAGCCGCACGCGGTCCGCCCGAAGCGAGGACTCGAAGCGCGCCTCACCGTGAGGAGCCTCCACCGCGCGCCCCAACAACGGATGCACCGTGCCTGGCGCCGCGCCGGGCGCGACGTCGAACCAGTAGCGCTCGCGCTGCCAGGCATAGGACGGCAGCGCCACCCGTCGGCCACCCCGAGGGAAGACCCCCTTCCACGAGGGCTCACGCCCCAACGTGTGGAGCGCCCCCAACGCGGCGAGCATCGTGACGCGAGGAGGGCGGTCCCGCCGCGCGGAGAACAGCGCCGCCGTCCCCTCCACCCCCGACGCCTCCAACGTCCGGGCCAGCGACTGCGACAACACCGGATGCGGGGAGACCTCGACGAAGACACGGCAGCCGTCGGCGAGCATCGCCTGGAGGGCCGGCGCGAACAGGACCCGCTGTCGGATGTTGGCGCGCCAGTGGTCGGCGTCGAGCTCCGAGTCCAGGACGCGCCCGCCCCGCACGGTGGAGTACAGCGGCGTCACCAGCGCCTTCGGCGCGAGCGTCCGCGTGCAGTCGTCGAGCTCCGCCAGATGCGCGTCCATCTGCGCGCTGTGGAAGGCATGGTCGACGTTCAGGAGCCGAAAGCGAATCCCCTGCGCCTGGAGGCCGTCCAGCAGCGACTCCAGCGACGCGCGCGCCCCCGAGACGACGATGTCCTCCGGGCCGTTGAGCGCGGCGACCGACAGCGCGTCACCATGCGGCGCGAGGAGCGGAGACAAGCGCTCGAGCGAGGCCGCCACGGTGGCCATGCCTCCGAGCCCGGCCGTCTTCCCCATCAAGCGGCTGCGGCTCACGACAAGGGCCATCGCCTCATCGAGCGACAGCGCGCCCGCGACGTGCGCGGCGCTGACCTCTCCGATGCTGTGCCCCACCACCGCGTCGGGACGGATGCCCCACGCCGCCCACAGCGCGGCGAGCGACACCTGGAAGGCGAACAGCAGCGGCTGCTCCACCTCCGTGCGAGGAGGGACAGCCCCGTCCCGAGCAACCTCCATCGCCTCGACGAGCGAGCCACCGGTGCGCGCGCGGAACGCCAGGTCGCAGCGCTCGAACATCTCCCGGAAGCGGGGCTCCTCCTCGAGCAGGCGGGTGCTCTCCCCCAGGGGAAAGCCGCCCTGCCCCGAGAACACGAAGCCCACGCGCGGCGCCTCGCCCTGCCGGACCACGCCCAGGGACTGGAAGGCCTTCGGAGGCGCACCGTGGCCGAACGCCTCGAGCCCGTCCTCCAGCGCCGCCCGCGACTGGGCCACCATCGTCAACCGGTGCGCATGGTGGTCACGCCAGAGCGCCGCGGTGGCGCAGAGGTCCCCGAGCGAAGGCGTGGGCGCGCCGCGAAGCTGCCCGGCGACGCGACGGGCCTGCTCCCGGAGCGCGGGCTCGGTCCTCGCCGAGAGCACGAACAACTCGGCGGGCACATCGGTGGCCAGCGGCGCGGGGGCCTCCGGGAACACCCGCTCCCAACGAATCGCGTGGCCCGCGGAAGCGAGCACATCGAGCGCGCGATGAAGCCCGTCCAGGTCCGGCTCGCCGCGTTGCAGGCCATGCACCACCGTGGCCGTCGCCGCGTGGGCCGCGATGTTCTCCTCCACCGCGCGCGCGTGGATGGGATGCGGATTGACGTCGAGGAAGACCTCGTGCCCGGAGTCGAGCAGCGTCTTCACCGCGTCGGCGAACCGCACGGGCGCCTGGAAGTTGTCGGTCCAGTACCCGGGCCCCAGTGACACACCGTCGACGAAGGCGCCCGACACCGTCGAGACCATCGGGATGCGCCCCGGCAGTGGCCGCAGCGCCGGGCACCCTTCCAGGAAGAGCGGCGCGAGGGGCGCCACCTGGGGGATGTGGGCGTAGAAGTCGATCTCCACCGTGCGCGCGAAGTGCCCCTCCGCCACCAGCCGCGCGGCGAAGTCCTGGAGGGCCGAGGGCTCCCCACCGATGCCCGTGGACCGGGGACTGTTCACCGAGGCGATGGCAATCCTCCCCGACCCGGCGGAAAGGCGCGCCTCCACCTCGGCCGCGGGGAGCGCCACCACGCCCATGCCCGCGCCACCCGTCACGCTCCGCTGGACCTGGATGTAGTGGCGGGCGAGCGCGAAGACCTCGTCTAGCGTGAGGATTCCCGCCACGTGCGCCGCGGCCCACTCGCCCACGCTGTAGCCGATGACGGCGCTCGGCTCGACGCCCCAGTCCCGCCACGTCGCCGCGAGCGAGAGCTGGAGCGCGAGGACGACCGGCAACTGCACCTCGCCCCGCTCGAAGCGCGAGCGGTGGCGCGGCGCGAGCAACGCCTCCACGAGCGAGTCCCCGCCGAGCCCCCTGTACACGGCGTCACAGGCCTCGAAGCGGGCACGGAAGACGGGCTGCATGGCGAGCAGCTCCCGCCCCATGCCCCACCACGCCGAGCCCGCGCCCGCGAAGAGGAACGCGACCTTCTTCGGCCCTCCAGCGAGCATCGGCCGAGGGCGGAGCGCGCCGGAGGAGGGCCCGGCGGCCCGCCGGGGCCCCGACAGGTGCTCCTCGACGACGAGGTGACAGTTCGTGCCCCCGAAGCCAAAGGAGCTGATGCCCGCGAGCACGGGCCCCTCGTCCCCGGGCCACGCCGTGAGCTCCGTCTGCATGCGCAGGTTCAGCGCATCGAACGGGATGTGCGGGTTCGGCTGCTCGAAGTGCAGGCTCGCCGGAAGCCGCCGCTTCCGGATGGAGAGCGCCACCTTGATGACGGCCGCGACGCCCGCGGCGGCCTCGAGGTGCCCGATGTTGGTCTTCACCGAGCCCACGTGGAGGGGCTGCCCGGAGGAGCGCGTCGCCCCGCCCAACACGGCGCCCAGGGCCCGGGCCTCTATCGGGTCCCCCAGCGGGGTTCCCGTCCCGTGCAGCTCGACATACCGCACCCGCGCGGGGTCCACGCCCGAGGTGCCATAGGCGGCGCGCAGCAGCTGCTCCTGGGCCTTGGGGCTCGGGGCCGTCAGCCCGTTGCTGGCCCCGTCGTTGTTCACCGCGCCGCCACGGATGACGCAGTAGATGGAGTCCCCATCCGCCAGGGCGCGCGACAGGGGCTTGAGGACGACGACACCCGCACCCTCACCGCGTCCGTAGCCGTTGGCCCGCGCGTCGAAGGTCTTGCACCGCCCGTCCGGCGCGAGGGCACCGAAGGCGGAGACCGCCTGGAGCGTGCGTGGAGAGAGATTCAGCTGGACGCCCCCCGCGAGCGCCAGGGTCGACTCGCCCGCGCGCAGGCTGCGACACGCCTCGAGGATGGCGACCAGCGACGAGGAACAGGCGGTGTCGATGGCCAGGCTGGGGCCCTCGAATCCGAACACATAGGAGACCCTGTTCGCGACGATGCTCCCGGCGTGGCCGGTGCAGGTATGCAGCGAGGCGGAGGCCCCCTGGAGCGTCTGGAGGTCGGCGTAGTCGCGCCAGACCAGCCCGGTGAAGACGCCGGTGCGAGAGCCCCGCAGCGTCCCGGGCGCGATGCCCGCGTCCTCGAGCGCCTCCCACGACAGCTCCAGCATCAAGCGCTGCTGCGGGTCCAACTGCCCCGCCTCACGGGGCGAGATTCCGAAGAAGCCCGGGTCGAACCGGTCGACGGTATCGAGGAACGCACCGGGGTACGCGCGAAGCCCTTCCCGCGCCCCTGGTGAGGTCGCCCAGCGCTCCGGGGGCGCGTCCGTCACGCAGTCGACGCCCTCCTGGAGGACCCGCCAGAAGCCCTCGGCATCGGGCGCGGAGGGGAAGCGGCAGGCCAGCCCGACGATGGCCACGGGCTCGGAGGGCTCCTGGGTGGGCGCATCCCAGCCGGGCTTCGGCTCCACGTCTCGCCCCAGCAGATGGGCGGCCAGCCCCGCGGGGGTCGGATGCTCCCAGATGAGCGTGGGCGACAGCGGCCTGCCCAACCTCTGCGAGAGCCGGGAGATCAACTTGAGCGCGACCAGCGAATCGACGCCCAGTTGGAAGAACGGCGTCGCGAGGCCCACCTCGCCCGCATCGCGCCCCAGCAACGACGACAACTCGACCGCGAGCCACGCCCGCAGCCCGTCGACGTCGCCAACCCGCTCTTCCATTCCCTGCCTCACTGGCATCCGGGCTGTCTCCGACTACGACCGGAGACACCCTAGAAACAGCAAAAGACATACACGCCCAACACCAGGCATGCGCCCACGCATCCATGTGAATCAGCGAGATACCTTGCGACCGATATGCCCGGGCAACGGATACAACAACCCATGACTCCGCCGCTGGGCGATCTCTCTCTACGCTCGCAACTCGCGCAATACCAGATGAATTTCTGCCCTGTCAGACAGGAGGGGCGAGCAGTCCCGGACAATCCGACTTTGAGAATATGCACACTACAAAGCACCTGAGCACAGACACTCTCAACGCAGGTTTTGCGCCCGCCTGCGTCACGCCAATGTCAAACACGCGCATCCGCGCACGATTTGCGGGAGAGTGGATTCCCCATCCTCGGTTGAGGCTTCCCGCCTGGGGTCACCCCGGCCCCGAGAGGCGACCCACCGAGACGCACACTCAGGTCTTCATCGACCGGACGAAGTCGATGAACGCACGCAGCGGCGTCGGGAGGTGGTGACGGCCGGGATAGTAGAGAACCGGCCCGGAGAAGCTCGGCCACCAGGACTCGAGCACGGGGACCAGCTCGCCCCGGTCGATAGAAGGACGAAGCCAGTCCTCGAAGTCGTAGATGATTCCGGTCCCCGCGACGGCGGCCGCCACCGCCAGGTCCGTCGTCGTCCCGAGACCGGTGATCAGCGGGCCCTTCGGGTCGACGTGGAGTGTCACCCCGTCGCGCTCGAACTCCCACGCGTGCAGCGGCCCCTTCGTGAAGCGCCCTCCCAGGCAGTCATGATTCAGCAGCTCGCGCGGATGTCGCGGGCGCCCACGGCGCGACAGGTATCCGGGCGAAGCCGCGGCAGCGAAGCGCTGGACGCGCGGACCGATGGGCACCGCCACCATGTCCTGCGCGAGCCGCTCCTCGTAGCGGATGCCCGCGTCGTAGCCCTCGGCCACCACGTCGACCAGGCGCTCCTCGGCGATGACCTCCAGACAGATGTCGGGGTACTTCGCCAGGAACGGCGGCACGATGCGCGGCAGCACCAGCCGCGCCGCCGCGATGGGGACGTTGAGCCGCAGACGCCCCGCCGGTCGGCCGCGGAAGTCGTTGACCACGTCCAACGCCGAGCGGACCTCGCTGAGCGCGGGCTCGAGCCGCTCGAGCAACCGGGCCCCCGCCTCGGTCAGCGTCACGCTGCGCGTCGTCCGCTGGAGCAACCGGACACCCAACCGGGCCTCCAGCCGACGGACCGCGTCTCCCAGCCGGGACGCGCTGCTGCCCGTCGCCCGCGCCGCGACGCGGAATCCGCCCTCGCGAGCGACCGCCCTGAACGCTGTCAGGTCCGCGAACTCATCCATGACTGTGCGGATTCTCGCACAGCCCGTACCCATTGCCACCGATTGTCGCGCAGCGGTGGCGGCCCTAGAGAAAGGGCGAACCTCCAGCCCCAGGGCCTCCGCCATGCCTCCCAGCTCCAACACGTATCGCCTCGGCTCCCACACGGTCCGCCGCGTGGGTTACGGCGCCATGCAGCTCGCCGGTCCCGGCGTCTTCGGTCCGCCCAGGGACCGCGAGGCCGCCCTCGCCGTGCTGAGAGAGGCCATCGACCAGGGCGTCGACCACCTCGACACCAGCGACATCTACGGCCCGCACGTGACCAATGAGCTCATCCGCGAGGCGCTGCACCCGTACCGCGACGGGCTGGTCATCGCCACGAAGGTGGGCGCGGTGCGTGGCCCCCAAGGCTCCTGGGAGCCCGCGTCCTCCCCCGCGGACCTGGAGCGCTCGGTCCACGACAACCTGCGCAACCTCGGGCTCGACGTGCTGGAGGTCGTGAACCTCCGGGCCATGTTCAGCGCCGAGGGCCCGGCGGAGGGCTCCCTCGAGGCGCCCCTCACCGCGCTCGCGGAGCTCCAGCGGCGCGGACTCATCCGCCACATCGGCTTGAGCAATGTCACCCCGACGCAGGTCGCCGAGGGCCGCAAGCTCGTCGACATCGTCTGCGTGCAGAACCACTACAACCTGGCGCACCGACAGGACGACGCGCTCATCGACCAGCTCGCCGCCACGGGGACGGCCTACGTGCCGTTCTTCCCGCTGGGCGGCTTCACCCCGCTGCAGTCGAGCACGCTCGACGACGTGGCCACGCGGCTGGGCGCGACGCCGATGCAGGTCGCCCTGGCGTGGCTGCTGCACCGCGCCCCCAACATCCTGCTCATCCCCGGCACGTCGTCCCCCGCCCACCTCCAGGAGAACCTCGCGAGCGCCTCGCTCTCCTTGAGCGCCGAGGACCTGGACCTCTTGAACCGCCTCACCGAGCGGACCTGACCCCGGCGCGTCCTAGGAGGAGGAGGTCCTGTGGGGCGCCTGCGTGGGCGGCGCATCCAGGGGCGCGTCGTTGCAGAGGATGCAACCGAGCGCGTGCAGGTGGACGCGGTGCACCTCGCAGAGGCCCCAGGTCGGCGGGTCCTCGGGAATCCAGGTGCCCTCCTCCACCGGGATGTCCCCTCGGGGCAAGCGCTCCACCCGCGCCCGGAACCACAGCAGCGCGGGGAAGAGAGAGGACTCCAGCGGTTGGAAGGGCAGCCGCTCCCAGCCCTCCTTCGCGAGCGCCGCGTCGACGAGCTCAAGCAGGAAGCGCCGCTGCGCCTCGAAGGACTCCAGCACCCAGCCCAGCTCCGAGACGTCAAAGCCCACCACGCCGAGCCCACAACGCTCCTGGTCGTGCTCCACCAGCCATTGGGCCAACCGAAGCTCCCAGGGCGTGCGCGCGTGATGGCTCGCCGCGAGCGACAGCACGTCGAAGAACACGGACGTGAGCCCGTTGCTCATGCGCAGGTCCGGGGCGCCGGGTTCGAGTCGGCTCGTGACGTGGTTGCCCATCCCCTCATCCTAAACCGAGGTTCGTGACGCACGGGTGCGGAGCGCCCCTGGTTGCTTAAATTGATTTTCCAGTTATTCTTGATGGGCCTGTTTTGTATTCACGAGCGGGGTCTCCCATCATGAAGATGCATCTTGTCGTTGCCGCTGTGGGTATTGCTTCCATACTCGCCGTGCCTCGAGCGATGGCGAACGAGACAGTCCTCTGGCCCATCCAAGACTGGACCGGGGACGGGAACATCGACATGTATGACATGTGGCGATATGAGATCTGGATTCGCCGGGTCGGGACGGATCCCGCCTGGCCCACCACGCCAGGCGGCACCACCATCTACAGTCGGAACATCGCCTGCTCCACATGTCATGGAGAAGGGTGAGTCTCGCCTGTCATGAGCAGGGACCCTCTCGGTTGGCTTCACCGAGGGGGTCCGCGCCCAGGCGCCTCACCCGATTTGAATCGGCGACAGCGTGAAGGTGGAGGCGCCCCTCTCCAGCACGCCAGGACTCGCGCGAGGAAGACAGGGCCCGTCCGACGTCAGTTGCCGCGGTAGGTCGTGTCGAGGATGCCGATGCCGGCCCCCTCCACATACAGCGTGACGCGGGTGCCCTGCGTCGCCGCCTGGGTGGCGCGCTCGAACAGCCCCAGACGCTCGGCCTCGCTGTACTGGTAGCCCGCGGAGGAGGCGCTCGCGCCCAGGTAGTAGTAGTTGCCGACGAAGCTCCCCGTGCAGTTCGCCCCGGTGTTCACCTGCACGACCACATAACCCTGGCCATACGTGAGATTGGGTTGCCGGGTGTACGTCGCCGCGCAGACGTAACCGTTCACGGTGATGGGCGCCGCCAGGGCCGTATTGGCGAACCCGACCGCCACCATCACCGCCGGAAAAACGATGGACGCTCGCTTCATGGTTTGACTCCCTCTGCTGTCGATTGCGATTGGAATTTCCACACCCAGGATGGACGCGGAGCCCCGGAAAAGAGCCTTTGCTTTTCCAGACAGGCAAACGCGCGAGCCGCTCTTTCTTCCCCAGGGTGCGGGCTCACCCCCGCGAATCGCACTCAAAGGCATATTGAACAACACTTCACAAATGGTATGAGTCCCGCCGCACATCCAAAGGGTGCGCAAAAAGGGGGCATCAACCATGCGAAGCCATTCGAAGCCTGTCCTGGCAGGGCTGTTCGTTTCGTGTCTGTTTCTCGCCGCTTGCGGTGATGAAACTTTGCAGTCGCGTCCCGGCGTCGATCCGGAGCAGGCCCGAGTGCCGGCCGAGTCCCCCCTTCGGGAGGGCTACGCCTGGACCCCGGGTGGCAAGCTCACGCCGGTGAAGTATGCCGAGGTGGAGGGCCTGGCCCTCTTCGAGGGAGACATGGTGCTCGGCACGGTGGAGGAGATGGAGACCCGCCGCCAGAAGGTCGCGGCCCAGGGAGGTCTCGACGGCTCGGGGGTCCACGCCCAGGGCGTGGGCATCACCGGGGCCAACTTCCGCTGGCCCAACTACCTGGTGCCCTACACCATCGACGCGAACGTGCCGAACCAGGGGCGCATCACGGACGCCATCAATCACTGGCAGGCCCGGACCCATCTGCGCTTCGTGCTGCGCACCGCGCTCAACGCGGCGCTGTATCCGGACTACATCCGCTTCCAGACCAGCACGGGGTGCAGCGCCCACGTCGGGCGAATCGGAGGAGCGCAAGGGGTATGGCTGGCCAACGAGTGCAGCACGGGCAACACCATCCATGAAATCGGGCATGCCCTGGGCCTCTGGCACGAGCAGTCGCGCGAAGACCGCAACAATTACGTGGTCGTCCGGATGGAGAACGTCACGCCCGGCTATGAGGGCAACTTCAACCAGCAGATCGCCGACGGCGACGACATCCTGGGCTACGACTATGGCTCCATCATGCACTATTCGAGGACGGCGTTCTCGAGGAACGGGCTGCCCACCATCGAGCCCCTGGGCGGACAGGCCATTGGCCAGCGCGACGCGTTGAGCATCACGGACGCGGCCTCCGTGGCACGGATGTACTCGCGGACCATCAGCCTGCGCGCCTCGAACGGCAATTATGTGGTGGCCGAGAACGGCGGCGGCGGCACGGTGAACGCCAACCGCACCGCCGTGGGCGAGTGGGAGCGGCTCCGGCTGATGGACCGCAACGGTGACTCGCTGATGTCCGGCGACACCGTCTACCTGCAGACGCACAACGGCAACTACATCCAGGCCCTGAATGGCGGCGGCTCGAGGACGAACGCCACCCCCACGGCGCCCGGCGAGTGGGAGTCCTTCCGCATCACCAAGCGCTCCGGAAACATCCTGACCCCCATCAACACCGGGGACTCCGTGGCCCTGGAGATTGGCGGCCTGCTCACCACCTACTACATGGTGGCCGAGTTCGGCGGCGGCGACATCGTGAACATCGACCGCACCGCCGTGGGCGCGTGGGAGCAGTTCATCATCACCTTCGAGTGAGTCGCCCCCTGCCGGCCTGCCCTCCTCAGTTGTGGCAGGCCGCGCAGTTCGAGGCGCTGTACGCATAGCCGCCCGTCAAATCCCGGGGCCATTCGTTGTACCCCAGCATGGGGTCGAACATGAAGACATTGTAATACAAGACGTCGTAGAAGTCGACGGTCCCACTCCCGGTCCAGTCCCGGATGGGCCGGGTCACCGCTTCATTGGCTTCGACAGGCGAGGCACTGAACAGGGTGCTGAGACACAGCGTCGCGACCATCAGCTTGCTCTTCACGAGGGCTCCCATGTCTTGATGAACCTCGCCATGCGCCGACCATGACGGGCTGAAGCCTATCCGCCGAACCCAGACAGATCCAGGTTGGGCGACCCCGCCATCGTGACAGCACCCGCCGGGGTGTCCCGGATGACAGCACACACACTTCTGACCCCCGTCTCCTGGGTGATGACACCCACACGGTGGGCATGGCAGTCTTTCCCGCGACGGACGGGAGGCGCGCTCTCGACAGGCCCACCCGTCACGAGGGGAAAGGAAACATGCCGTGCTGACGACGCTGCTCATCATCATGCTCTCCGCCGCGCGCTGTGCTCCAGGGGAAGCCCGCGACGCGTGCGACTGCAGGCAGGGGAAAGAATCCGCCTGCAAGGCCTTGCGCAAATCCAACCCGAAGCTGGCCAAGGAGCTGGAGAAGGACCAGGAGAAGCAGGCCCGGGAGCTGAAGAAGGCCGAGGAGAAGCAGGCCCGCGAGGAGGCGGAGGCCCAGAAGGCGAAGCCCACGGGGCAGGTCCACCACATCATCTCCAACAAGATTGCCCGCGAGTTGGACAAGCACCCGGTCCTGAAGGGGAAGTACAAGGGCCGCGACTCCCGCTTCGTCGCGACGGCCGTCGACCTCCCCGCCCACCGCGGCTATCAGGACTGGCATCGCAAGGTGGATGACGAGGTCGTCGAGTGGCTCCAACGCAACCCCCAGGCCACCACGAAGCAGTTCGAGAAGTACCTGCATGACGTCTATGATCGAAAGGACCTGAAGGAGCGATTCCCCCATGGGTTCTGACGCGGCACCGGCCTTCTTCGTCCTCACGAGCCAACGGGGCTCGCCTCACGACACGGAGCTGTCCACGGTCGAGGACCAGGAGCGGGGCGATGCGCCGACGTGCCCGGCGTGCGGGGGCTTCATCGGCATGCGGACGTGGCGCGCGCCCCACCGCGTCGAGCTGAAGCTGCTGGGAGACGCCCCTGGTGACTTCATCCCGTCCAGCGGCGTGGGCTCGGACGTCATCATCTCCGAGCGCTTCGCGGACGCCTTCCGCGCGGCGGGGCTCACGGGCCTGAAGGGCTTCGAGCCGGTGGAGGTCCTCCGCGTCCGACCGGCGAAAGGCGCCTCCAAGGGCAAGGACACCCCCCTGCCCCGCTACCTCGCCGTCACCGCGACCTTCGGCTCGGCCCGGGTGGACGAGGCCCACAGCCACATCCTCCGGCCCGGGCCTTTCACCTGTGACACCTGCCGCGCCGTGGGGACGGACGGCATCAACGGCTTCACCCTGGAGCCGGAGAGCTGGAACGGCGACGACGTCTTCGAGCCTCGCGGCCTCCCCGGTGTCCGGGTGGTCTCCGAGCGCTTCGCGCGCCTGGTCACCGAGCACGGGCTGACCCACGTGAGCCTCACCCCCACCGAGCGCTATGTCTGGGATCCGCTGCGACGCTTCACCCAGGCCACGGGCGGTTAGACTCCCCGCGGGAGCCTGCCCCCGGGCTGGAAAGGCCTCACCATGCCATGGCTGATGACGCTGGGCGTGGTTGCGTTCAACGCGGGCTGTGCCCATTCCACGGGCGGGACCGGAGCCCCCGAACCCAGGCAAGGGGCCACGGCGCAACAGCTGTCGGCCCAGGCGAATCAGGCCTACGAGTCCCTGGCGTTCGACGCGTGCGCCGAGGGATTCAAGGCCTCCGCCGAGGTGGAGACGGACGCGGCGGAGCGCGCCGAGTCCTTCTACCGCTCCGCGGGCTGCGCCTCGCTCGCGGGCCAGCTGGACGCGGCGGTGTCGCTGCCGCAGCGCGCGCTGACCGCCACGCAGGAGGCCGCGTCCCAGCCCGTGATGGACCTGGCCCCGGTGGTGGACGCGGTGTCGCTGCCCACCACGACGGACCGCAACAAGTCGGTGTAACTGCTGTCGTGCCTGCTGGAGGACCTGACGGCGGACACGTTGACGGCGCAGCGTGCGGGACTCATCCGGCAACTGGGGGAGTCGCTGGTGGCGATGTCCGCGCTCCAGCAGCCCATCAATCGCGACGCCGCGATGCGAGTGTTGCGGCGGCTCTCCGGCGAGCAGCACGAGACCGCCGAGGCGTGGCGCGCATGGCTCGCCCTCCAACCCGAAGCCGCGAAGTAGGCGCGGGCCGGGGTCGAACCTCCGCCCCTGGCATCACCACCGTCGGCGGACCGTGGCCTTCTCGCCCGTCACCAGGCTCGCGTCCGGCACGTCGTCGGCGACGATGGCGCCGGCCGCGACCACCGCGTCCCGGCCGATTCGGACCCCGGGCAGGATCATCGCCCCCGCGCCAATCCACGCGTTCTCGGCCACCTCGATGGGCGCGCCCGTGAGGAACAGCCGCCGGTCTCCCGGGTCGACGGGGTGGCTGACGGTGATGAAGGTGACCTTCGGGCCCACCATCACCCCTTCGCCCAACCGGATGCCGGCGTAGTCGAGGAACGTGCAGCCCTGGTTGATGAACACGCGCTCAGCGAGCTCCAGCCGCAGCCCATGGTCCGTGTAGAAGGGCGGATAGAGGGTGACCCGCTTGGGGAGCGGCCTCCCGAGAATCTTCTCGAACAGCGCCGCCTTGCCCGCCTCGTCCTCGAACGGCAGGACGTTGAGGCGCGACGTCAGCTCGGTGACGCGCAGCACCCGCTGGCTCATCGCCGCGAACTCGGGGCTGAAGACCCGCTCCCCTCTCGCGAGAGACTCGGGGTCGTGGATGCGCAGGAGGTTGTCGAGGGGCATCCCACGAGCCTTGCGCCCCCCCCACGCCCGAGTCCAGCGCTCCCGAGCGGAAGGAAATGCTTCGGCCCGACAGGCGGATGGAGGACGCTGCGGGCCCCCACGAACGGAGTCGATGATGACGTACATGCTGTTGGTCATGGAGGACAGCCAGCGCAAGCGGAGCCGGACGCCGGAGGAAGGGCGCCGCGAGATGGAGCGGATGATCGGCTTCGTCCAGGACCTCCAGGCGCGCGGACTCTGGAAGGGCAGCGACTCTCTCCGGTCCGTCTCCGAAGGCGTCCGAATCGAGGTGCGCGACCAACAACGCACCTTGCGCGATGGCCCCTTCGCCGAATCCAAGGAGGTCGTCGGAGGCTATGTCCTCTTCGACTGCGCCAGCCGGGACGAGGCGCTCGCCATCGCCAGCCGATGTCCCGCGGCCGAGTGGTCCACCGTCGAGCTGCGTGAAGTCGGCGTCTGCTACGAGGAGGAGCCGGGCTGAAGCCCCTCCCCTCGGACATCACCGCCACCCGCTGAGCGCGCCCACTCGCCGCTAGAGCGTGGCGGAGGGCTGACCGCTTCCCCGGGGCGTGACGCCCCCTCGGACGGAGCCGCTGATGAGCTCCTCCAGCGTGGAGACGATGGCGGCGTGGTAGCGGCCGAACGCGTCCACGCTCTGAGGCACGTCGCAGATGATGGAGTGGAGGTAGAGCCCGTCCGCGTTGCGGAGGAACCACATGTTCCCCGTGTTGGAGTGCGAGGACTCGGGAATCGTCTTCGGCTGCCAGGTGTGGAGCATGTCCGCGCCGGGGAGCTTCCGGTAGTCGAGGAAGGAGAAGAAGTTGACCGGGAACGGCCACGTCCGCAGGTGGAAGTACTGCGGCGCGAGCAGCTCCCAGACCTTCACGAAGGGCACGTCGACGTTGCGCAACAGCTGCTCGAAGCCCGCCTGCACCCCTTCGACGACCTCCGGGAACTTCATCCCATCGGCGATGGGGAAGCGGATGGCCAGCGTGTTGACGAACCAACCGAAGGACTTGCGCCAGCGGGGGTCCTTGCGTTCCGCGATGGGCATGAACCCCCGGTACACCTGACTGCCGGAGATGTCCCGCAGGGCCATGCCGACGACGGCCAGCATGCCGATGAACAGCTTCGTGCCGCGCTGCTGACAGACGCGCTCGAACGCCTGGGCCCCCGCGTCGTCGAGCAACCGCACGGTGTTGTTGACGGCCGGGTACATGCGACCGGATTCGATGCCCAGCTCGAGCGGGATGTGCGGGAACAAGTCCCCCGCGTCCGCGATGAACGCGCGCCAGTAGTCCAGCTCCGCGCTGTCCGCGGTCAGCTTGGAGTACCGGTGGCGCTGCACATCCCCGAAGTCGAGATAGCTCCCCGCCGGATGGGGCGCCGGGGTCAGCCCCTCGGACAGGGCGGCGTAGTCGCGCTGCACGTCCTCGACCGCGTACACCAGGGAGAGGCCGTCACACAGGATGTGGTCGAACCCCATGTAGACGGTGGCCTGCGACGCCTCCACCACCACGCCCATCAAGAACAACGGCCACGACAGCGTGTCGATGTCCCGGTTGAACGTGTTCTCGATGTGGGCCGTCACGGCCTCGCCTGTCGCGAAGTGACCGATGTCGGTGCGCTCCAGCCGGACCTCCGCGGGCGTCATCACGTCGCAGCGCAGGTCTCCGGCGACGAGCTGCTCGAAGCCGCAGCGCAGCACCTCGTGACGCTTCACGAAGTGCAGGAGCGCGGCCTCCAGCGCGGGCAGGTCCAGCTCGCCGGGGATGCGGAAGGACAGGCCAATCCAATAGTTCTCCGAGACGTGCTCCTGCCGGGCGGACACCGCGCCCGCGAAGTGCTTCTCCTGGTTGAAGGAGGCGGGCCTGTCGCCAGCCGAGAGCGAGGTGAGGGTGTTCGCGGCGGGGCGAAGCCGCCATTCGTGGACGTGCCCGGCGTGGAAGCCCGCCTTCTCGAGAGGGAGCTGATGCATGGAGGAAGTCCTTTCCGTGGTCTTTCGCGTGTTCAGCACAGCGCTGACATGGGTTCGCGAGCAGTGAGCTCTGCGCGCATAGGCTGTGGTTGCCTCCCAGCTTGGACAAGCTCTCTTCAAACCAGTGTCGGATGCATCCAGTTGGGGGCGACGCGGGAGCGAAGTCGCCGTCTGCCATTGCCCCGGGATGCGGGGGAGCCCCACCACCGGGCAGCCTCAGTGTGGAGCAATTTCCACTTGGACCGGGTGACGGGGCTACGGGCTTTCCACGGGCGGTTCGGTGTATGCAGCACGCATGACTCATCCCGACTTCGACCCACAGCTGGCCCCGCTCCTCGCCCCGCTCGCCGGGTATGTCCCCTTGAAGATGACGCTGGAGCAGCTCGAGCACTTCCGCCAGCTGAGCCACGTGACGCGGGAGGCGCTCATCGGGGACGCGCAGGTGGACTGCGTCGACCACACCATCCCCGGCTATCAAGGGGACGACATCGTCGTCTCCGTCATCTCCCGGAAGGGCCACTCGGTGGCGGGGCCCGCCGTCTTCCACATCCACGGTGGCGGCATGGTGATGGGGACCCGCTTCGCGGGAGCCAGGCCCCTGGTGGACTGGGCGCTGCGCCATGACGCCGTCTGCGTGAGCGTCGAATACCGACGGGCGCCCGAGCATCCCGCACCCACGCTGGTGGAGGACTGCTACGCGGGCCTGGAGTGGATGGCGGCGAACGCGGAGCGGCTGCGCTTCAATCCCAACCAGCTCGTCATCTTCGGCGGCAGCGGCGGTGGCGGGCTCGCGGCGGGCACCACCCTGCTCGCCCGGGACAGGCAGGGGCCCCGGCTGCTGGGGCAGCTGCTGCAATGTCCCATGCTGGATGACCGCAACGAGACGGG
This sequence comes from Myxococcus guangdongensis, assembly GCF_024198255.1. Classification (NCBI taxonomy): domain Bacteria; kingdom Pseudomonadati; phylum Myxococcota; class Myxococcia; order Myxococcales; family Myxococcaceae; genus Myxococcus; species Myxococcus guangdongensis. The sequence continues at coordinate 193,772 of NZ_JAJVKW010000013.1, forward strand.
CTCCGCGCATCGCTACGAAGGCGTCGGCGTCTGGGACCGGACCAGCAACCTGACGGCGTGGCGCGCGGTGCTGGGAGAGCGGCTCGGCGGACCGGAGGTCTCTCCCTATTGCGCGCCCGCGCGGGCCTCGGACCTGGGCCGGCTGCCGCCCACCTTCATCGACGTGGGCGGCGCGGAGACGTTCCGGGATGAGGCCGTCACGTATGCGAGCAGGATTCTGGCGGCGGGAGGCGAGTGCGAGCTGCACGTCTGGGGCGGCGCCTTCCACGGCTTCTACGACATCGCTCCGCAGTCGGCGCTGGCCCAGGCCTGCATCGCGGCGCGGGACTCGTGGCTCGCCCGGATGTTCGCGCGTGACACGGCCCTGCCCGTGACGCGGTAGACTCGAAGCCCCCTCGCTCGGAGTCCCTGGATGAGACCCCTCCCCCTCGTCGTCCTCCTCCTGCCGCTGTCGGGCGCCGCCGCCACGAAGAACGTGACCACCGTGGCGGAGCTCCAAGCCGCGCTGTCCTCCGCGAAGGCGGGCGATGACATCGTGCTCGCGGATGGAACCTACACGGTGAACGCGAACCTGAACTGCGCCGCGGAGGGCACCGACGCCCAGCCCATCACCGTGCGCGCGGCCCACCGACATGCGGCGCTCATCCGCTTCAACGCCACCGAGGGCTTCAAGGTCTCTGGGCGCGCCTGGGTCTTCGACGGGCTCACCCTCGAGGGCATCTGCGCCCGGGACCAGGACTGCGAGCACGCCTTCCACGTCACCGGCCACGCGGAGGGCTTCGTGTTGCGCAACAGCCGCGTGCGCGACTTCAACTCCCAGCTCAAGGTCAACGCGACGAAGAACGCCAGCGGCGTCTTCGAGATGCCGCACCGCGGGCTCATCGAGCGCAACGACATCTACGACACCCGCCCGCGCGTCACGGGGACGCCCGTCAACAAGATCAACATCGACACGGGGGACGACTGGGTGGTGCGCGACAACGAGGTGCACGACTTCGCCAGGCAGGGAGGCATCTCCTACGGCGCCTTCATGAAGAGCGGCGGCAAGCGGGGGCTCTTCGAGCGCAACCGCGTCCTGTGCGTCCGGGACCAGCCCGCCTCGGACACGCGAATCGGCCTGTCCTTCGGCGGCGGAGGAACGGGCGCGGCGTTCTGTGCGCCGGCCTTCGACGCGACGGTGCCGTGTGACCCCGAGCACTCGGATGGCATCATCCGCAACAACATCGTCGCCAACTGCTCGGATGTCGCCGTCTACCTGAACCGGGCCGCGCGCACGCAGGTGTTGTTCAACACCTTCATCGGCACGACGGGCGTGGACTTCCGCTTCGCGTCCTCCACCGGAGAGGCCCACGGCAACGTGCTGTCGTCCGTCATCCGGAGCCGCGACTCGGGCAGCTTCACCGCGGGGACGAACCTGACGAACGTGGCCACGGGCACGTGGACGTCCTGGTACGTGGCGCCGGTCAAGGGCGACCTGACGCTCAAGGGCCCGGTGACGCAGCTGGTGGGCGCCGCCGCTCCCCGGACCTCCGTCACCGATGACTTCTGCCAGCGGCCCCGGCCCACCTCCGGGTCCTACACGCTGGGAGCGCTGGAGCACTCGCTGGGCAACTGCGCGCCCGTCACGGAGCAGCCCGACGCGGGCACTCCCGACGCGGGCGGCGGGACTCCGGACGCGGGCGGCGGCACCCCGGACGCGGGCGGCGGCGTGACGGACGCGGGCACGCCCCCGGATGCGGGTCCTGGCACGGGCACCCCCGACACGGAGAAGGACAGCGGCGGTTGCGGCGCCAGCCCGGGCCTGTGGCCGCTGCTCCTGGTGCTGCTGCTGCCGTTGAGCCTGCGTCGCCGGCTGCGTTAGCGGAGGTCTCCGCGGGACCGTCAACTTCACGGGGCCGAACTCGACGGGCTGGACGTCGCGGAGCCCATGCCCGCCCCGGGCCAGCACACCTTCGACACCGCCACCATGGCCACCTCCACACCTGAGCCGGGCGCCGGGCGCCCACCGAGTCGACTGGCACCGCTCGCGCTGCCGCTCGTGGTCCTCCTCTGGTTGGTGCTCGTCGTCGCCCCTGTCTGGCTTCAGGCCGCGCGGGCCTGTTTCCCGAACTTCGACCTGGGCATCTATACCCAGGCGGTAGCGCGTCTGTCGTTGTCCAACCCCAACCCGTGGATCAGCGCGCGCCAGGTCTTCATCTTCAATGACCACTTCGACCCCATCCTCTGGGTGGCGCATCCGCTGGCGCGGCTCATCCCGCCGATGTGGGCCGCGCTGCTCGTGGAGGCCCTCTTCGTGCTGCTCACCGTGGCGCCCCTGCTCTGGCTCCACGCGAAGGGACTGCTGAGCCGCCGTGCCCTCGTCCTGCTCGCGGCGCTCCTCCTCATGAGCCCCAGCGTGGTGGAGGCCCTGAAGTACCCCGCCCACCCCACCACGTGGTCCATGCTGCCCTGGGTGCTGACGGGCGTGGCCTTCCATCTGCGCCGCCCGGGGCTGCTGCTCGCCTCGCTGGTCCTCCTGTTCTCCTGCAAGGAGGAGTTCGCGTTCGGCGGCATCATGTTGACGCTCGCGCTGCTCCTGCGGGGCGAGCGGCGCCTCGCGGCCGGCGTGGGCGCGCTGTCACTGGCCTGGCTCGCGGGTGTCTACGGGCTGCGCCCCTGGCTCCTGGGCCCCACCGTGGACTACGGCTTCCGGCTGGGACAGGGCATGGAGGGTGGCTGGTGGCACTACCTCTCGCTCCGGCTGGCGCCGCCCCACCTGTCACGCATGGGCACCCTGGTGCTGCTGTTCGTTCCGCTGGGACTCTGGGCCTGGCGCGAGCGGGTGAGGCCAGACGGGGCCTGGCTGCTGGTGCTCCTGCCGATGCTGGGCATCCGCTTCCTCGGCATGTCCTGGCGGTTCCACTACGGCGTGTCGCTCGTCGCCGCGGCCCTCATGGGCTTCCTGCCCGTCCTGCGCGCCCGGAGACTGCCCGCGTGGGTCCTCGCCTCCACCGGCGTCCTCCTCCTCGCCAGCAACGAGCCGAACCTCCGCAAGCTCACGAGCACCCTCACCGCCCCGCAGACCTCTCCGCGCCACTGCCCCGCGACGCCGGAGCGACTGGCGAGCCTCGCTCGGGGCATGGCGCTGCTCACCCAGCACCGCGAGGGCTCGGCGCTGCTCGGCAGCAACCTCGTCGCGCCGCTGGCGGACCGCGACGACATCTACGCCGTGGGTGGCCCCCAGCCCGACGAGGGGCGCGTCCACGAATGGGTGCTCGTGGAGAAGCCTCCCCACGGCGACGTCTGGCCTCTCACGCCCGAGCGGGTGCGGGAGCTCATCGACGTGTGGCGGAAGGACGCGGCCACCGAGGTCCTCATCGACGACGAGCACGTCTTCATGGCGAGAGGGCGCTTCACGGCGCACCGCTGACGCGCGTCTCGAAATAGGTCCCCTCGAGGCCGTGGGTGAAGACCTTCGAGGGCGGCAGACCGAACATCCCTCGGAACAGCCGGGAGAAGTGCGCCGAGTCGTAGAAGCCCGCGGCGTGGGCGACCTCGGTGAGGCTCCGCCCCCGGAGCGCGAGCGCCGCGGCCGCCTGCATCCGGTGCCAGGCGCGAAACGCCCCCATCGGGACGCCGACCTGCTCGCTGAACCGGTGCTCGACGAGCGAAGTCGAGGCCCCCACCCGCTGCGCCAGCCTCACCGCGTCCGAGGGCGCCTCCTCACCCGTGGGAGCGGAGAGCCACGCGGCGACCCGCGCGATGCGTGCGTCGACCTCCCGCGGACAGGGCCCCAGATGCAGCGCCTCCTGGAAGAGCTCCGTCCAGGGCTCGAGGTGTCGCGCACCGAGGGCGGTCTCCACGGCCGCGCGCACCGCGCTCGCGTCGACCTGATGGCGCAGCCTCACGCCGGGCTCCAGGAACAACACCGCGGCGCGCCCACCCTGGAAGTCGAGCGCGTGCCATTGCCACCCCGGCACGAAGGCGGCCTCGTGCTGCCCGACACGGCCGTCCCCCGCGACGAGCTCGAACGCATCATCCAATCCCACGAGCACGGCGTTGGCGGCGAACCGATGCCGGGGCAGCTCCTGGAAGCGGCCGACGTAGAGCGCTCGACCTCCGCCCAGCAACAAGTGGCTCCGCATCTGCAGAATCATACAAGCCGGCTCCTGGCGCCGCACCTAGCGTGGCCCGGTGAAGCACGTCGCTCACCTGCCCGCTCCGCTCCGAGGAGGCCCCATGGCCGCTGCCCACCCGTCCCTCCCCCAGATGATTCTCGACCGGGCGAACACGTCGCCGCATCGCGTCGCGTTCCGCGTAAAACATGACGACACCTATGTCGACCTCCGCTGGTCGGAGCTGCTCCCGCGCATCGAGGCCCTCGCGGCGGGGTTGTTGAGCGCGGGCGCGGTGGACGACGGCGCGTGCATCACCATCGTCGGCAACACCTCGATGGCGTCGTGTCTCGTCGACTTCGCGGCCCTGCGCGTCGGCCTCAAGACGGTGCCCGTCTACGCGAGCCTGCTCCCCGAGGAGGTGGGCTACATGCACGTGGACACCGCCGCGCAGCTCATCGTCGTGGACGACGCGAGCCAGCTCGACAAGGTGCGCGCCTTCCGCGCGGGCTTCACCTTCTTCGACCGGCACTACGCACCCGACGCGCTCCCCGTCCGCGCCAGGGTGGTGGTCATCCATCCAGGCGGGCTGGCTCCCGCCGACGACTGGGAGAGCCTGGAGACGCTGGAGGCCCGGGGACGCGCCCGACGGGCGGAGCTGGAGGACGAGGTGCGACGCAGGGCCTCGCTGATTCGACGCGAGCACGTCGCGACCTTCACGTACACCTCGGGGACCACCGGCGCGCCGAAGGCGGTGATTCAAACCCACGACAACATGCTGGCGATGCTCGAGGACGTCGGCGCCGCGCGGCTCCTGGATGACAACGTGCTCGAGCACGGCCTGTTCCTCTTCCTCCCCGCCGCGCACTCCTTCGGGCGCATGGTGGAGTTCGCGGGCCCCTTCTTCGGCGCGCCGCTGGTGATGTCGTCGGTGCCCACGCTGGCCGCGGACCTCGTCGCCTCGCGCCCGGGCTTCTTCCCCGCCGCTCCACGCGTCTTCGAGAAGATGATGGCGAAGGTCATGAGCGCCATCGAGGGCGAGAAGGGCTTGCGCCGCTGGATGCTGGACTGGGCCCTGGGCGTGGGACGTCGCGCCGCGACTCACGGCAAGGCGCGCCCTGTGTGGCTGGAGGCGCAGCGGGCCCTGGCGGACCGGCTGGTGCTGGCGAAGCTGCGCGCGCGCCTGGGCCTGGACCACGCCTCCGTGCTCCTGTCGGGCGCCGCCGCGCTCCGCGTCGACGTGCAGCTGTTCTTCCTCTCGCTCGGGCTCACGGTCCTGGAGGCCTACGGGCTGACGGAGACGTGTCCCGGGCTGACCATCAACCCCAGGGAGGACGTGCGTCCGGGGACGGTGGGGCGCGCGTTCTCGCGCTGCGAGCTCAAGGTGGACGCCGATGGCGAGCTGCTCGCGCGCGGGCCGAACATCTCGCGCGGCTACCTGAACCGTCCGGAGGCCACGGCGGAGGCGTTCGATGACGACGGGTGGTTCAGGACCGGAGACCTCGCCTCCATCGACGCGGAGGGTTTCGTCCGGGTGACGGGCCGCAAGAAAGAGCTGCTCAAGACGAGCGGCGGGAAGTACGTGGCGCCGTTGAAAATCGAGGCCCAGCTCAAGCGACACCCGTTGGTCCAGGAGGCCGTCGTGCTGGGCGACGGACGCAACTACTGCACGGCCCTGTTCGCGCTCGACCCGGAGATACTCGCCGTGGTGGCACGGCGCGAGGGCATCCCCGCCGACCCCTCGCACCCGCGAATCCACGACATCCTGAAGGGCCTGGTCGAGGAGACGAACACGGGCCTCGCGTCCTTCGAGCGCATCAAGACCTTCCGCGTCTCACCCGGCCCGTTCACCGTGGATGGCGGCGAGCTCACCGCGTCACTGAAGGTCAAACGTCACGCCGTCACGCGCCAACACTCGGCGCTCATCGAGTCGATGTACGGGGCCTAGCGTCGTCAACCCGCCAGGGTTCGCCTAATCTATCCATGCATTTCGCGCATTCCGCGCGAATCAACTGGAGATGGTCATGCGAGCAATCCTGGCAATCGCGGTGGCGTTCGGACTGACAGCCTGTGGGGGCGTGGAGGCAGGTGAGACGATGGCGCCCGAGGCCACCGAGCAGTCGTCGTCGGAGCTGGCCGGAAGCTGTGAGGCGCTCGTCGGGACCTTCTGTCGCCCCGGAGCGTTCAACTCGTGCACCTGGTCCGACGGCAACCTGGGTGAGTGCGAGTGTCAGCGCCCGCCCTTCAACAAGTGGCTCTGCTACTAGCCTTCGCGACGCACCGGCACCGTTGATTCCGTCCCGCCCCAGGGAAACGGAATCAACGGGCCAGGCGGGGATTTCAGTAGTCAAACGTGGGTGGAAATCCCACCTCGAAAAATCTAGAGTCGGGCCTCCCCTCCGCTGAAGGTCGACTCCGCTGAACACCACCGAACCGCGCCACCTGGCCGGCCTGGACATGCTCCGGTGCCTGGCCATCTTCATCGTCGTCCTCTTCCACTACCCACGCCCCGAGGGACACGAGGCCTACGGGATGCTCGCCAACTTCGGTTGGACAGGCGTGGAGCTGTTCTTCGTGCTGAGCGGCTTCCTCATCGGCTCGCAGCTCCTGGAGCCGGTGTCGCGCGGCGAGACGCCGTCCCTGAAGCGCTTCTACCTGCGGCGCTCGCTGCGCATCCTCCCGCCCTACCTCATCGTGCTGGCGCTGTACCTCTTCGTCCCCGCGTGGGGCGAGCGTCCGGTGGAGACGCCCGCGTGGCGCTTCCTCACCTTCACGCAGAACTTCGGGCTGCGCCTCAATGGCTTCTCCCACGCGTGGTCGCTGTGCGTGGAGGAGCACTTCTACCTGGTGCTCCCGCTCACCGTGCTCGCGCTGCGCGGACGCGTCCGGGCCGCACACCTGCTCGTGGGCGCTGCGGGGTTGATGCTCGGCGGCATGCTCCTGCGGGCCTGGCTGTGGCAGCGGCACTTCTCGATGCTCGGGCCGGAGGACGACGCGTGGCGCGGCTACGACACGCTGCTGTACTACCCGACGTACGCGCGCCTCGACGGGCTCCTGTGTGGCGCGATGCTCGCGGCGCTGCGCGTCTTCCGCCCCGAGGCCTGGGAGCGCTGGACCCGAGGAGCACGCGCCGGGCTCCTGGCGGGGGTGGGCCTTGGGTGCCTGGGCGTCGTGTTCTGGCTGAACGAGGAGCACTTCCGCTACCTCGCCCACACGATGCTCGCGTTCCCCCTGACGTCGCTGGGCTACGCGGCGCTGCTCGTGGCCATGGCGAGTCCCATCGCGTCCCGCGTGTGCGCCCGCATCCCCGGCGTGAAGACCTTCGCGCTGCTGAGCTTCACCGTGTACCTCACCCACAAGGCCCTGCAGGCCGGGGCACGCGTCGCGCTGGAGCCCTATGGCCTGGACGCCTTCCACCCGCTCACGCTGCTGGCGGGCGCGGTGGCGGTGCTGCTGGCGTCGCTCGCGCTGCACCACGGCGTGGAGCGCCCCGCGCTGAAGTGGCGCACACGCCTGGAGGCACGGCTCTCCCGCGAGCCCACGCCGGTGCCCGCCGTCCGTTAGCCCGGGGGCCCTTCCATGCAACGGAAGGGCTCCCTCGGCTCGACTATGGACGCTGCACGGGGCGGGACATGGGCGCGGCGGCGGGCCGAGGCGTCTCCTGGAGCAACCGCAGCGCCCGCTCCAGCACCTCGTCCCGGCCCGCGCGCACGCCCGCGAGCGAGGGGCGCACCGCCACGTGCGGCGTGAGCCCCTTGCGCTGGAGCTGACCGCCGTCCGCGTGCCGGGTGTCCATCCCGGTGAAGCTCATCCAGATGCCACCGGGCAGCACCGCGTACGTCATGTTCCCGTTGGCGCCCGCGGTGGGGCTCCCGACGAAGGTCACCCCACTGGTGACCTCCAGCATCAGCCCCAGGTGCTCGGCCTGGCTCACGGCGCGCTCGTCGATGAGCGCCACGGTGCGGCCCCGGTACACCGGCACGTCCGCGGTGGGCAGCTCCTGCGTCAGGGCCATCCGGCCATTCACCAACGTGGCGCCCGCGACGACAGGCACCTCGAAGCGGGACCAGGTCTTGGCGCGCTTCACGTTGAGGTACGGCGCCAGCATGCCCGCGGTGCCTCGGGGATAGCCTCGCAGGTCGAACACCACGGCCCGGGTGTCCTGGACCTTCTTCATGACCTCCGGCACCTCGTCGGCCCCCAGCTGCGAGAGGTTCACGAGGGCGACGTTGCCCTCCATCAGCTTGAAGGGCTCATGGGGACGCTCCGGCCGGGAGAACGCGGCGGGCCGCTTCACCTTCACCTCCCGACGCCCCTTCTCTCCGAGCACCGTGAAGGTCACCTCCGAGTCCGGAGGCCCCGAGAGCGCCAGGTAGATGTGGAACAGGCGGGTCGCCGCCTCGGTGGAGGCCTGGTGGATGGCGTCGATGCGGCGGATGCGCTCGTCGATGGGCTCCGCGTCCACCTTCTCGATGACGTCCCCCACCTGGAGCCCCTGCGCGAGCGAGGCGTTGGTCAACGACGTGATGACCACCTTCCCGTCGATGTCTCGCGCCTCGACGGGCGCGGCGATGCCACCCCACAGCTCCTTGAACGCGGGATGGCCGCTGAGCGAGACGTGCCCGTCCCGCAGCTCCCGGGCGGCCTTCGCCACCTCGAGCGCATACTCCTTCGCGTCCTGGGCGGCCTCGAAGCGCTTCAGCATCCCGGGGAGCGCCTGGCCCCAGTCCGCGTCCATCAGGTGGCGATAGGGGAAGAAGAGCTCCACCACGTTCCACAGCCGCACGGCCGCCAGGAGGCGCAGCTCGCGCGAGGGGTACGGGGCCTCCGCGTAGGCGTTGTCCGGACGCCACTGGGCCTCGGGGCGCGCCGGAGCGCTCGGGCCCTTGGGCTTGGACTTCGCGTTGGCCAGCGCCATCGCGCGCGTGTAGGCCACGTCCGGGGCGGACAGGTCCGCTCGCGCCGGCACCTCCGCGTCGAGCCCCAGGGGCAACACCGTCTCACTGGTGCGGACGGTGGCGACGAGCGTGCTGCCCAGCGGCACGTCCTGCGTGTCCACGAGCAGCGCGTTCGCCACGGGGCCCTCGCCCACGAAGAGCGCGCGCCCCGCGGCGCGCAGCGCCAGCACCTTCGGCGAGACGACGCTCTGCGAATCCAGGAGGAAGACGACGCGCGCGAACTTCTTGCCGGCGTGGCCCTCCACCACCGAGCTGACGTCCTGGTTGAAGGCCGTGGTGTAGGGCGAGTCCATGCCCGTCTGGGCCTTGTAGCCGCCGTGGAGCGAGGAGCGCGTGCCCGGCACGGCCAGCTCGCCGTCGATGAAGAGGGGCAGCATCCAGTCCACCGCGTTGGAGACGCTCCAGGCCGCCGCCTCGTCGAAGCCCCGCCCGCGCATGTCGACGACGGCGGCGCGCGCCTTGCCCACGGGGCCCCAGAGCTTCTCACCCAGACTCCAGAAGGTCTGTGGGCCTTCGGGCGTGGTGAGGTTGCGCAGGTCCAGGACGACCACGTCCTTCTCCACGCCCAACAGGGGCCGGAGTGTCGGAGGGGCCAGCGCGGCGGGCGGGCGCGCGCTCTTCACGCGGGTGGCGGGGTCCTCGAGCGCGCCGAGCATCGACTGGATGGCCTCCGCGAAGGCCTCGTCGCTGGAGGCCGCCTCCACCTTCGGCACCGCCGACAGGAAGGCCGCGTCCCAGTCGATGCGCCGCGACAACATCCACGGGTGGCGGTAGCGCACCTGCCCCCAGAGTTCGCCCAGCGCGGTGAGCCGCTGGAGCCGCTGCTGCGCCTCCTCCGGCTCCGCTGGGGCTTGCGCGGCCATCGCCCCCGAGGCCAGGAGAACCGCCAGACACAGTGCCAGCTTCGAGCCCAGGTCATGGTGCCGCATGCAAGTCCTCCTCGTGTGTCATCCAGCGCCCGCGGACTCTAGAGCGGCTCCCAGGCACAGGCGAGCAGCCGAGGCCGCGCGGAGGATGTGCTCGGAAGGAGCGACGATGCACGCCGCGGTGAGCCAGACACGGCGGACCGCGTGGGTCCGCACGCGCCTCTCGCGCCGGGCTCAGGCGGCTTCGACCACGACGCCCCGGCACTCACGGCTCTTGCTGAGCTGACCGAGCTCGAACCGAGCCGAGATGTTGCGGGCAATCTCCCGCGCCATGACGCGGTAGGCGGCCTCCGTGGGGTGCTTCTTGTCGCTCGTCGCCACGGGCGTCGGCGGCAGTTGGGCGTACTGCTGGAAGGTGCGGGCGCCGGTCGGGAGGAGGTCCAGTCGGACGGGGTCGGAGGGAGGAGGCGGGAGCCGGGGAACGGGCGGGCCCCACACGAGCGGCGGTGGCGCGAGCGGACCCACGTGGGGGTAGCGCACGGGGAGCCGGCTGCCCTGCGCTCCCGCCGTCAGGCCATGCTCGGCCAGCGAGGTATTGAGCCCCTTGAGGAACGAATACATGTCCACCAATCGCATCCCCTCATAGGTGGACGCGAACTGGGCGAGCACGGCGTTGAAGCCCATGGCGCCCTTGGTGAATCCCCACGTCGTCGGCTCCAGCTTCTTCTTCGCGAAGTATGCCGCGTCCGCGGGGTCCGGCAGGTTGATGAGCAGGAAGTGCGCCTTGCCCGGCATGGCCCGCTCCAGCTCCTGGATGAGCGCGAACATGTGGAGGACCACCTGCTTCATCGTCCCCGGGTCGCGCTTGTTGGTCACCAGGTCGTTGAGGCCGAACCAGATGATGAACAGCGTCTCCCCGACGAGAGGACACTTGGCCCGCTGCGCGTGGAACTTGTCCACCTGCTGCCGGAAGGTCCCCAGCCCCGTGCCGGGCCGGTCCGAGGCGCCCATCGCGCCACCCTCGGCGTAGTTCACGAAGGTGATGGGACGGCCGAAGCCCGAGTCCTGATTCGAGTCCACGGTGAGCGAGCGGTGGACCTTGGTCGCCTCCATGCTCTCGCTGTAGGCGGTCTTCTTCTTGTCGAAGGGGTCCGCGCCCCGAATCATCGACTGGCCGCCCGCCCACTCCCAGAGGAAGTCCGTCCAGTTCCGCCCGTCACTGAAGCGCCCCAGCTCGTTCACCTGCATGAGGTTGACGCCGTTGGCGAACGTGCCAAGGCCGGTGTCATGCTTGTTGCCGATGTCCGACATGCTGTCGCCGAAGATGATGAGATTGTCGAGCTTGAGTCGGGGCATGGACGGAGGACTCCGATGCGGTTCGAGGAGGACGGGCGGGGTGGAGTCTACGCCGATTCCCCGGAGCCGAAGTCGCGCGCCCAGTGCGCCCTCATGATTCGCACGAAGGTCTCACGTTGACGTGCCCCAGAGCGACGCAGGGAGTCGAGGTCGTGGATCCAGAAGGCATTGAACATCCTCGGCTCCTCGTCGATCCTGTCGACGAGCGCTTCGAGGAAGTTCCGGACCCGCTGGGGCTCCCGTCGCGCGGAGGGAGGCACGAGCCTCCATTCCCGCTCCACCACATCGCGGACCTTGTCCTCCTCGAAGACGACCACCCGGAAGACGATGGAGAGCCACTGGTCCGGGTCCTCCTGGGTGGACACCCAATGGAGGAGCTTCGAGTCCAACTCGAGCCTGGGCAGGCCCTCGAGGAACGCCTGGAGCGCCTCGGCCGAGAGCGTCTCGCCGGGCAGGGGCGGTTCGCTGACGCGCTCCTCCGGCAGGAGGTCGAGCGCGGGGAGGTCCGGCGTGCCCTCGGGTGAGAAGCGCACGGAGCAGAACCGCTTGCCGTCCTCGCCCACGTAGGTCGAGAACGCGTCGAGCCGCCGCGCGTCCACATCGAAGACATACACGTACGCCACGCTCCCGGTCTCTTCCGGTGAGACGGGCGGGCCCGGGTTCCCCTCCGGATTGCGCTCCCCGTCCTTCCCACCCAGGCAGGTGGACCAGCCCCAGGGGGATTCATCGATGAGCCGCCCCACCACGGCCTGGATATCGCCCCCGGCGCGTTCGACAGCCGCCAGGAGGTATTGCCCGAGGCCCGTGGGATAGCCATCCCAGTGATGATAGACACCACGCCAGGGCCGCAAGGAGACGTGCTCGGGAATCCCCGAACCCGACGTGTACACAGCGATTGCAGCAGGGGTCGACATGGGACCCGGAGTGTAGTGCTCGGGTTCCACGGCCTGTTGGACAATCATTCCGTCGGAGCGGAGTCGCGCCTCACGGCCGGATGCCGAGCAGCGCCAGGCGCAGCACCCGGCGCGCGGTGGGGGCATCCTGCTCGTTGGCGACCGCGATGGCGTTCGCCAGCCGTAACAGGTCCTCCGCCGTGGCGCTGGCGTGAATCGCCCCCACCGAGGACGCTCGCGCCACCAACCCGCTCAGCACCCCCAGCAGCATGTCGGTGCAGCACAACTCCTCGGGTACCAGCCCTTCCGGCCCCGCGAGCAGCGCGGCCGCGAGCCCGCGGTGCGTCGCGGTGTACACCGTCACCTCCTCCAGCCAGGCCGCCAGCTCCGCGGCGGGATTGCGGCCCGGCTGAGCGGACGCCATCGCGCACAGCTGCGCGACCCCCTCCCGGAACACCACCTCCAACAGCGCCTGCCGCGTCGGGAAGTGTCGGTGCAGCGTCGCCGAGCCCACCCCCGCCCGCCGCGCAATCTCCTCGAGCGACGCCTGCGCGCCATCCCGGGCGACCAGCTCCGAGGCCGCTGTGACAATCCGCTCCCGGTTGCGCCGTCCGTCCGCTCGCAAGGGCTTCACTGGCTCCACGACACCTGTCTCCTCACCCTGACGCGCCCGACAAGCGGGGGCGCCCTCCACATTCAACCACGAAACGGCGCGCGGTCCTCCACCCACGGAGGGCCGCCGTCACCCGGGCGTTTCGAGACCCAGGGTCGCCATGCCTGGAACCCGCCTGCCCCTGTCGCATGTATCGACCGCAATGGCAGAACATGAACCTCCATTCATCCGCGCATTTCTGTCAACGAATTGTTTCATTTCGCTTTATTTCAAGGAAGACAAACCAGTACCCATTAGACGGATTTTGCGGCAATACATCGGCGCGAGCGCTACGACAGACACAAAGCCGGGCGCGGGCGTTCGGATTCGAAAGCACCTGGCTTTGAGGTCGTGGCGCCTGGCTCACTCCTGGCGTCTTCCTTCAAGGACTCATCACCCATGTCATACAACCGCACCCTCTCCGTGCGCGCCCTTCGGGGCGTGTTGCTGTCCTCGTTGTTCGTCGTCACCCCCGCCCTCGCCGAGGAGGCGCACTGGGGCTATGCGCAGACCGTGGACCCCGAGCACTGGGGTGAGGTCGCCGGCGGCGCGCAGTGTTCCACGGGCGCCCAGCAATCCCCCGTGGCGCTGTCGACCTCCGAGTCCACGCACACGAACGTGCAGGCGCCCAGCTTCCACTATGGCACCAGCCTGGTGCGCATGGTGAACAACGGCCACACGGTGCAGTTCAACTACGACGTGGGCAGCACGCTGCGCCTGGGCCACCAGGAGTACAAGCTGGCGCAGTTCCACTTCCACACCCCCAGCGAGCACACCCAGAACGGCGAGCACTACCCGCTCGAGGTGCACCTGGTGCACACCGACGCGGCGGGGACGCCGAAGGTCGTGGTGGGCGTGCTCATCGAGGAGGGCTTGGTGAACGCGGCGCTCTTCACCGCCTTCCGCCACCTGCCCCGCCACGAGGGTGAGACGAGCACGCCGGTGGGCGCGCTCATCAACGCCAGCGCGCTCCTGCCGTTCAACCGCGCGTTCTTCCATTACGCCGGCTCACTCACCACGCCCCCGTGCAGCGAGGGGCTCCAGTGGTTCGTGATGAAGAACCCCATCCAGCTGTCCGACTCGCAGATCGCCGCCTTCGAGCGACTGCCGCACCTCAACCCGAACAACCGCCCCGTGCAGCCGTTGAACGGCCGAGACGTGGGGCTCCAGTCCGCGCACTGAGGACGTCGCCTGGGGCGCGGGAGGCTAGCGGGCGCCGCCCACCAGGGTGGCGATGGCCTCCAGCACCATCGGCTCCTTGTCGTTCATGACCTTGTGAGAGCTCCCCTCGGCGAGGATGTACGTCCGCTTCGCCGAGGCGGCGGCGAACCGCTCGTGGGCCGCCCGCCATATCGCCGTGCTCTCCGGGGTGTTCTGTCCATTCGCCGCGACGATGTCGATGATGGGCAACGACTCGGGGAGCACGAGGGCGTCGAGCCGCTGGGCCGTCTTCGGCATCGCCTCCGCCCAGGGGATGGCGACCTGGGCCAGCTGTGGCGCCTGCTTCCGGATTTCGTCGTACTGGCCACGCATGACAATGAGATTCTTCTCCACCTCCTCTGGCGGCCACACTCCCGGCACCACCGCGTCCAGCAGCACCACGCCCTGGACGTTGCGGTGTGTCTCCGCGAGCACGAGGCCGATGGCGCCGCCGTACGAGTGGCCCACCACCACCAGGGGCCCCTCCAGTCCGCAGCGCGCCAGCGCGGTGCCCAGGATTCGAGCATCGTTGTCGAGGCTGTATCCGGACGAGGCGTCGAGGGTGCTCCTGCCCATCCCCGCCCTGTCGTAGACGAAGGTCCGGAAGCCCTTCTCACGGACCTGCTTCTCGAGCGAGGCCCAGACGGAGGAGTCATTCCCGAAGCCGGACTCGAACACGACCGCGGGGCTGCCTGTGCCCTGGCTGTTCACCCAGATTCCGTGGCCATCGATGTCCAGCCGAGCCCCGCTGCACGGCGCCTCGGCCACGGGCGCGGCGGCGCGTGACGAGGAAGCACACCCGCTCGACAAGGCCAGACTCATCACGACGACGGTGAGGCATCTGTGCATGGGGTTCTCCGGGGAAGGCCCGCCGCGTCACTCCGGCGTGGGCGGACGCAGCAGCTTCTGGAGCCGGACGAGGTGCGAGGAGGTCGGGTACTTCGTCTGGAAGTCCAGAGCGCGAGCCTGAGCCTCGGAGCGGCGGCCCAGCAGCACCAGCGCCTCGATGGCGAGCACCTCCCGCTCCTGCGCGAGCGCGCCCCCCTGGAACCGGGACGCGTGTCTCCTCAGCAGCAAGAGCGCCTCCTCGGCATCTCCTCCCTGGAGGGCCCGGTGGGCGTCGTCGATGAGCAGCAGCTCCTCGTCCTCGAGGCGCGGGGCGCGAGCGACCGAAGGGGGCTCGGCGACGGGATTGCGCACGGGGTCGTGCGGGCGCGGTGGATTCACGCGGGGCGCGGCGGGCGCCGGTGCGCGGTCCTCGACGGGCGCGGGAGCGATGGGCTCGGGGCGCGGAGCCTCGACAACGGGCGGGGCCGGCGCGTCGGCCTCGGGAGGCACGTCGCGGCGTGGGGACTCCACCGGAGCCGTCTCCCGCTGCGCCTGGACGAGCGTCGGAGGCTGTGCGCGCTCGTAGACCCGACCCGCCTGGAAGGAGCCCACCGCCCCCGTGAGCGCGGCCACGCCCACGAGCACCTTGAGCTTGAGGCCCGTGGCCACCGTCGCGCCTCCCGTGAGCGGCGCGGTCGTGGGCGCCACCGGAGCCGGTGCGGGAGCCGGAGGAGCCGGAGGCGGCGAGAGCGGCGCCAGTCGGGCCGCGAGCGACGCCAGCTGCGCGGCGGAGGGCCCATCGCCCAGGGCGGACCCCAACAGCTCACGCAGCTCGGGCGAGGCGTCGGAGGACTCCTCCAGGAGTCGCACGGGCTCGGGCGTCCTCATCTCTCGCCTCCTTGCAACCGGGCCACGGCCTCCTGGACCTGCTTGCGCGCAGCGTACAGCCGCGCATACGCGGTCTGCACGGGGCACCCCACCGCCTGGGCCACGTCGGCCATGGTCCACTGCTCGATTTCGAAGAGGACGAACACCGCCCGCTTGTCCTCGTCGAGCGCATCCAGGATGCGGTCCAACCGGGCCCGGGCCTGCGTGCGCGCCACGGACTCGAGCTGCTCGGGGGGACGCGCCTCGTCGGGAGTCTCGGCGACGGAGGTCTCCCGCCGGACGTGCGCGCGCTTGCGGTGGTCCGAGGCCAACCGCATGCAGATGCCGAAGAGCCACGCGGCCACGGGCGCGCGTGGGTCGAACTCGGGGAGGCGGCGATGGACCACCAGGAACGCCTCCTGGCAGACGTCCTCCAGGTCCGCCTCCCTCACGCCCATGCGCCGCAGCGTGCGCCACACGAAGGCCGCGTGCTGGGCATGCACCCGCTCGAAGTCGAGCGGTTCCGCCCCATCGGGAGCGGGCAGGGCCTGGGGAGGTGTGGGCATCGCGCGGGAGTCCGGGGCCGGCGGACTCTAGTGAGCTTGCCGGCGCCAGGTGAAGCGCTACCCGCCCCCTGGTGCCTCACGGCCCCCGGAACACCAGGCCCAGCTCGACGAACACGCGCCACGGCGCCCCCAGCCGCCCCTCCCAGGCGGAGGTCATCGGCAACGTGGGACGCAGCCACCCCACCGCGGCGCCGCCCCCCACATGCAACCCGGTGGCGCCCCCCCATCGCAGCTCCAGCTGGGCTCGCGCCACCGCGTCGCCTCGGATGAGCAGGTCCACCTCGTCCACCGTCTGCCCCGTCGAGTCCGCCATCACGAACGAGAACGCCGCCGTCGCGCACGCGGACACCTCCCATCGGGAGCCGCCCCCCACCAGCGGACACACCCCCGCCTCGGGTGTCGCCAGCAGCAGGCCCACCCGTCCGTCCTCGAGCTCCGAGCGGGCCCAGGGCACCACGGAGAGCCCCACCAGCCACGTCACGCTCCCCGCCCCCCGCCAGCCCAGGCGTCCTCCCCAGGCGAGCCCGTCCGAGAGCCCCGTCGTCGTCAGCGCGGTGAGGGACACCGTCGAGCGACCCGGCCACGGGGCCGCGCGGGTCGGCGGGGATGAGGCCTGGATGGGAAGTTCCTCCTCCACCGTCGGGTCGGGCGCTTCGGGGAGCGGGGGTGCCTCCTCGGGAGGAGCAACCCCCTCGGAGGGCACCGGGGCGGGCTCCCGGGGACTCAAGGCCTCCGGGTCGATCATCAACGCGAGGACCAGCACCAGCCGACGCTCGATGTCCGCGCACGCGGGCGTGGCGGAGTCGATGTCGCGGCTGCCCAGGACGGTGCCCCGCGCATCCACGAGCGTGAGCCTCGCGGACCACCCCGACGAGGACGCCGGCTCCAGCACGCCATGCACGAGCACATCCGGCAGGGACCCGAACACGGAGCGCCCCAGCCTCGCCTCCACCGCGCGCGCCAGGGGCGCCGCCTGGATGCACTCCGAGGGCGCGTTCCAATGCAGCCCCCACCGCGCCGACGAAGGCTCGGGCGAAGCGGTGGCGAGCAGTGGGAGGACCACCCCCAGCAAGAGGGGCGAGGTCATGAGGACACGCGGGCGTGCTGGAGGTGGCTCATCCGGGTGACTTCTGTATCAGAGGTCCAGTCCCGCGTTCCCCGTCAGCTTGTTCGGCGCGAGCTTCACATCCGTCCCGTTGAAGATGAAGAGGGGGAGCCCGATGGCCAGCAGCGCGCCGCCACCAATCAGCGAGCCCATGCCCACCTTGCGCAGGGTGTTGTCCTTCGGAAGGGCGGAATCGGAGGGCTCCGCGCCGTCGATGGCCATCACCACTCCACCCACCACCGCCAGGGAGACGCCGAAGAGGGTGGCGAGCCAGCCAGTGGCTCGCAGTCCGGCGCTGCCCGGGTCGACCTTCAGGGACACATCCCGCCCCTGGTCCAACAGCGTGAAGCGTCGTGAGGGCGTGACCCCAGACCCCGCGATGAAGAAGTCCGTCGTCGGGTCGCGAAGGGTGACGTCACAGGGCATCGTGCACTCGCGCTGATAGTTGACGATGCCCACGGTGCCCACGCCGTCCGTGGTGGCGACGGTGCCGAACCCCTCGCTCGTGACGCGGAAGAGGCTGACTTCGGGGGCGTCCGTCTCGATGCGCACCCGCACGGTCTCATCACGGGGCGAAGGCGGTGATTGGGCAAGCGACGTGGGCGCGACGAGACTCAGGGCAAGCAGCAGGCTCAAGGTGTTCCTCCAGACGACATGGGCAACGTCACCCCATGAATGGAGGCAGGCACCCGGGATTTTGAAAGGCTTTTCTCCGGCGACCGGCTTTCATGCATCCAGGCCTTCCTTCATTGCCAGCGGACGGGGGTCGGAACAATGGGTGGCCATGAGCCACTCGGAGCAGACGCCACGGGAGGCCGAGGGGGACGACGCCTCGACCATGAATGGACGGGCGCGAGCTGCGCGACGCGATGGACGCCCCCGAAGCCCGTTCCCTTGACAAACGGGGGACCCCTCCGTATTCAACACGAACACAAAACGGTGGGGCACCCCACTTCCAAGGAGCGCAGCCGATGCGTCGTCACCCGACTGTCCTCGTCACCGCCGCCACGGGGCGACAGGGCGGAGCCACGGCGCGAGCGCTGCTGGCGGAAGGCAGCACCTCGGTGCGCGTCCTGGTCCGCGATCCGGAGGCCCCCAATGCCCGGGCCCTCGCGGCGGCAGGGGCCGAAATCGCGGTGGGAGACCTGGACGACCTCCCGTCACTGCGCGCCGCCTGCGCGGGGACCCGAGCGGTCTTCTCCATGCAGTCCCCCATCGTCTCCGCGACGGGCGTCGACTTCAGCAAGGAGGTCCAGCAGGGCAAGAACCTCATCGAGGCCGCGCTGGCCGAGGGCGTCGAGACCTTCGTGCACACCGCGACGTCCGGCGTCGGGGACCACCGCCACATCGAGGGTTGGGCGGAGGGCCGCTGGAAGGAGCACGAGGTGTACTGGGAGAACAAGCTCGCCACCTGCGAGCGCGTCCGGGGCGCCGGCTTCAAGCACTGGACGCTCATCCTGCCCGCCACCTTCATGGACCACGCCATGCTGGACACCTCCGCCTTCGTCGATGGGCACCGGTGGGTGACGGTGCTCGAGGCGGACCGGCCCATCCCCTGGATTGCCCCGGAGGACGTGGGGAACGCGTCCGCGGCGGCGCTCCTGAATCCCACGCGGTTCCATGGCGTCACGCTGCAGCTCGCGGGCGACGTGCTCACGCCCCGACAGCTGGCCGAGGTCCTCTCCCGCGTCGATGGGAAGACATACACCGTCCAGTCCAGCAGCATCGAGCAGGCCATCGCCGCGGGCCTGCATCCCGGCGTGGCGAGAGGGCTGACCTACATGAACGTCGCCCCGGTGCTCGCCCGACCCGAGCTCGCGCAAGCCCTCGGGCTCACGCTCATGCGCTTCGAGCCCTGGTTGCGTCAGCGCCGTGTCGAGGCAGCGACACACGTTGCGGGCCCTTGACGGCAGCACTCCCCCGCGGCGGGTAGAATCACTCGCCATGTGGCGACATGCGGGGTGGCTCGTCGTGGTGGGTGCGTGTGCTCTGCTCGCGTGCGAGACGCAGCCGTGCGTGAAGAAAGAGGAGAACTTGCCTCCGGAGTACCTGAGCGGGGACGCGTCCGTCGTCTTCACGTGTGGAGGGACTCCCGAAAACCACACGACGCTCGAGCCGCTCGAGGGCGTCAGCCTCCACTTCTCCGACACCATGAACGTGGCCTGGAGCTACAACCACAGACGGTTCCTCCCCAACGGCATCAGCCTCCAGATTCCCATGGGCTTGCGCGACGGCACCTACGAGCTCGGGACCGCTGGTATCGCCCTGTCGATACGGACCGACTTCGGAGAGGCCGCCTCCGCCGGCACGGTCACCTTCACCCGGGACCGCGACTCGCCCCTATTCAATGACCGGGCCCCCGAGGATGGCGTGTACCTCACCCACGCCGAGGTCACGCTGGAGGCGAGCGGAATCATGCCTCCCGCCTATTACTGTCCCGAGCCCGCGACCTTCCAGCTGGCGCCCGTCACCGTCCGACTGACGAAGCGCGTGGTCATCGGTCAGTGCGACGTCCCTTTCAATGACTGACGTGCACGCGGTCCTGGGTCCACGGCAACGTCCCCTTGCTGGAGCTCGCATCCACGGAGGTCGTCTCGGAGCCTGGCCCCTGCGACGACCGGCGTCGACGCCCTCGACGACGCGTGGGGCGTGAGCGACGGGAATTGACCCCGTCCCCGCTCACGCCCCGGCGTCTTCAGTACGGGCTCGCGGTGGGGCGGATGATGATTTCGCTGACGTCCACGTCCGCCGGCTGGCTGATGGCGTAGGCGATGGAGCGGGCGACGGCGTCGGCGGGGATCGCCACCTTGCGGAACTCGCGCATCACGTCGCGCGCGTTGGAGTCGCTGATGCTCTCCGCCAGCTCGGACGTGGTGACCCCCGGCGAGATGACCGTCACGCGAATGTCCCCGCCCACCTCCTGGCGCAGCCCCTCGGAGATGGCCAGCACCGCGAACTTCGTGGCGCAGTACACCGCCGCCGTCGGGCTCACCGCGTGCCCTCCGATGGACGACACGTTGATGACCTGCCCCGCCTTCTGCCGCTTCATCACCGGCAGCGCCGCGGCGATGCCATGCAGCACGCCCCGGATGTTCACGTCGATCATCCGGTCCCACTCGTCCACCTTCAGCATCTCCAGCAGCGACAGCGGCATCACCCCCGCGTTGTTGATGAGCACGTCCAGCCGCCCGAACTCCTCCACCGTGAAGCGCACGAAGCCCTCCACGTCCTCGCGCTTCGTCACGTCCAACGCGCGCACCCGCGCCTCGCCGCCCGCCGCCTTCAGCTCCGCGGCCAGCACCTCCAGCCGCTCCTTGCGGCGCGCGCCCAGCACCACCTTCGCGCCCTGCTGGGCAAGCAGGCGGGCCGCCGCCTCGCCGATTCCACTGCTCGCTCCGGTGATGGCCACCACCTTGCCCTGGATGTTCGTCGTCATGTGCATGTCCCTCGAGTGATTGCCCGGCGCCTGGAGGGAACCGGGGACACACACACCTTCTCAACGGAGGGCCTGGAGGCGTTATCCGGATGCTCGCCGGCTCTTGCCTAATCCTGCACGGGACGTTTGACTGCCCCCATGAAGCGCGCCCCTCCTCCAGCGCCCGCCCCGAATCCCAGCCTGGCCGCGCTGGCGACGCTCCTCGAGCGCCACACGCCCACGGACGGCATCCACGCCACCGCCATCCCCCGGCTCTCGCTCATCCGCGCCTCCGAGCCCACCCCGGAGCTCCACGCGCTGCAGGCCGCCGCGCTGTGCATCGTCGCGCAGGGCCGCAAGCAGGTGCTGCTCGGTGACGACGTGTATGTCTATGGGACGGACCAGTGCCTGGTCGCCTCCATGGACCTCCACGTCACCGGACAGGTCATCGAGGCGACGCCGGACAAGCCCTACCTCTGCTTCCGGTTGGACCTGGAGCCCGGCCAGCTGAGCAGCCTGATGATGGAGGCGGCGCTGGACGCGCCCGAGGACCGCGGCGTGGCCCGGGGGCTCGCGCTGGGCCCGGTGGGGACGCCGCTGTTGGACGCGACATCGCGGCTGGTGCGGCTCCTGGAGACCCCGCGCGACATCCCCGTGCTCGCGCCGCTCATCACCCGGGAGATTCTCTACCGCCTGTTGTCCGGGGAGAACACCGCGAGGCTGCGGCGCATCGCCCTGGGCGACAGCCGCCTGGACGCCATCGCCCGCGCCATCCACTGGCTCAAGGCGCACTACGCGGCGCCCCTGCGAATCGAAGACCTGGCGCGCACCGTCCACATGAGCCCGTCCGCGCTCCACCACCACTTCAAGTCCGTGACGGCGATGAGCCCCCTGCAGTACCAGAAGCAGCTGCGCCTGCAGGAGGCCCGTCGCCTGATGCTCTCCGAAGCCCTGGACGCGGCGATGGCCGGGCACTCCGTGGGCTACGAGAGCCCGTCCCAGTTCAGCCGCGAGTACAGCCGGATGTTCGGCGCGCCTCCGTCGCGGGACATCGCACGGCTCCGCGAGTCGCTCGGAGCCGTGCAATGACCCCGTCCGCAAGGCGGGCTCCTGACAGGTGATGTCCGGCAGGCCCTGCCCTGGTAGGCGCCCTGGGACGTCCACAAGGACGGAGAATCATGCGGTTGGCGGCGCGGGGTGCGGGCACCGCCAGGAGGGCCCCACGAGCAGGGCCCCGAGCTTCATCGAGGGCGTCGTCTTCACCGAGCACCGGCTTGCGACGTCCTGCCGGACCTCAGTCGGCGCCCGGCAACAGCACAGGCGCGGAGAAGAACAGCAGGCCACGGCTCAACATGGGCAGCCAGGCGCCGTAGTGGTCCTCGCCAGGGAACTCCAACAACCGCACCTCCAGGCCGCCGCCCAGGGCGGAGAGCTCGCCCGACAGCTCTCGGGTGTTGTCGACCATCCGCCGCTCGACGGCGAGCATGCCCCGCTCGCCCTGGCTCTTGCGAGGCGTCTGCTCGAGCCCGCCCACCGTGAGCAGCACCCGCGCCTTCACCGGCGTCGCCGCGTGCTGCTCGACGAAGGCCCGCTTCTCGGTGAGCACGTAGCGCCCGTTCCACCAGAGGGACGGGCTGCCGGCGATGAACGCCTCGAACGAGGCGGGCCGCGTGAGCAGCGCGTGCACCACCAGGAGCCCGCCATAGGAGTGCCCCATCAGCGCCGTGCGCGACGTGTCCAGCGACAGGCGCGCCGCGAGCGCGGGCTCGAGCTCCTTCTTCACGAAGTCCAGGAAGCGGTCCGCCCCGCCCTGCTTCTTCGAGAACCGGTCCCCCGTGTTCGACAGGTCCGGGGCCGGCGGCGTGTAGTCCTCGCCACGCGCCTGTTCGCTCGACGCCGCGTCGCCCGGGTAGCCCAACCCGACGATGATGGGCGGCGCGGCCGGCACCCCGAAGCCCTTCGCGAGCCTCGGGAGCGCACGCGACAGCCGCTCCAGCGTGGGGAAGTGCGAGCCCCCATCCAGCAGGTAGATGACGGGGTGGCCCTCCGCGGGCGCGGGCCCCTCCGGGATGGCCACGAACATCCGGTGGGTCCGCCCGGTGTGCGTGGACGCCAGGTCGAACTGGAACGCGCCCGGCAACGTCACGGGCGCCCAGTCCACCCGGACCATCGAATCGGCGCGGGGCGTGGGCCCCGAGGAGCAGCTGGCGGTCAAGAGGCCCGCCGCGAGGAACAAGGGGATGCGCATCAGGTGAACCCGTCCATTCCAGGAGAAAACGCGGGGACGCCGCCATCGCCGCCCCGATGAAACAGAAGGCCCCCGCCAGGACATGGCGGAGGCCTTGGACGACGGATGCGAGGCTTAGCGGATGCGCAGCAGGCCGCGCACCTGGCCCTCGACCACCGTCTTCGCGTCACCCAGGCCCGTCTGCGGGGTCATGATGCGGAAGCGCGTCTGGGCGTTGTCGTTGATGAACTCGGGCAGCACCAGGAACTCGCCCGGGTTCTGGGGAATGGTGCGGCCGTTGGTGGGCACCAGGTCGTCGCGCACGACGGCCGTGGCCGTCGGAGCATCGCCGAGCGTCACCTCCCACAGGCTCCACCAGGCGCCCGTGGCCGCATGGCTCCCGTGGAAGGTCCGGCCACCCGCCACCGCGGAATCCAACGCGGCCTGCGCGGCCGTCTTGTTCATCACCCGCACGTAACCCTTGCCGGGCGCGCCGGGCAGCAGCATGGACGCGATGTCTCCGTCCGTGCCGGGGGAGACGAAGGCGTCGAGCGTGGTGAACCAGTCGTCGAACGCGCCCGTCGCGGGGTCGAAGCGAATCATGCACGGCGGCGCGGTCGTCGTGGGCGACACGAAGTGCGCGCCGGCGCCGAGCGACTCGGTGGCGTAGTAGATCTTCCCGTCCGTGTGCTTGACGCCGTCGCGCGCCCAGCCGCAGCGCGTGTCCGTCTTGACGGTGACGTCGTCGGTCTGCGTATTCACGATGACCAACGCCGTCTTCGCCGGAATCGTCTTCACGTCGCTCGAGTGCCAGCCACCGGCGATGATGACGTCATTGCCCGCGGTGACGGCCAGGCTCTGCGAATAGCGGAACGTGAACTCGCCGTCCTTGAGCTGCGACGTCAGGTCCTTGGAGCCGATGAGGGCCAGGTCCTTCGGGTTCCAGATGACCAGCTTGTAGTTCACGTGGTCGAAGTAATAGGCCTTCGACTCGCTGACGAAGTAGTGCTGGGACTGGTAGCCGTTGGTCGCCTTGACCTCCCGGCTGGCGAACGACAGCGCGGCCTCCGGCACGAGCTTCCCGGAGGCGTCGAGCGCGTAGGGCGTCATCGTCGGCTGGGCGGAGCTGCTCACGAAGAGCTTCCCGGCGCCCGGGAAGCCCGCGACGATGTACGCGTCCGCGGGCAGCTCGATGGCGTTGGCGATACCGACAGTCTTGGACTCCTGGATGTCGTCCACCGTCACCAGGTAGCTCTGGGTGTTGCCACCGGCGATGGGCACCTGGGTGATGAGCGCATAGAGCGGGTCCGGCGTCCCCGCATCCGGCGTCCCCGCGTCGGGGTCCGTCGGATTGCCAGCATCCGGCGTCGGCGTCGGGTCATCCGAATCCGAGCAGGCGGTGGCGAACAGGGCGAGAGCGAGCAGTGCGGACTTCAGCTTCATCGGGATTCCTTTGGGCGATGACTTCCTGACAGGGGACTCGAAGCGACTCAGAGGTCGACGGTGAGGCGCGCGGACAGGGCGCGCCCCGGCCGCTGGACACCGACGAGGTCGAAGGCGGCGGCGTCGGTGAGGTTGTGGAGGTTGAAGGAGAAGGAGTACGCCCGCCGCTCGTGGCGGGCGCGGTAGGTGAGCGCGGTGGAGTGCAGCACCTGCGTGTCCACGCCCGCCTTCGCGCCGCCCTGCCCCACGCTCTGCCAGGAGCGGTCGAACGAGCCGACGACGCGGGTGGTCCACTCCAGGACGAGCGCGTCGTCGCGGGAGAGCAGCCGGCTCACCTGGAAGCGCGCGGTGCCGCTGGCCTGCAGCCACGGCATGTTGGGCATGCGGTCGCCGTGGAAGCGCGCGAACTGCCCCTCCCGCGCCAGGTTCTTGAAGTGGAGCCAGGTGACGGCCCCGGTGAGCCCCACCCAGTCGCCCGGAGCGTCCCAGTCCACCCCCGCGTGCGCGCAGACGGAGCGGGCGTGGTCCACGTTCTCGTAGGCCTGCGTGGTGTCACCGGGGAACAGCTGGATGAGGTTCTCGATGTCGCGGAGACCCGCGGACGCGTTGGCGCCGAAGCGGCCCACGGGCGTCACCCACGAGAGCAGCTCCACGCCCAGGTTGGCGTTGTGGCTCGACTCGGGGGCCAGCGCCGTGTTCTCCGCCAGCAGCCCGCCGTCGCCGAAGAGCTCCTCCACCCGGGGCATCCGCGTGGCGCGCTCGTAGGACGCCTTGAGCAACAGCCAGCGCGTCAGGCTGAAGCGCAGCGTGTCGCCGAAGCCACCCGCCCAGCGGGTCTCCGACAGCCGAGCGTTCGTCCCGGAGTCGAAGCGCTGCACGTAGCCCTTCACGAACAGCGTGTTCTCCAGCCGGCCCTCCCACGCGGTCTGCCGGTGGGACAGCCCCCCGAAGCCAGACGTGAGCCCGAGCGGAATCCGCAGCGGGTCCTCCTGGCCCAGGCGCGTGAGGTAGGCGTTCTGGCCCGTCCGCTCGCTGTCGTCGGCGCCGAGCGACAGCTCCAGGTCCTCCGCGTCGAACAGCGTCCCGAGCAATCGCACACGTCCGAACAGCGCCCGGCGCTTCTGCGTGTTCTCCAGCGGGGACGAGGCAATCTCACCCGCCCGCGCCTGGGTCCCCCGGCAGACGCCATACCAGTCGTAGAGACAATTCGAGACATCGTACAGCTCGCCGATGCGCTGGTTGTATCCCGCGATGGCCAGCACCTTGAGCCGCTCGTGGGCAGACACCTCGTAGCGCAGCCCCACGCCGTAGCTCTCCTGTCCGGAGGTGACGGCGCCGTAGGGGCGAATCATCAACGGGTCGTGAGGGACCTCCTTGTCGTACTGGCCCAGGTAGCCGGTGAGCACCAGCCGGTCGAGCCCTGGGAGCGACTCGACGCCCACCTCCAGGCTCCCTCCGGAGCCCCGGTAGGCATCGTGGCTCCGGTTCAGGGAGCGCGGCCCCACCCGCCCCGTGACGGGGTCGTCCACGGGGACGGTGATTCGGTAGTCGTTCCGGGCCCGGTCATGGAACCCCGCGGCGCGAAGGAAGACATGCTCGCCCGCCCGCCACGTCGCCCGGCCGGTGCCACGGTAGCTGCCGAAGGAGCCCGCCTGCAGTGACAGCGACGCCCCCGTCTGGGCCGCCGCCAGGTCCGAGCGCAGGTGGATGGCCCCGCCCAGCGCGTCCGTCGCGAGCCGCACCGGGACGACGCCGTTGAAGACCTCCATCTGCCGGATGAGGGAGACCGGGACGCTCCCGAGCCCGTAGACATAGGGCGAGTACTCGATGGGCACGCCGTCGAGCAGGACGCGCACCTGGTCGCCGGAGAGGCCCCCCAGCGACAGCTGCGTCCGGCTTCCCAGTCCGCCCGTCCGCTGGACCTGCACGGCGGAGGCGCGCGTCAGCACCTCCGCGAGGTCCTCCGCGCGCGCATGGGCCTTCTCCAGCTCCACGACATCCACCGCCTCCGAGCCACGCACCAGCACGCGGGCCTCGGTCGCCTTGCCCCGGACAATCGACGTGAACGCGGGCGACTTCGACTCGGCGGAGGGCTCCGCGGGCGCCTCGGCCTCGGGTGCCTCGTCCACGGTCGCGGGCGTCTCGGCGACCTCCTGGGGTGCGGACTCGGGAGGCCGGGTGAGGACGAAGTGGTGGATGAACTCGAACTGGCAGGCGACGGGGGTGCCGTCCTGCATCGCGGGCGTGAAGCGCGCCTTCGCCAGCGCGTCCACGGCCGCCTCGTCGAGCCCATGGCCGAGCCCCTCGACGACCTGCGCGCGCGTGACGCGGCCCTCCTCGTCCAGGGTCAGCAACAGCTTCACCGCGCCCTCGACCTTCGTGGCCAGGGCCTCGGGCGGATAGACGGCCTCCGGCTTGGACACGAGCACCGGCGGGACGACGCCGCTGGACGGCGCGGGCGCGGCGACAGCGGCCCCCGAGGGATCACCCGCCTCCTGGGCTCGCGCCTCCCCCACCGACAGCAGGGACAGGAGCACGAGCGCGGAGAACGAAGAGGTCGGCGCGAGGGCGCCACGCCAGCGACGAGGTGTAGGCATGTTCACGGGGTGCGGGTGGGGGCTCCAGGGTGATTTCGATATTGAATCTCATATTCATTATTGACACGCCTCCCGTGTCCTATCAGCGGTGGCGGTGAAGGGTCAATCGGGGAGGACGTCCCGGGTGGGGGCAGGGCGCGACGTGGAGACCTGCGCTACTGGGAGGGATAGGGACCGGACCTCCGAACACGCAATCCTTGCGCGCGGGCGCCTCGAGGCCGCATCGAGCCGCACTTCCCGCGGGAGGGCTCCGCGCAAGGGAACCCGGGAGGTGTCCGGTGGTGGACTTCGTGCCCCGTCGTTTCCCGGGCAATCCCTACCCAGCCACGACAGGCCCGGACCCCTCAAAGACAATCCAGACAACCCCACCACCCACCCCCGCGGAAGCGCTCAGCGGACCTGGAGGACGTCTCATCATGAGGACCCGTCTCAACTGCCTTTCTCGCGAATTCATCGAGAATCCCCACGCTCACCTGGCGGAGCTCCGACGCCAGGGCCCCCTCGTGCAGGTGGACCCGGGTGGCATGTGGGCCGTCACCCGCTACGACGAAGCCCAACACGTGCTCAAGTCGCCGCAGCTCTTCTCCTCCACGGGGATGCGTCTGGCGTTCCAGCCGGAATGGCTCGGGCGCACGAATCCCCTGGCGGAGTCCCTGCCCTTCGTGGACCCGCCCCAGCACGGCCGGCTGCGGACCCTCATCTTGAGGGACTTCACCTCCGCGGCCCTCAAGCGCTTGGAGCCGCGAATCCGCGCCATCACCCGGGAGCGCGTCGCGCGGATGCTGGAGCAACGGACGGTGGACTACATGGAGGCGCTCGCCGTGCCCATCCCCGCCACCGTCATCTGCTGGCTGCTGGGGTTGGACACCGCGCTCTTGAAGCACTTCGAGCGCTGGGCGCATGACATCGCCCTCATCGGCGGTGTCCACCCGGAGGACACGAAGCAGATGGAGCAGTGCCGTCGGACGCTCGATGAGATGGAACGGTATGTCGAGGAGGCCCTGGACGCGCGGCGCAAGACGCCGGGCGACGACTTGATGAGCGACCTGCTCCAGGCCAGCGCGGGCGGGCAGGCCCTGACTCCCGAAGAACTCATGAGCTTCTTCTTCGTGCTGTTCACCGGCGGGGTGGAGACGACGACCTACCTGCTCGGACAGAGCGCCCGGATGCTCTGCCTGCACCCGGAGCTGCTCCTACGCCTGCGAGAGACGCCCGCGCTCATCCCCCGCTTCGTCGAGGAGACCCTGCGCTACGAGCCCTCCGTCGTGGGACTGTTGCGCACGTGTCTGCAGGACGTGAAGGTGGCCGACACGGAGCTGCCCAAGGGAAGCGTGGTGCTGGTGTCCCTGGCCTCCGCGGCCCGCGACGAGAAGCTCTTCCCCGAAGGTGACAGGTTCATCCTGGGGCGGGAGAACGCGCAGCACCTCAGCTTCGGCCATGGCATCCACTACTGCCTGGGGGTGATGCTGGCGCGGATGGAGGCGAGCATCGCCTTGGAGGAGCTCATCCCCCACGTGAGCCGGCTGGAGCTGCGCACCGAGCGCATCGACTGGACGACCTCCCTCGTCGTCCGCGGGCCGAGGACGCTGCCCGTCGAGCTCTTCCCCGCCTGAGGCCCGCTGCGCGCCCCGCAGGGCGCGTCCGCGGCCATCGTCGCGCACGGGGACCAGGAAGGTGCCGGTGGCGGACTGCGTCGCCTTCACTTTCCTGTGCAATATCCACCCGGCTCCAGCATGTTCAGATTCCGCAAAGACAAACACAGAGCCGAGACACACCTTCAACAAAGAATCTCATCACGACGACACCTGATGCGCCCTGCGGGCGAGGACGTCCCCCGCAGGAGCGCGCTCCAGGCGTGCGTCGAACAGGGTTTCGCCGCCTCATCCACCCGAGGGCATGGAGGCCATCTCCGATGAGCACCCGTCTCAACTTCCTGTCGCGCGAGTTCCTCGAGAATCCCTATCCACACCTGGCGACGCTCCGACAGCAGGGGCCTGTCGTCCAGGTGGAACCCGGCGGCATGTGGGCCGTCACCCGCCATGACGAGGCCCAGTTCGTGCTCAAGTCGCCACAGCTCTTCTCGTCGGAGGGGCTGCGCATGGCGTTCCAACCAGAGTGGCTCGGGCGCCTCAACCCCACGACCCGCTCGCTCCCGTTCCTGGACCCGCCCCAGCACGGGCGGCTGCGAGCACTCATCAGCCGGGCCTTCGCGCCCGCGACCCTGGAGCGATTGGAGCCTCGCATCCGCGCCACCGCTCGGAGGCACCTGGATGACATGATGGAGAAGCGGAAGGTGGACTTCGTCGGAACCCTCGCCACCGCCATCCCCGCGGACACCATCGAGGGAATGCTTGGACTGGATGACTCCACGCAGACGCACTTCAAGCAGTGGGCCACCGACATCATCGCGATCAGCGGCGTCCGGCCGGAGGACACCGAGCAGATGGCGCGCAGCCGCGCCGCCCTCGACGCGGTGGAGACCTACTCCCAGACGGTGCTGGACGACCGGCGCAGGGAGCCTCGCGAGGACATGGTGAGTGACCTCCTCCGGGCACGTGTGGACGGAGAATCACTGACCCAACAGGAGCTGGTGGGCTTCCTCATCACGCTGCTCATCGCCGGACTGGAGACGACGGTCAACCTGCTCAGCCACGGCGCCCGGGTGTTCGCGATGCGCCCGGAGCTGCTGCCCCGCCTCAGGCAGACCCCCTCGCTCATCCCCCGCTTCATCGAGGAGACCCTGCGCTACGAGCCCCCCATCTCGGCCACGCTGCGCACGTGCACCCAGGACGTGACACTCGCCGGAGTCACGCTG
This sequence comes from Myxococcus guangdongensis, assembly GCF_024198255.1. Taxonomy (NCBI): domain Bacteria; kingdom Pseudomonadati; phylum Myxococcota; class Myxococcia; order Myxococcales; family Myxococcaceae; genus Myxococcus; species Myxococcus guangdongensis. The sequence continues at coordinate 223,654 of NZ_JAJVKW010000013.1, forward strand.
CCTCGCGGCGCCATGGTGTTGGTGTCGCTGGCGTCCGTCTCTCGCGACGAGAAGCACGTCCCCGACGGCGAGCGCTTCGACCTGGACCGCAAGCCCCAGCCGCACCTCTCCTTGGGCCATGGCCCCCACTTCTGCATCGGCGCGTGGCTCGCGCGACTGGAGGCGCGCGTCGCCCTGGAGGAGTTCGTCGCCCGGGTGGACCGGGTGGAGGTGCGCACGGAGCGCATCGAATGGAATCCCTCCCTCAACGTCCGGGGTCCCCTCTCGCTGCCCGTCGAGCTCTTCCCCACCTGAACCCCGGGACAGGGGCGTGGAGGACTCACGCCGCCGACGTGCCCCCCATCGTGCGCCGCGACAGCGAGGAGCGCCGTCGCGGCGTACACGGGTGAGCAGTCATTGCCATCGCCCATGGCCGGCGCGCGGCACGGCCGACATGCTGGAGGTCTTCCCTCACGAGGACCACGACATGTCACCTCCCCTCGTCGCGTCCCGGGCCCGCCCCGTTGCGCTGGCGCTCGTGCTCGCCGGCTGCGGTTCGACGAACCCACCCGAGGAGCCCGCCGACGACGTCCACCCGCTGGCCGAGGGCACCTCCATCTGCGGCCGCGCGGACTTCGACGCGATGTTCCCCCACTCGCTGCGCTCGAAGACGCTGCCGGTGCTCGTCCACTACTACAAGAAGGTGGAGCGCGAGACGGCGCGACAGGTCCTCGCGCATGTGGAGAAGGGCTGGGACTACCACGTCAATCGATTGGGCATGCGCCCCGCCCTCACCGATGGAGGCGAGTGCGGCCCCGATGAGGCCTTCGACGTCTTCGTGTGGAAGGGGCACCGGAGCTGTCTGGTCAACGTGCTCTCGGGTGAAGCCTCCACGCCCCATGACGACCGGCGCGGCTTCATGGTCGTGGACCCGTGGGGCCCCTATGGCGGCGCGGAGCTCGAGGAGACCGTCGTCCATGAGATGGCGCACGCCTCACAGGCCGCGGATGACTGGTACGAGTCGCCCATCACCTTCGAGATGTCCGCCGTGTTCACGGACCAGGTGTATGCCAATCGCTACATCAAGACCTATCTCGAGGACTTCCAGTCCCATCCAGATTGGGCCCTGGACCGCGATGATGGGTACGAGACCTGGTACATGTATGGCGCGTCCCTGTATCTGCTCTTCCTGAAGGACCGCTTCTTCGGGGGCAACCCCGGGTTCGTGTCACGCATGTGGCTCGCGTCCCGCAATCCGCCTGGAGCGGAGGCCGACCCCACGCTCAACGAGCCGGACTTCGTCGACGCGCTCGACACGCTGCTCGCGGACCAGGGCTCGAGCTACGTCGACACCGTCCCCGAGTTCTCGCGCTGGCGCTGGTACACGGGCGACCACGTCGATGACCGCCACTTCCAGCACTTCGCGCAGGGGCTGGAGAATCTGAAGGCCGCCCGGCTCGCGCTGGCCGTGGACCAGGAGGCCGCCTCGGGCTCCCTGCAGGTCACGAAGGATGCCCCGATGATGCTGGGCACCAGCTACCTGTCGCTGAAGAAGGGCGCTGGCACTCCGGACACCCTCTACGTGTCCCTGGCCGCGCCGGTCGATGCACGCCGTCGCTTCGTCGTGCAGGCCGTGCCGGGGCTCACGCCCGACTCCGATGGTGAGACGCTCGACCTCGCGTCGGGCCCGAAGCTCCTGCGCTTCGCCGCGGATTCGACGCGGACCCTCATCGTCACCGTCCTACCCACCGGGCCGTATGACCCGGACCTCCGGGACGAGGAGCGGTATCCGTTCTCCGTGGTGCTCTCGGAGAAGCCCTGACGCAAGGCGCCGCCAGCTCGCACCCGGGTGATATAGCCCGGCCATGCGATTGATCGACTGCGTGGAGTTGCTCCCCAAGCTCGCACCGGCGCCGCCTCGCGCGGCGTCCACGGTCCTCGCGAAGGACACCGTCCCCTACGTCGAGTTCCTCGCCTTCGAGCCGCGCGGCACCCTGCTCGTCATCGAAGCGCCCAACGTCGCCAAGCAGTTGGGTCGGCTGTTGCGACGCGGAGGTCCACGCTTCGAGGTCGAGGCCGAGCTGCCTGGCTTGCGAGGCCCCGGTGCACTCTCGCCCGGTGGGCGGTGGCTGCTCACGGGCGGGGAGCTGTTCTCGGGACAGGCGGCGTCCTGTCAGCTCATCGACCTGCACACCTTCCAGGTCGCGCACACCCTGCCCCTCATGCGGCCCTTCGTCTGGATTGACGAGGAGCACTTCATCGCGCAGTCGCCAAACTGGACGATTGCCGTTGGAGATGGGGCGGTGACCCGTGGGGAGAAGCGACGCGTGGACCCGGCGCTCGCGACCGCGGTGCCCTCCCTGGTGACGCCGGAGCCGTCGATGGTTCGGGTCTCCCTGTCCTCCCTCGACTGTCAGCCGCTGCTGCCGTCCCTGCTGCTCGATGAGGAGACCTGCGCCGTGCTGTCGCCCGATCAAGACCTCCTCTACACGGCCACGTCCTTCTCCCGCGTCTCCGCGGTGAGGGTCTCCGACGGGCAGTTGCTCTGGCAGCGGCCGCCATCCCGGCTCGTCACGGAAGGCACGGTCTACGCGATGGCGCTCGATTCTTCGACGAACCGACTGGTGACGGTGGGCAACGGCGTGGACCATGACACGCTGGTGCTGGATGCGAAGAGCGGTGACGAGCTCTCACGCCACTCCCTGGAGAAGCTCACGCGCGGAATGACCACGGGACCGAGCACCCGCGGTGACACCCTCCACTTCCGCGAGGACGGCCTGGGTGTCATCGGCACCAACAATGGCCTGGTCATCGAAATCGGAACGGATGGGCGCTGGTGCGCATTCAAGGCGGGAACCCGCTCCCATCGAGCCATCGCGTTCTCGCCTGACGGCACCACCATGATGCTCGGAGGCGCGGAGAAGAACCTGCGCGTCGTACCGCTCACGGCGCGCTGAGACCTCGAAGTCCCGAGACAGGCTTCTGGCTCGGGCTACGGGCGCACCATGTTCACGGGCACAGCCCCCGTGAGGTCCTCCACGCTGTCGAAGAGCAGCTGGCCCACGTAGTTGAAGTTGTGGGCCCACGCGCCCTTGTCCTTCCGACTGAGCTGGTAGTTGTGCGTGGCCTTCACGAGCGCGGGAGTGAACGGCGCGAACGCGTTGGCCGAGACGGCCTCCGTCGCGCTGCACGTGCCGTCCTTGTCCGTGTCCTTGAAGAAGTACGGATTGACGTCGCCGTTGTAGCAGAGGCCGTTGCTCGTCACCGCGCGCATGGCGGCCAGCAGCCGCGCGGCCATGCCGTCCACCTCCGCCCGGAGCAACTCCGTCGTGTTGCCATCGCCGTCGTAGTCCTGGAGGTGGACGTTACGAATCTGCTCCGCCGACTCCTGGTCGGCGTGGCACGTCTCACACCGCGTGCGCCACACGTCGGCGATGCGGAAGGTGTGGTTGCTCACGCCGGGGACATGGCAGCTGGTGCACTGCGCCCCCCCCATGTGCGAGAGCCGCCCGGCGTAGGTCTTGCCCGGATACTCGTAGCCCGCCTTCGCCAGCGTGCCTTCACGCGTCCCAGCCGCGGGCATGTAGTGGACGTTCTGGAACCGGGGCGCGCCTCCCGCCGACAGGGCATTGTCGAGCGTCGCCTTCGACGCGCGTCCGATGTGACAGTTCGCGCAGAGGTTGTCCTGCCCCGGCAGACTCACCGTGGTGCCATCCGGCAGCCACGTGCGCGTGGGGACGAACACGTCGTAGTCCGGCGCGAAGCTCTCATGGCACGTGGAGCACTCCAGCCCGTTGGCCGTCTCCGGCACCGTCTGCCCCACGCCGTACTGCACGAAGAACCGGTAGCCCTGCGCGCCGCTGTGGCAGCGTGAGCAGCTCGCCTGCACCGTCTCGCTCGCGTCCCAGTTGCGTGCCGCCTTGCTCGCCCCGTTGAAGTGCCCCGGGTCGTTGCGCACCAGCAGCGACGTATCGAAGGGCACTGTCAGCGCGCCGTTGAGCGACTGAACCGAGTCGTGCAGGAGCTGGATGATGTACTTCGCGTTGTGCGCGAACGCGCCCGGGTCGACGCGCGCGAGCTGATAGTTGAAGGCGGCCTTCTGCAGCCGCGGCGTCCAGCTCTTGTACGCGTTGGTGCTCACGACCTCGGACGTGGAGCACGTCCCGTCGCCGTCCCCATCCCGGAACCAGTAGGGATGGGCATTGCCGTAGCAGAGGGGTTGGGCCCGCTCCGCGCCATAGCGCTGCAGGGTGGCGAGCAGCCTGTCGCGCAGCCCTTGAATCTCGAAGTAGATGCCCTCGGTGCGGTTGTTGTCGCCGTCGTAGTCCTGGTTGCGCGAGGCAATCTGCCGGATGTTCCACGCCTGGGTGACATCGGTGACGCCCGGATGGCACGTCGCACAGGCGTCCCACCGGACGCGGGTGGAGTGCGGGTCATGGCACTCGTTGCACTTGTCGAAGTCCGGCACATGACGGAAGCGCGTGTCGTAGACCTGTCCGGCGTACTGGTAGCCACCGGCCGCCTGCGCCGCGAAGAGCGTGGCGGCGGCCGGGTAGTAGTGGATGTTGGTGAAGCCCAGCGCCGCCGAGGCCGTGTCCTCCCCCACTCCCGCGTCGGCGACCTGCGCGTCGATGTCCTTCCCCGCGGCGCGCCCCTGGTGACACACCATGCACCGCGCCTCCGCACCCAGCCCGGTGACCTCCTTGCCCGAGGGGAACGTGACGGCCGTCAGCCGCGAGGCCGCGGCGTCGTGGCACGTCTCGCACCGCACCACGGACTCCGTCTTGCCCGGCGCGTCCACGCGTCCCGGAGCGGAGCCGTCCCCGCCCAGGAAGTCGATGTAGCCCTCCGAGCTGTGGCAGCGCGCACACGTCGCCGGCACCATCCCCTCCTCATTCCAGTGGGAGAAGGCCTCCGCCGTGGTGTCCGCGTGCGGCGAGCCCGCCCAGGCCACGTAATAGGGCACCTGCGACGGGTCCACGCCGGCATCCCCCGCCGACGGGCCGACGACCACCACCGCGTGACGCCCCTCCAACCGCGAGCGCGTCCCGACGACCTTCACCGCCGTCTCGCCCACGCTGACACCCGTCACCAGCCCCGAGCCGTCCACGGTGGCGATGGCCGGGTCCTCGCTCTCCCACGTGTAGCCGTCATCCGTGGCCTCGCGCGTGGCGGCGGTGAGCTGGAGCGTCTGTCCCACCAGGACCGAATGCGCCCCGCTCGTGGTGATGCCGGGGTTGGCGGCCTCCAGCTTCGCGCAGGCTCCCAGCGTGAGGAGGCAGGACAGCCCGGTGGCCAGGAGCAACGTCATTCGTCTCATCGGGTCCCTCCTGGGAGATGTGTGGGTCATGGCAACGCGCCTCCAGCGATCCACGCCAGGAGCTTCTGGTACTCAGGGGTGCCGTCCGCGTAGATGGCCCCTCCGCCGTGTCCTGCGCCGGCGGCCTTTCGCAAGAGGCGGCTGCCAGCCGGCGCAGCCGTATCCGTCAGCGCGTTCGACACCTGGAAGTCCGCGTCCGCGTCGCCCGTCAACACGAAGCCCGTGTTGCCCGCGGCGCCTCCAGCGCGATGGCAGGACTGACAACCTGATAGCAGCAAGGGATGCGCGTCCGTGGCGAACGAGGGAGCGTCTCCACCACCGTCACTCCCACCGCCGCCGTCACCGCTGGAGGGCGTGCCCGCGTCGGGGCTCGCGTCTCCGCGGTGGAAGTCCGCGCAGCCCGGGACGAGCAGGAGCGTGAGCAGGAGTCCGAGCCTAGAACTCATACGCCACCACCAGTCGCGTGAAGTCGTCCGGCACCTCGTCCACCTTCTCCAGGTTCCAGAACTGGAAGAGGCCCACGCTCAAGCCCTTCCATCGGGCGACGGCGCCCACGTTGTGAGCGGAGGCGTCCTCGCGTGTGAGCGCGGTGGTGTCGAGTATCCGCCCGCGCTGGTTGCCGAAGGTGCGCAGGCCCTGTCGATACTGGAGGTAGAGCCAGTCGGTGGGATGGAAGCGGAGCTGGAGGTAGCTGGCGAAGTGGTAGTAGTCCGCGCCCGGACCGCCGTACCCCTCCGCCTCGCCGCCGGAGACGTCCGCGCGCAGCAGACCGACGCCCAACGAGAAGCGCTCGAGCACCGGCACACCGCGGGGCCGCCACGAGGCGACATCCAACGCCTGGAGGAACAGCCTCCGGCCATACCCCAGCGGATTGTAGTAGGCCGAATACCAGAGGCTCAGCGGGCCCCAGGCCCCCCCCAGTCTCGTCCCCACGCCCAACCGCGTCTCTTCCAACGGCGCGAAGTCCGATTGGAGGTTGAGCACGGCATCGGCCCGCCGGAGCTGATAGCCAGCGATGACGTAGACATCCGCGGAGAGCAGGAACGGTCCCTCGCGGCGCTGCACGTTCGCGGTCAGCCCCTCGCGAGCGAAGACGGGTGGCAACACCTTCTGGTCGAAGCCCGCGAGGCCGCCATAGCTGTGATGGAACAGCGGCTCCGCGCCGAAGGGCACCAGCACCTTGCCCACCTTGGCGGAGAGCCGCACCGGCCAGTCCTCGCCGCTGAGCCGGTAGCCCACCTCCCAGAACTGGAGCGACAACATCTCCAGCGTCAGCGTCACCGGGTCCTCGGTGGACTGGCGCGTCAGGAAGAGGAAGTGGTGGTAGCTGCGTAGCGCGTTCGAGGCGCCCTTCTGGAAGGGCTGGTCGTTGTAGCCGAGGCGCTCGTAGTTGAGGTCGAAGCGCCCGTTGAGCGTGAGCGAGCCGAGCACGGGGAAGGTGCCGAGCTGGACACCTGGCGGCGGTCCACCCGACGACGCGGCGGGGCGCTCGGCGGGAATCGGCGCCGGGGGAGCGGTGGTGGCCACGACGGGGGCCTCGAATGGTGCCTCCGCCCCACGTGCGCCCTCGTCAATCCAACGGGCCAGGAGCGCGAGTTCCGCGCTCCCGGGCTCCCACACCGCGCCGCCCTGGTGCGAGTCACCTCGCGCGCGCTGAGACAGGAGGCTCGTGTCGGCCGAGCCAGGCGTCACCAGCGCCAGCACCGTGCGCAGATGGGCCTCGGGCTCCGCGTGGGCGACATAGCGGGTGGACCCGGCGAACCCATCCGCCGCATGGCAGCTCGCACATCCCGCGAGGAGCTGCTCGTGGATGCGGGGAGCGAAGCGCAGCGTGTTCGAGGCGACGGCAGACGCATGCACGGGCTGCGCCCCTGACGCGACCTGAGTCGACGCAGGTGGCGTCGTCCCCTCGCGAGCGACATCCGGAGGTTCCGAAGGTGTCGCCCCCGTCGAGGGTGGCGACGCGGACGCATCCCCTGCACGAGCGGAAGTCGGAGATCCCGAAGGCATTGCCGCCGTCGAGAGTGGCGATGCGAGCGCCTCCCCAACGCGAGCGGAAGTCGGAGCTCCCGAAGGCATTGCCGCCATCGAGGGTGTCGACGCGGGCCCCGCTCCCACGCGCGCGGCGGCGAGGGCCTCCGAAGGTGTTGCCGCCGTCGAGGATGGCGCCTTGGGCTCCTCGCCCACGCGCGCGGAAGCTGGAGCCCCCGAAGACGTCGCCACCGTCGACGACGGTGGCGGCACGGTCGCTGCGGGGGAAGGTCCTGGGAGCGCGCCGGATTCGACCCACTTCAGCAACGTGGCGTACTCCGGTGACTCCGCCGCGAGCGACTTCTTGCCCCCGTGCAGGACAGCGCCAGTCCCCTTCCTCAACAGAGGACTCTGCGCGGCTGCGTCCAGCTTCACGAATCGCAGCGTGGTCTCGTAGTCCGTGCCATCGCCACGCAGCACCCACTTCGACCTGCCGGCCATGCCCTCCGGGCGATGACACGACAGACACCGGGCCACGAGGATGGGCCGGGCGTCGGCGGCGAAGGTGGGCCCACGAGGCTTCGGCGCCCCTCCCGTCCGCGGCCCCGACGGAGTCGCCACCGGTGCTGGTGTCGCCTTCGTGGGCGTGGTGGGTGTCACGGAGGTGTCGGGAGCCCCCGCATCGGCGCTGCCCTCTGGAGCAGGTGGCGGCGTCGGCGGACGCTGGATGCCCAGCCGCTCCTGGAGCTTGCGGCGCCGCTCCTCCTGCGTCTGTGCGCGCGCGGGTACGACCGCGGCCACCAGGAGCACGCCCATCACCAGCCGGCCCAGGTCAGCGAGGCGCATGGCAGGCCTCGCAGCGCATGGAGCTCGGTGCCTTGGCGGCGCGGCCATCGTGGCAGCTTCCGCAGTAGCGGCCCTCGCGCATGTCCTGATGGGTGAAACCCAGCGGGGCCTGGGGGAACACCCCCGGGTGGCAGCTGTAGCAACGCCGCGAATCATGGGCCCAGTGCGAGAACAAGGCCGGCGCCGGTGTCTTGCGTTCCTTCAGCGGAGGGAGCCGGACGTCCTGGGGCGCGTTGACCGCGAGGATGGGCGGCGCGAAGAGCAGCGGCACGGCGAGCACCACCCGCCAGCGCCAACGATGGAGCACGGCCCACGCGCGCCAGGGCCCCGAGGGCGGAGTGCTCATAGCGCCTTGCGCTCCTTGAGAACCTTCCAGACGGTCACCACGTAGAGGCCCACCCCCAGCAGCACCAGGGGCACGCCCACCGCCGTGAACACCACGAAGGTGAGCGGTGACCAGAACAGCGTGGTGAAGAGCTGGACGCACAGCCCCGCGAGCACCAGCAGGGCCGCCCTCCGGATGCGCTTCTCGTGACTCATGGGCGTTGCTCCGGCAGCCAGAAGTTCCGCGCCTTGACGCCCTCCAGGTCGTGCGCGACGTCGTGACACGTGAGACACGAGCGCGCGCCGCCCTGGAGCTCCGCCTGGATGTCCTGGTGCGCGGACGCCTCCAGGAAGCTCCGTGCGTCGCCGTGGCAGTGCAGGCAGTTGTAGTTGGGATACGGCTGATAGAGCTTCGGCCGCTCGGGGATGGTGCCGAAGTAGTGGACCCAGACGTGCTTGAGCCCATTGAACTTCGCCTTCGCGTCACCGAAGAGGGCGTAGTCCGTATGGCACGCGTAACACGTGGTGTCCCGGCTGATGAGCCGCTTCTGGTAGTGCACCGCCGCCAGCGACGCGGCGTTGTCCACGAAGAGGCTCTGCCCGTACGGCTCCATCTCGTGACAGCCCATGCAGAACTGTGTCTGGGAGGACTCACGGACGCCCACGGCGACACCCGCGCCGGTGACGACCAGCGGGAGGATGGCCAGGCCCGCGAGCAACACCAGCCGCCCCAGATGGCTCGCGCTCAGGACTCCCGCCGCGGACGCAATCAAGGCGACCAGGACCGCCACGGCGATGACAATCACTATCAACAGGGTGGGCAGGCGGAACCTCGCCCTACACCTATACAGGCCTCATGAGGGCGCGTGAACCTTCGAATGAAAACCATCACCACTTCGAGCCATCCGCGCCATGCCCACCGGGCAATGACACGCAATTCTTGCGCATCCACTCCAAGGCGCGCAGGAATTGCGCCCTATCGCTTGTTGACGAGATGTCGCAGGACCGAGGTGAGTCCGGAGAAGCGGAACGACGGGTCGATGTATTTCTCGAGCACGTAGAAGGCGAAGTAGTAGGCGCGGCAGAAGGCCCAGATGGCCAGCATCAACAGGAGCAGGACGCGCCAGTCGGGCGCCTCCATGAGGAGCAGCGCCGACGACACCAGGCCGATGACGACGAAGAGGAGGGCCTTCACCCACATCCACCGGTGGGATTGCAGATCGCGCATCCGTGAATCCTATCCCGAGGCCCCGCTTGCCGTCATACCGACTGTACGGTATGACACCCCCATGCCACGCCCACCGAAGCACGCGCCCGAGCGCGGTGACGCCCGGACGCGATTGCTCGAGGCCGCGCGCGACACGATTCGCGCGAAGGGCTTCGCCGCGACCTCGGTCGACGAGCTCTGTCAGGTCGCGGAGGTGACGAAGGGCGCCTTCTTCCATCACTTCAAGAGCAAGGAGGGGCTCGGCGTGGCCGCCGCGGAGCACTGGCGGGAGACGACGACCGCCTTCTTCGCGAGCGCGCCCTACCATGCCCCTGCGGACCCGCTCGAGCGGGTCCTCGCGTACGTGGCCTTCCGCAAGTCCATCATCACCGGGAGCCCCGCCGAGTTCTGCTGTCTGGTGGGGGCCCTGGCGCAGGAGGTCCACGCGAGCTCGCCCGACATCCGGGAGGCCTGCGCCGCGAGCATCTTCGGTCATGCCCAGACGCTCGAGGCGGACATCGCCGCCGCCATGCGCAAGCGCCGCGTCTCGGGAGGCTGGACGGCCGAGAGCCTGGCCCGCCACACCCAGACGGTGATTCAGGGCGCCTTCGTGCTCGCCAAGGCGGCGAACGATGCGGCCCTCGCACGCGAGAGCCTGGACCACCTGGACCGCTACATCCGCCTCCTCTTCAAGCAACTCCCTCCGGAGAAAGCCTCACCATGACCCAGCCCCCACCGCTCGGCTGCGCCTGCGGAGAAGTCTCCCTGCGCGTGGAGGGAGCGCCCATCATCAGCGCCGAGTGTTGTTGCACCAGTTGCCGGACGGCCGCCGCCCGACTCCAGAAGCTCCCCGCCTCACGACTGCTGCTGGGACCTCGGGACGCGTCGCGCTTCGTGCTCTACCGCAAGGACCGCGTCCACTTCCTCCAGGGCACGGACCGCCTCGCGGAGTTCCGGCTCACGCCGGAGTCGAAGACCCGCCGCGTCGTCGCCACCTGCTGCAACACGCCCGTGTTCCTGGAGTTCCAGAACGGCCACTGGCTCAGCCTCTATGGTGGCCTCTGGCCCGAGGCAACCCTGCCCCCACTGGAGCTGCGGACGATGACCTCCGACCTGCCACCGGGCACGGCGCTCCCCACGGACGTCCCCAACAGCCGACACCAATCCGTCGCGTTCTTCATCAAGCTGCTCGGCGCGTGGGTGGGGATGGGCTTTCGCAGCCCGAAGCTCACCTTCGTCAAGGCGCAGCTCCCGCGCTGAGCTCGCGCTAGTGCCTTCCGAGGACGCGCCCTTCGGCCGTCACGAAGCCATCGACCACCGCGTGACCCGTGCCCTCCAGATGCAACAGCAACGCGCAGTATCGACCGGGGATGAGGAGCGGGAGCTCCAGGGGTGAGACCTGGGCGTCGAGGACCACCTTGTCCGCCACCCGGGTGCCTACCGCGTGGACCTGCACACCCCATGGCTGGGGAGCGACGAAGGCCTCGATGGTGAGTCGAACCACCGCCCACGACCCGCCGTTGACGGAGGGGCTCTCGCCCCAGTGGACGGCGCTCAGAATCCGCCCCCAACACCGCACGCCCGCCTCGACCACCTCCCGCTTCTTCGCGTGCTGCTTGCGCCGCTGACGGATGCCGTAGGCCCCGCCACCGATGAGCACCAGCGGAAGGAACAGGAGGAGCCAGACTGCGGGCCCGCGATGTCCCCTGGCCAGGGCGAGGAGCGGGATAGCGCCAGCTCGGGTCGATGTCCGCGCGTGGCGCCTCCGGAGTCGATGCGGAACTCATGCGCGCGGAGGATAGAGCACGCCCTCCCTCCCAGATAGTTGGAACCCCTGGCGCGCCATGAGTTGTCGAAGCAGCTCACGAATTTTTCGTGAGTTCATCGACTTGCTCGAGGAGTTCCCATGCCCGCTCTCCGTGTATCCCTCTTTTCCACCACATCGTGCGCCACGGTCGTGCTCGCCTTGCTGTCCGGCTGTGGCGGCGGCCTCGCGACATCCAACCCGCGCTACTTCACCGACGGGAAATGGAACGCGTTGGACAGCCCCTATTCCCTCACGCCCATGCTCGCGTGCGCCTTTCCGGCGGAGGGCAACGACAAGGTGTATCGCAACCTCGAAGACCACCTCGCGCCCGCCATCTGGAGCGCGTACGGCAAGGACACGTCCGAAGTGAAGGTGAAGAAGCTCAAGGGCGACAGCGAATGGTGTGACGCGTTCCCGAACATCGCCTCGGACCGCTTCATCGTCCCGCCTCGGATGAAGAAGGAGCTGGCCGAGTACGTGAAACAATCCGGCGCGAAGGGTGTCATCATCCCGGTCGCGCACCTGTACCGCTCCCCCATCATGAAGGATGTCCTGGGCCCTGACGGGTCGCCCATCGGCAGCGTGGAGACGGACCGCTTCGGCGCCGATGGCACCGCGGGCCTCTTCGTCCACTACGTCAACGAGAGCGGCGAGCTCGTCTACACGGGACGCTCGAAGACGAATGGCCTGGGCGTGCTCGCGAACCCCATCGATTACATGCGGGACCATGCGTCCGACTACGCCCAGCAGATGACGCAGAAGGCGCCGCCCGTCACCGTCCAATAGCCTCCGTGCATGACTCTCCCCCTGGGGGGAGCGCCACCCTCCGGGCATGTCACCCACGGACATGTCTCGGAGGAAGCGCACGGCGGCGGGCCCTCTTCCAACCCGGCACCGTGGCGCAGGTGCTGGCCTCGCGGGGCGTCACGCTCGCGCACTCCGGACCGCCGCACTCCGTGGACCCTTCCTGGGCCCGCCTCTTCGCCCGCCTCCACGCCAAGGAGCGCACGCCAAGCGTCCCCCTCCGCGAGACCTACCTGCGCGTGGACTCGGTCCAGGGCGTCACATGGCTGAGCGAGCTCGCGCTGTCGTGGGAGGCGGGCCCGGACTGAATCAGGGCGACTTGCGCCCGGGCGTGCGCGGGGCCGGCTGGAGCCAGCGTCGCACCTCGTCCAGGTACTCCTTCGGGAGCGCATGCCCGCTGTCGAACGTCTTGTGCGTCTTGCGCACGGACGGCGCGGACTCGAACAGGGCGCGGCTGTCCGCGACGGGCGCGAAGTCGTCCTGGTTCGCGGTCAGCAGCAACCAGTCCTGGCGAATCGTCGACATGTGCCGCGAGGGGGCGACCTCCTCCATCGACGGGTCGATGTGCGGCGGAACCATGGTGATGAGGTGGGTGACGCGCGGCTCACGCGCCGCCAGCAGGAGCCCCGCCTGCGCGCCCATGCTGTACCCGACGACGAGCACGCGGGGTGGCTTGCCCTGCGCGAGCACCGCGGACAGCAGCGCGTGGGCATCACGCACGGTGTCGGCAATCATGCGCAGGTACCGCGCGGGCTCGCCCTTGTGGGCCAGCTTCGCGAGCGCACCGGGCTTCGATTCGGGGTTCGCCCGCTCTCCGTGCAGGCGCGCGTCGAGCAGATAGACGCGGTAGCCGGCTCGCAACAGGTCGTCCTTCAGGAGTCCGCCATGCGTGGGCCCCGCGTCCGACAGCCAGTCCTCCTTGCGGCGGGTGAGGCCGTGCAGCAGGACGGCGATGGGTGGATTCGCGGCGCCTCCCTCGGGCTCGAGCACCCGCGTGGGGATGCGCTCTCCATCCGCGCCGCGAACGTCCAACGACGTCGTCGGGTCGTCGGCCCGGGCGAGGGGGGCGGACAGCAGCAATGCGCACAGCGACAGCCAGCGGAACATGGTGGACTCCTGGAGGTGAGCTTCACCGTCACCCTGCCCTCCGCTGTGTCGGACAGGCGTCAACCCGCGGTTGACGTTCGATTGACGTTGCGTCGGGTAGCCTGCGACCGTCCTGCCTCCCCGAGGTCCCCTGCCCGCTCATGCGAGTGCTCGTCGTCGAAGACAACCGTGACCTCCAGGCCAACATCGCGAGGTTCCTGGGCGCGGACTTCCAGCTCGACTTCGCCGCCACCGGCCCCCAGGGGCTCACGCTCGCGCTGAGCCACGAGTACGACGTCATCGTGCTGGACCTGATGCTGCCGGGGATGAGCGGCATCGAGCTGTGTCAGCGCTACCGGCAGCTCGCCGCCCGGCTGGTGCCCATCCTCATGCTCACCGCGCGCGACACGCTCGAGGACAAGGAGGAGGGCTTCCGGGCGGGCGCGGATGACTACCTCGTCAAACCGTTCTCACTGCGGGAGCTGCGGATGAGGCTCGAGGCCCTGGCGCGGCGCCCGGTGCCTCCGAGCGGGCGACGTCTGACGGTGGGCCCGCTCACCCTGGAGCCCGACACGGGCCAGGCCCGGCGTGGCGAGCGCGGCGTGCGGCTCAACCGCACCGAGGCCCTGCTCCTCAAATTGCTGATGGAGTCCGCGCCGGAGCCCGTCTCGACGGCGACGCTCGCCCATCAGCTCTGGGGAGACGACGCACCGGAGTCCAGCGCCCTGCGCACGCACGTCTATGCGCTGCGAGGAGCGCTCGCCGAGCTGGGGATGGGCGACTGCATCACCACCCACCGAAACAAGGGCTACAGCCTGGAGGCGCGTGAGGACTAGGTCGATACGCGGGCTCCTCCTATGGGCGATGGTGTCGTCCGCGGCGCTCTCGCTGGTCCTCATGGGGGCGTTCTTCACGCTCTTCAGCTACGACCTCGAGGACACCCTCTTCGCGCGGCTCGTCGCCACCGCGATGGACGGGCGCGGCGCCGACTCGGCGATGCCACTCGGCGTCAGGACCTATGTGGGCCACGAGAGCCTGCCGCCGTGGCTCCGTGCGGAGGTGCCCTCGGACGCGCGCCGTGGCGAGTACGAGCTCTTCCCTCCCGGGCGTGGACACTTCCATGTCGCGGTGCGGCCGGACGCATCGACGGGACCCACGCGCTATGGCGTCCTCGACACGACGGAGCTGACCCGCACCACGCGCCAGTTGCGTCGCACGTCGGGCCTCTTGCTGGTGAGCGCCGCGCTGGCCCTGCTGGGCGCCGCCGGGCTCTCCGTGCTGGTCGCGAGGCGGCTGGGGGTTCCGCTGGAGCGGCTCGCGGCGCAGGTCCAGTCAGGCCAGGCGCCGCGCGAAGAGGGAGTCGTCGTCACCGAGGTGCGGGCCCTGTCCCAGGCCCTGAGCGCCCGGGATGTCCGCATCCAGGAGTTGCTGGAGCGGGAGCGGGCCTTCAACCGGGACGCCAGTCATGAGCTGCGCACGCCGCTCGCCGTGGCCCAGGGCGCGGTGGAGATACTGGAGCTGGACCCGCCCTCGGACTCGGCGACCTTCGAGCGGCTGCGGCAGGCGGTCCACCAGATGGGCCTGCTGACGGAGGGCCTCCTCTGGCTGGCGCGGACGGGGCGCTCGGACGAGACATGCGGACTGGTGGGCATCTCGCGCGAGCTGCTCGCGCTGTACGGCGACCACCTCGCGCGGGGCGACGTGGAGTGGGTCCTCGAGGCGCGAGACGAAGTCATTGTGCCGCTGCCTGGCTCCGTGGCGCGGGTGATGTTGGGCAACCTCATCAAGAACGCGCTCGCGTACACGGAGAAGGGGCGCATCGTCATCCGCGTCACGCCCGAGGCGTGGAGCATCGTCGACACGGGGGTGGGCTTCGGTCGGAGCGAGCCCGGGCAGCGAGGCTTCGGCGTGGGCTTGTCGCTGGTGGAGCGGCTGGCGCGCCGGTTCCAGTGGACGCTGGACATCCGCGCGGTGGAGCCACAAGGCACACAGGTACGACTGACCTGGCCTTCGTGAGCGCGGGCGCTGGAACTCATGGCCGGGGCCATCTACAACGGGCCTCGCCATGCACTCGAGCCTCCGCCGCCTGACCGCTCTCGTCCTCACCTCGCTGACGCTCGCCTGCTCGACGCGAGGTGCGGCGACCTCCCCAGGAACCTCCATGACGACGCCCTCCCCGCTGGACGCCTCCGCCGAGCAATACGTGAAGCTGGCCCTCGCCGTGGGGCAGCACGACGGCAACTACGTGGACGCCTATTACGGACCGGAGGAATGGGCGAAGGAGGCCGAGGCCACGAAGCGGCCCCTGCCCGAGATTGCCGCGCGCGCCGCCGCGATGGTGGCGGCGGTGGAGGCGACGCCGGTGCCCGCCGATGAGCTGCTCGCGATGCGCCACCGCTTCCTGCTGACCCAGCTGCGCTCGCTCGAGGCGCGGGTGCGGATGCTGTCCGGCGAGAAGTTGAAGTTCGACGAGGAGAGCCAGGCGCTCTACGGCGCGAAGGACCCCGGACACACCGACGCGGAGTTCGAGGCGGTGCTCGCCGAGTTGGAGAAGCGCCTGCCCGGACAGGGGCCGCTGGTCGAGCGGTTGGACCGCTTCCGCAGCGAGTTCGTCATCCCCAAGGAGAAGCTGGACGAGGTCTTCCGCGTCGCCATCCAGGAGGCCCGGCGCCGCACGCTCCAGCACGTGGAGCTTCCCGCCAACGAGCACTTCACGCTGGAGTACGTCACCCACAAGCCGTGGAGCGGGTACAACTGGTACAAGGGCAACGCGACCAGCGTCATCCAGATCAACACGGACCTGCCCTTCTACATCCTGCGCGCCATCGACCTGGCGGCGCACGAGGGCTATCCGGGGCACCACGTCTACAACGCGTTGCTGGAGCAGCACCTGGTGCGCGGACGCGGGTGGGTGGAGTTGACGGTGTATCCGCTCAACTCGCCCATGTCGCTCATCGCCGAGGGCAGCGCGAACTACGGCATCGACGTGGCGTTCCCGGACGCGGAGGCGTACCTGCGGGACGTCCTCTTCCCGCTCGCGGGGCTCGACCCGAAGCGCGCGGCCACCTACGTGGCCGTGGAGGCGCTGGCGGCGAAGCTGTCCTATGCGACCAACGAGGGCGCGCGTCGTTACCTCGACGGCCACCTCAGCCGCGAGGCGACGCGGGACTGGTTCGTGCGCTACGGCCTGGTGTCCGAGGAGCGGGCGACGCAGAAGATGTCGTTCATCGACGCCTATCGCGCGTATGTCATCAACTACAACCTGGGCCAGGACCTGGTGAAGCAGTACGTCGAGCGCCACATGGGCGCCGACACCTCGCCCGAGCGCCGCTGGCAGGTGTTCCGCGAGCTCTTGTCCTCCATGCGCCTGCCCGCGGACCTGTCCCCGGAGAACTGAGAGCCGCAGGCCCCCATCACCGCTTCGCTCGCTTCCGGGGCTTGGGCGCGGCGCGCTTGCTCGCGTCAGCGCCCCGCAGCCGCGCGTCCAGTGTCATGGCCACTGTCCGGAGGGCCTCCAGCGAGGAGGAGCGCACGACGAGGTGCTCCCCCTCCGAGTCGAACTCCAGGGCCTCGAGCGAACCTGGAGCGCTTTGCCCCAGCTCGCGCTGGAGCCACTCCTCGACCTCCTCGTGGTCGTCGAGCTCGAGTTGCGGCGCGAGCATCTGGTCGACCCGGTACACCGGGGCGCCATCCTCCGTGTCCTTCAGGATGGAGATGCTCCCGTGCTGTTCGGCCACCTCCGGCCGCCGCTTCACGCCACGGACCTCCGACAGGAGCGGGAGCTGCGCGAGGACGGCTGCATCTCCCTCCGCGAGCGGCGTACCGATGAGCCAGAGGACCTCCAGCTTCTTCAGCGCGGCCACGGGCTTCAGCGTGTCCAGCTTCTTGAGGTTCTCGGCGGACAGTCGTGTCAGGCCAGGGAAGCGCTCCACGCCGGCAAGGCTGTGCAGGGCCCGACATCCATCGACCTCCAGCGTCCGGAGCCCCGGCAGCCCCGGCAGCTCCCCGATGGAGGTGATGTTCGTGTTCCCGAGGTCCAGAACCTCCAGGTGCTCGAGCCGCGAGAGGTGCTCCCAGCCTGTCGCCTTGGACCCACGAAGGCTGAGTTGCTTCAGTCCCTTCGACTTCGACAACACCTCCAGGGGGACTCGAGGGTTGAAGAGAATCTGGACCTCAGACAGCTTCGTGAGGCCAGCCAGGGCCTTGAGGTTCTTGGCCGAGCCGAACAGCACCAGCGTCTCGAGCCGGGTGAGTCCTTCGAGCGGAGCAAGATCGACCTTCTCCATCCTGACGAGCCGGAGCGTCCGGAGGTTCGAACACGTCGCCAGCGGCGCGAGGTCGTGGTCCGACGTGAGCCCCGTGAGCCCGAGCACCTTCAACCCGCTCAGCCCTCGAAGGGCCTCGAGGCCCTCTGGCGACTGCTCGGAGTGGAGCCGCAAGGACTCGAGCTTCGACAACCGTTGCAGCTTCTCGCCCAGGGATGCGTACTGGCCCCCGCGGTCCAGCCGCGGAAGCTCCAGGTCCACCACATCGTCGGCGACCTCGAGAACGGTTCGCTTGCCCAGGTCGACAAAGTCCATGACGCCCTCCTCCCTCGCGCAGAGGACCACCGCTCACTTACAAGGTTTGGGGCCCTGCTGTCCGTCCCTGTACCAGTTGCGCAGCCGCTCGTAGAATGCCCTTCGGCGACCCACGGCCCGAATCTCATTGCTGAGGGTCAGGCCCGAGTCCACCGCGGCCTCCATGGCCTCCTGCTCCGCCAACCGCAAGAGTCGTCGACCATCCCGGCCCGTCGCCCCGAACACATCCACGGCGATCTCCGTCGCCGCGGACCGGCTCGCGAGGCGATCCGCGCGGACGTGCTCACCCAGTCGCCTGAAGGTGTCCACCGAGGACCCGATGTATGTCTTCCCGCCCTCCACGAACTGGTACAGCCCGAAGAGCAGTCCGAGCGGGTCCAGCCAGATGAGCGGATCCGGCACATAGCCATACAGGTCCAGCCCGCCCTTCAGCCCCAGGAGGTCCTGGCTGAGATAGCGCCCCGTCGAGGGGTCGTAGTAGCGGAACCGGTTGTAATACAGCCCGGTCTCCGGGTCCTCGTACTGGCCCGGCCAACGCCAGGGGCAGGACTCCAGCGCCACGTCCGCCCGCCCCACCCCGAGGATGTCCAACTGCATCCGCCAGGCGAGCTCTCCCTGGTCGTCATACAGCTCGGTGGGCGTGCCGAGGTGGTCCGAGACGACGTGGAAGCAGCGTCCCCCCACCTCCTTCGCCACGGGCGTGAAGGTCCCCGGCTCCCAGTACCAGGTGACCTGCGCTCCGGTGTCCACCAACTCATGCACGACGACGTCACCATCCCAGATGAAGCGGGTCTCGGACGTCGTCGACTCGCCTTCGCCTCCGGCGTCGTGCACCGTCTGCTTCCGGGTGCGCCGCGCCAGGGCGTCATATTCGAAGCGCGTGCGCAGCCCGTCCGGGCGTACCACCTCCTTCAGGAGCCCCGCGCCGCTCCAGGCGTATCTCCAGGTCTCCCCGGTCGGCAGGCGCTTGAGCGTCACGTTGCCATCCAGGTCGTGCTCGAACAGGGTGCCGTCCGCCTCGCGAAGAAGACCTCCAGCCCCGTACCGTCGGTCCGTCCGCTCCGGGGTGCGGTAGAGGTTGCCAACGACATCCAGACCGCGGTGCACGCTCCCCCCTGCATCCCGGGAGCCCACGAGGCGGCCCCGCTCGTCATGCGCGTAGTGCCGCGTGCCAGACCTGGCGTCCCCCAGGGCGACCAGGCGGTCCTCGTGCTCCCATTGATAGGAGAGCGATTGCTGCTCTCGCGTGGCGCCCCGCGCCCGCTTCACGATTCGACGCTGGAGCGGCCGCCCTTCCTGGTCGCGTCGCCACCACACCTCGACGCCCCCAGGGAGCCGCCGCGCCGTCTCGCAGCCCGCCTCGTCCCGCTCGAAGCGGACCCCGGGCTCATCGACGTGCGCCTGCCCCAGGTGGAGTCCCTGGAGTTCTCCGAGTCCGTCGCGGAAGACGACCTCGCGCCCGCCCAGGGAGGTCTCCAGCAGGAAGCGCTGGCCCCCTCGCGCGTAATGGGAGGCCACGACGCACTCCCCCTGCCGCTCGCGAATGACGCGCCCGAGGACATCTCTTTCGAGAGCGACGGACCCTGACTCGCTCTGCGCCTCCATCAGCAGGCCATCCTGGCGATAGCGAAAGCGACGGAAGGCGCCGTCCGAGTAGGTGACCTCGATGAGCCGCCCCGCGACATCGTGGCGGAGGTTCTCCGAGCGCCCGCTGGGATGGAGGACGCTCACGAGGCGCCGGACGGCGTCATGGCGATAGTGCCGCTCCGCGCCGTCGAAGCCCCGCTCCCGCGTCACCTGTCCCAGGGCATCCCGAACGAGTTCGTAGCGCTCTCCCGCCTCGTTGACGACCGCCGTGAGCCACCCCTCCGTGTCGTGCTGGAGCAGGACCCGGGCGCCCGCCTCCTCGCGCCACGCGAGGTGATGGTAGCCCTCGTACCCCATCCGGAGATGCCTGGAGGGCCCCTGCTCCTCCACCAGACATCCCTCGGCGTCATACCGCCACTCCCAGGCCCCCGAGTGGGTCTCCACGCGCAGCAGACGGCCCAGCGGGTCGTGGGTCAGGCGCCCCTCGGCTCCGCCCGCATCCCGCCAATGGACGGGCCGCCCCAACCGGTCGAAGGCGACGTGCGCCTGGGCGCCGGTCGCGAGGCGGACCTGCTCGAGGTTGCCCTGGGTGTCGTAGCCAAACTCCGTCCGCGACGCTTCATCACCGTCGTCGACAGCCGTCAGCAGCCCGTCCTTGTACGCGAACCCCCGCCTCTGCCCCAGCGGGTTCACCTCCTCCAACAAGAGGCCGCGGTCGTCGTAGCGCCATGCCCAGGCGCCTCCATTGACGTCGATGGCCGAGAGCGGCTGGTTGGAGGCGTCGTACCGCACGACCTCCACGGCGCCCTCCGGCCCCGTCGTCCTGGTGCGATTGCCTCGGGCGTCGTATTCGTAGCGGGTGGTGTTGCCCAGCGGGTCGACCTCCGCCGTCTTGCGCAGGAAGTCGTCGTACTCGTAGCGGGTGACACCGCCCAGCGCGTCCACCACCTTCACCACCGCGTTCACCGCGTTGGCCTGGTAGGTCGTCACGTGGCCCAGCGAGTCCGTCACACAGGTGACGTGGTTTCGCGGGTCGTAATCCAGCACGTGGTCGTAGATGCCGCCGTCCCCCCAGGTCCGGACGCAGTACGCGTCAGCCCCCAGGCCGTCGTAGCCGAAGTAGAAGCTGAGCCCCGTCCGGTCCGTCTCCCGCACGAGGAGGTGCGCCTCGTAGGCGCAGCGCGTGACGTTCCCCAGCGCGTCATGCACCTCCACCAGGTCTCCCTCGGGTGAATACACATACCGCGCATGCGTGACCCAGCCGCGCTCGCGTGGACGCGGAAGCGAGACGCTGACGAGCCGGCCGTGCGGGTCATGCTCGAAGAGGACCTTGCGCCCTCCGCTGTCCGTCACCCACTCCAGGTTCCCATCCTGGTCATGGCCGAGCTGGAGGTGATGTCCCTCCCGCGTCCGCTGGGACACGAGGCGCGCCTGTCCGGTCCGGGTGTCTCCACGCACGGGCGCGAACACCCCCGTGAGGCCCTTGGCCGTCTCGACCTCCCAGTGCGACGCGCCCAGGCACCTCAGCGTCAGGCGATTGTAGGGGTCCCAGCACCGGTCCCCCTTGCGCATCACATGGTCCGGGAAGTCGAAGGTGTCGAACTCGATCTCCCGCCCATCTTCCGCGCGGTACACCACCTTGCCACGCTCCAGCCAGACCGCCTGGTCCAACGAGTGGCTCCACCCGTACCCCAGGACGGAGTCACGACCCGCCCAGCTGGAGGCGTAGTTGCGCTCGAAGCGCAGCGGCAGCGGACCGGGGAGCTCGAAGTCCGTGGCGGACGTCAGCACGCGCCCGGTCATCACATCCACCGGATGTCCCGTCAGGAAGCACACCGCGGAGTGCAGGAAGTTTCGCAGCCGCACGTTCCGGATGCGCGACATCAACCCGTGCAGGTGATTGGCCACCCACTTGGAGCGCAGGAGCGCGCCCAGCGCCTGTTGCCAATCAATCGCGGGCGGCCCGCCCACGAGCACGGGCAGGCCCTTGGGGATGGCGAGGACCATGGAGGACGGCAGGCGAAGGGGCTCGCTGCAGCTCATGGCCAGGTCCCCCAGACGCACGGCGTTCGACCCCATGAGGGTGACCGTCTTGGAGCCCATCATCAGCACCGCGTCTCCCGCGGGCTTGACCGGCGGGTCCGGCGGCGGCACCCCGTGCTTGCCAATCTTCGGCTTCGGCGCCTTGGGCATCGGGGTCCACATCGTCCCGGGCGGGATGACGATGTGGGGGAGCACCATGGAGTTCTTCACCTCCGTGCCCGTGTTCGTCGCGGGAACGCAGTTGACGAGGACCGGGCCGGTGGGCGGCGACCCCATCACCAGGCCCACCGCATTCGAGACGAGCAGCCCCGTCACCAGGCCCGAGGGGTCGTACACCATCCCCACGAAGGGATGCGGGAAGGGGGTGGGCACGAGAGCAGGCGTGGGGACCATCTCGAAATGGATGTCCACGCCAATCACCAGGTCGAAAAACGTGCTGGCAATCACCCCACCACCTCCGCGCTGGAGCGGTGGGGCGCGCAGGCATGCCCGAGGAGAGTCAACGCACCCCGAGCGCCCTGCTTCGTCTGGCGCCGAAACGCACGTGCAACGAAATCCATGAGTCGCCCCCCTTCGCCCGGGAATTCTCGGGCGACGGCCAGCCACCGCGAGCATGCACCGCGGGCAAACCCATCCCTGCTGTCAGGAGGAAAACACTCTCGACCGGGAGCACCAGGCCCCTCGGCTGACACGACAACCCGCCCCCATTGACGTGTCAGGCCATGCGCCTTGACGTGTAGGCCCGAAGCATCCTCCCTCGAACACCTCCCATCCCCCCGGAATGACAGGCAACGGGAGGGTGGCGCATCGTGTGCAAGTGGGGGGAAGGCATGCACTCTCGTGCGGACCGTCTGTCATTCGGAGCTCCCCTGGCGGAGCCGACCACGCTCATCGAGCAGGCCCGCGACCTGGTGAACCAGCGCGTGACGCTGGGAGAGGTCATCCCCGTCCTCACCCAGCCCGAGCTGCTCGCGGCCAGTGACGCCTTGCTGCTGTCGGTGCCCGGGTTCCGCGCGCTGCATGCCGAGTCCTGGGACCCCGCCCTCCCCGAACCCGAGGCCCTCGCCACCCTGCCGGAAGGCTCGTTCGGCCGTTGCTACGCGGCCTACATGGCGCACTACCGACTGTCTCCCGACTTCTTCCCCATCCAGTCGGAGCTCGACCCGGAGGCGACGCCCACCCGCTACGCCGTCCACCGGCTCAACAAGTGCCACGACTTCTTCCACGTGCTGGGCGCCTACGAGACGTCGGACGCGGACGAGGTCGCCATCCAGTCCTTCGTGTTCGGACTCGCCCCCTCCGCGCTCGCCCTGTTCCTGGCCGCCGCCTCCGTGCACCCGGACATCCTCCGCGACAGGTACAAGCACCTGCGCGACATCTACGAAGGGCGCATCCAGGCCCACGACTTCGTCCGGGGCGTCGCCGCCACCGCCCTCCTGGGCGCACGTCTGGAGTCCCTGCTGGAAGAGCCCCTGGACCTGCTGCGGCAGCGGCTCGGCCTCTGTGCGCGGAGCGTCTTGCGCCCCGGCCACCCGGGCGGCAACTCCTGCTCGGGCCGCTCCGTCCCCGCCTTCTTTCCCCACGCCACCGCTCAGGTGCCGTGAAGCTTCAGCATCCGCCGGCCCACCTCCGTGTCCGCGAAGTCCGGCAGCCCGTCCGCGTCCGTGCTGACGCTGAGCGCACGCTGGGCGTCGTCACTCTCCCCCATCTCGCGCAGCGTCAGCCTGGCCAGCGCATAGGCATCGCTCCCCAGGAGCAACCGTCGCGGCTGCTTCTCCATCGCCGCGAGCCGCAGCAACGCCTTCGCGGCCTTCTGGGGCACCCCCCGCGCGGCGCCGGGGTGGGCCCTCACGCTCGCGTTGAAGGCGCCCACCGTGCCCTGGTAGTCGGGCTTCGAGGGATGAATCGTCATCGACGCGCCCGCCCAATCCGTGGCGAAGCCACCCGGCTCGACGAGGGTCACCTGGATGCCGAGCGGCGCCACCTCGTTCATCACCACCTCGCTGAAGCCCGCGACCGCGAACTTCGCGGCCTGATAGGCGCTCAGCCCCGGCGTGCCGCCGCGCCGCCCTCCAATCGAGCTGATCTGCAGGATGCGCCCGTGCCGCTGCGCGCGCATCACCGGCAACACCGCCCGCGTCACGTGCACCACGCCGTAGAAGTTGGTGTCCATCTGCGCGCGGAAGTCGTCGAGCGCCAGGTCCTCCGCCGAGTCGATGTTGGCGTAGCCCGCGTTGTTCACCAGCACGTCGATGCGGCCGAAGGCCTCCACCGCCTCGCGCACCGCCCGCGCGGCCTGCTCGGGCTGGGTGACGTCGAGGGACACCGCCTTGATTCGCGCGCCGTGCTCGTGGACGAGGTCCGCGAGCGACTCGGGGTTGCGCGCGGTGGCGACGACGCGGTGCCCGGCGGCGAGCACGGCGAGGGTGAGCGCGCGACCGAGGCCACGCGAGCTGCCCGTGATGAACCACACCTGCGAAGTGTCTTGGGTCATGCCCTGAAGATGGTGCGTGAGCCCGCGCGCTCCAAATCCAGACGCGCCACTATCTCATCGAATCGCGCCAACGGTGCGGCGTGGTGCCCTCCCAGCCGCGGAACGCGCGCGTGAAGGAGTTGAGTTCCTCGAAGCCGAGCAGGAAGGCAATCTCGTCCACGCCCACCTGCTCGGTGCGCAACAGCCGCAGCGCCGTGCGATGCCGGACGTCATCGAGCACCTGCTGATAGCTCAGCCCGTGCTCCTCCAACCGACGCTGGAGCGTCCGGGCACTGAGCGCCAGCTCTCGCGCCACCTTCGCCACGCTGGGCCGCTCCCCCGCCATGCGCCGCGCCACCACCGAGCGGACCTGGTCGACGAGCGAGTCCTGCTCGACGGGCGCGAGCCGCTCGTCCAGGCTGGGGAGCAGCACCCGCAGCAGGTTGGCGTTGTGGGTGACGAAGGGCGTGGAGAGCACCTTCGCGTCGAAGACGAGCGCGTCACGCCGCGCCCGGAAGCGCAGCGGACAGCCGAAGAAGCGCATCAGCATCGGCTCGTCCGCGCGGGCCCGGAGAAGCTCCACCCGCTTGGGCGCCAGGGACAAGCCACTCCCGCGCTGCAGCAGCACCAGCAGAGAGGCCAGCGAGGCGTCGACGAGGCGCGCGGGCGCGGGGCTCGAGGCATGCAGATAGGTCGTGTGGACGGTGACCTCGCCCCCCTGGGTCTCGACGGCCATGTCCTTGGGGCCACACAGCCGCTTGTAGCGGGCAATCTTGCCCAGGGCCGTGGCCAGGTCCGGTGAGTGCAACGCGGCCAGCGAGGAGATGTCGTACTCGTGCACCTGCGTCTCGCGCGCGAGGCGCAAGCCGATGTCCGCGGGCGACGACTCCCCGAGCACCTCCCAGAAGCGGAAGAACTGCGCGGTGCTCATCGCTCCCACAGGAGGCACCCGCGCGGCGGCGGTGGCATGGGCCACGTTCGCGCCGAGCCGGGCAAGGCGCTCGCCCACATCGGGCGCGAGGTGGACGAAATCTCCGCTCATCGTCGAAGCGTAACGGGCACGACACTGCGCGCCCAATCCAATCGCGCCAATCGCGGAGGAACCCCGGCGTGACTGGACACTGCCCCGGGAGGACGCTGGTCCCGGGGCACGACCGTCCGTATCCGTCCGGCATGCGCGCTCGGAATGCAATCGTCGTCGGCGGAACGGGCACCATCGGCGCCGCCGTCATCCAGAGACTGAGGGCCGAGGGACTGCGCGTCGTCTGTGCATCCGTGGATGTGACCCGGGAGTCGCCCGAGTCGCTGCGAGTGGACGTCACGGATGAGGACTCCGTGAGGTCGCTGTTCGACAAGGCGTCCGAGGCGGCGCCCCTTCATCTGCTGGTCAACTGCTCGGGCTTCGGGGCCTTCACGCCCATCGAGGAGACGTCGCTCGAGGACTGGCGGAGGAGCCTCGAGGTGAACCTGACGGGGGCGTTCCTGTGCGCGCGCGAGGCGTTCAAGCGGATGAAGGCGCACGGCGGCGGGAGAATCATCCACATCGGCTCGGTGAGCGACCACCTCACCCTGTCCCTGAATGGCGCGTACGCGGCCTCCAAGCACGGCCTCCGGGGGCTCACCGGCGTGTTGAACGAAGAGGGGAAGGACCACGCCATCCGGGCGACGCTCCTCTCCTTGGGAGCCGTGTACACCGCCTTCTGGAGGACGCGTCCGGAGTTCAGCCCCTCCGACATGCTGTCGGTGGAGGACGTGGCCGAGTCCATCTGGGAAATCACCCGCAAGCCCTTGCACGTGCGCGTCGACGAGCTGCGCCTGGTCCCCTCCAAGGGAGTCCTGTGATGACGCCGTCCTCGAACGCGGACCTGGCGCTCGTCACGGGCGCCAGCCGGGGAATCGGCGCGGCCATCGCGGAGGTGCTCGCCGGGCAGGGGCGGCGCGTCGTCCTCCTGGCGCGCGACCCGGAGGCGCTGGCGCGGCAGGAGCAGCGGCTGCGTGCCTCCGGAGCCCAGGCGTGGTCCTTCGTGTGTGATTTGACGAACGAGGCCTCGCTGCACGCGACGCTCGAGCGGCTCGAGGCCACGCTGGGCATCCCCGGTGTCGTCGTGAACAACGCGGGCTTCGGTGGGCCCTTCCACCGCGCCGACGAGGTCTCCCGGAGCGAGTGGGAGGCCTTGTTCCAGGTGAATGTGCACGCCGTCCACCAGCTCTGCCGGTGGGTGCTTCCGCGCATGAAGGCGGCGAGGTTCGGGCGAATCATCAACATCGCCTCCTCGCTCGGCCTCTTCGGTGGGGCGCTCTCCTCCACCTACGCGGCCACCAAGCACGCGCTGGTGGGCTACTCCAAGTCCATCGGCGCGGAGTGGGGCGCGCACGGCATCACCTGCAACGCCATCTGCCCCGGCTACGTCGACACGGAGATGCTGGCGAAGGCGCCGCCCGCGCTGCGTGAAGCCCTGCTGCGGAGGATTCCCGCCGGGAGGTTCGCCACGCCCGACGAGGTGGCCCGACTGGTGGCGTTCGTCGCGGGCCCGTCCGGCGGCTACATCAACGGCACGACGCTGGTCGTCGACGGGGGATTGTCCTCCCATCTCGCCAACGACCTGCCGACCTTCTGATTCGACCGAGGCTCCGCTACGCCTTCTTCAGCGCGGAGACCAGGTCGCCCGCCCCCAGCCGGGTGACCTCCTCCGCGGAGGTGTACAGGAAGCGCAGGGCATACCCCTCGCTTCCCGGAGGGAGCGTGGGCACATCCGTCAGTCCCGCGAAGAGCGTGGGCGCCTTGCCGGGCACGAAGCCTTGCGCGGTGGAGTCCGCCTCGAGGGCCCGCAGCCTGCGCAGGAAGGAGGCGGTGTCCTCGCCCTCGGCCCGCTTCAGGACGGACACGGAGCCATCCCGACGCCGGACGTGCACGGTGCGGCTGCGCGCGGCGGCATGCAGACACGCCAGGTCCCACAGCGTGGGACGGGCGCCGGTGCCGAAGTAGGCCAGGGTGTCCTTGCCCAGGTGCGCGAGGCCGCCGCGTGAGCGGGCCACGCTCTGGAAGCCATCCTCGGGAGGGACCTTCACGTCCACCCAGCGCAGCTGCTTCTCGACGAGGTCGATGACGAGCGGCACCGAAATCTGCGCGCTCCCCTGCAAGTCGAAGCGCTGCTCCACCGTGCGCGCATCGAAGTGCTCGCCCTCGTCCCCGTCCCGGACCATGAAGCCCGCGAACGCGTCCTCCATCCGGTCGAACGAGACGCTGTTGAAGGAGAAGACCACGGGGATGGCATAGCGCACGCCCTGGGCGAGCAGGCGCTCCACGTGCACGTCCAGGAACTCGGCGCCCCCCAGCGGAGGAGAGCCCGACGTGACATCCCCCGAATGCACCGCGGCGTCGTCGTCCAGCCGCAGGTTGGTGTAGTCACACCGGTCCACCAGCCACCAGTTCTTGTCGTAGAGCGCCACCGACAGGTCCAGGTCCACGTACGTGTTCTGGGGCTCCGTCCAGTGGACGAAGAAGCGGAGGGTCTTCCCCTCCGGCACTGGCAGCAGGCTGCCGCGAGGCACCGCCACCAGCGCCTTCGACGCGGTCTTCTCCGCCATCGGCACCAGGAGGTCGGCGAGCGCCTCGTCGACCACCGCCTGGGGGAAGGGCGGCAGGGCCTCCGCCCGGCGCAACAGCTCCCGCTCCAGCGGCGCCACCAGCTGGCCAATCACATCCCCGGGGAGCAGCGGACGACGGTCCTCCATGCCCCAGGCGTGGGTGGCCTCGCCCTTGGGGAAGAAGATGCGCCGGGCGAACGGCTGGTGCCGCTTGCGCAGGTGCGCCGAGGCGGCGAGCAGCAACGCGGGCGAGGCCCGGGGCAGCACGGACTCGAGCGTCGCGAGCACCTCCGGCTCCAGCCGCGCGTCACCCGAGCGCGCCACCGAGAGCCGGCTCACATGGTCCAACCTGCGCAGCAGTTCGCCGGGCCGCTGTCGGAGCAGCCCCAGCGCGTCCGGAAGCACCTTCGCGCGCAGCGCCTCCTCGACACGCGAGGTCCAGGAGCGGAACTCCACGACGACGCCGCCCTCGACGTCGCGCGGCTGGAAGGACTCGGGATGTTCGCGGGCGAGCCCCAGCAACGTCGCGCCGAACGGCGTCTGTTCGGAGAGCACCGTCCCGCGCAGCACGGCGAACGCGAGCGAGACCTTGGGATGGCGCCGCCACTCCTCGAAGACGTGCAGCAGCCCGCCGAAGGCCTTCCACAGGCCCGGGTTGCGACCGACGTCCTCGGTGAGGTTCAACAGGGAGAAGCCCTCCATCATCCGGAGGACGGCGCGCCGCACCTGACGCGGAGGGCTCTTCAAGGGGACCTTGACGGAGAGGTCGGGGTTGCCACCCGCCCACGCCACCAACACGCGGAGCACATCCGTGGCGGTCTTCACGTGCGCCGCGGCGCCGGCCAGCACGTCTCCCGCCGTCCGAGGGTCCCGGAGCAGGAGCCCCACGATGAGCGCCAGGGTCTCCTTCACCGGGATGCGCCGAGGCAGCCAGCCCAGCACCCGCGGGCCGAAGACGGAGACGAGCCGCTTGAGGATCTCCAGGTCGCGAGGGCTGAGCACGGTGGACCGCGACGCCAGTCGCCGCATCAGCCCGCTCGCGGCGGCCTCGGGGTCCGTGCCCAATGACAACCGCGTCAGCTGACTCCGGCGCACGCTGTAGACGGACCGGGGGGGCGACACGAGCTGCTGGGGCTTCAGGAAGGGGTCTGTCGGCGACAGCCGTCGTCGGCAGATGGGACAGGCTGAGTAGTCCTTGCCGTCGAAGCACCGCTCACAGACCAGGTGGGCGCACGGAGACAGCGCGCGCACCGAGCCCAGGGTGCCGCAGTGGATGCACGGCTGCTCGGGGTTCTGGTACAGCCACGACAGCATGCGTTGCACGAACAGCTCATGCGTGTCGCGCGGGACGCTCTGGGGGAAGTCGCGGAACAGCGGGACGAAGGGGCGGTCCTTGCCCACGGTCGCGGCACAATTCTCGTAGAGGAACTGGCCGGTCGCGGCCAGGGCCTCGGAGGGGAGCGCGAGCAACACCTCCCGGAGCTCGCCCGCGAGCACATAGCCGACGCCCACCAGGTCCGCGTCCAGGGCGACCAGGGCCTCCTCTCGCGCCTTCAGCTGGCCGTCAGAGGCCAGTCCCGTGGGAGGAAAGACGAGCCCCGTGGTCCAGAGCAACAGCGCGGCGGAATCGCCCGTGAGTTCGAGCGAAGGGGCGCCCATGGTGACTCCCTGAGAGAGGGGAAAAGCGGGGCGGAGAGCGGATGAGCTACCTCATAGGAGTGAGAAGGAAGCACACCCAAAGCCGCCCCGCGCGGAACCCTACCAGGGCCCGTGGAGAACCGCCAACGAGGAAAAAGACGGGGGCATCGGACTCACGTCGTGCGGCAGCGAACCATCGCCAGACATCCTCGACGTTGAATTGACACCGTGAACCCGCCCCTCCCAAGGTGGGCCGTCGCCGACGCTGGCGACCTGGAGCACGTGAGGGTGTGGGCGGGCGCAATGCCTCTCACGCCCAGACACGCATCGCAGTCCATCGCGTCATTCCCATGCCGAGGATTGTTCCATGTCGAAATCCAACCCATCGAATGTATCCAGCCGTCTGCTCTTCACCCTCGCCACGCTCTGGGGCGTGCTCATGGCGCCCGCCGCCCAGGCACACTCGGCTGTCTATGGTGGTGGACCTTTCTACTCCGGGGGCACCGCGGTGATGAATGACCTGCGCGCCTCGGGGTTCACCACGGTGATTCTGTGGAGCTTCCACATCGAGGACAACGGCGACCTCGTCTACAACGACATCCCCGTGGTCCGGAATGGTGCGTACATCGGCGACGCGGCGTGGCCCACGCGACTGGCCACGCTCAAGCGGGCGCCCACGTCCGTCAACCGCATCGAGGTGTCCATCGGCGCCTGGAGCGTCCCAGACTTCGAGCGCATGGCGAGGCTGGTCAACGGCACCGCCACCGGCTGCGGCACCACGCTGGTCTGCGGCACCGGGAGCAACAGCATCCTGTACCGCAACTTCCAGGTGCTGAAGTCCATCACGGGCGCGGACGCGGTGAACTTCGACGACGAGAGCGCCTATGACCTCGCTCCGACGACGACCTTCGGGCAGATGCTGATTGGGCTGGGCTACAAGATTGCCTTCGTCCCGTACACACAGCAGACGTTCTGGCGGAACCTCCGGAACAACCTGGGGAGCGCCGTGGACCGCATCTATCTCCAGGTCTACGACGGCGGCGCGGGCAACAACCCGGCGAGCTGGAACACCGCCATGGGCATGACGGTCAGCCCGGGCCTGTGGTCCCGGCACGGCACCAACTGCGCGTCCGGTGACAGCCCTGCGTCGGTGCAGACCAAGATGACCAACTGGAAGGCCAATGCGGGCATCCCGGGCGGCTTCATGTGGCTGTACGACGACATCCAGCGGTGCTCCGCGCAGGGGACGAGCGCGCAGTACGCGGCGGCCATCAACGCCGCGGTCAGCGGCAACACGCCGCCGGTGGCGAACTTCGGTGTCACCGTCAGCGGACTCACCGCGACGTTCAGCGACGCGTCCACGGACGCCGATGGCAGCATCGCCTCGCGCAGCTGGAGCTTCGGCGACGGCACCACGTCCACCGCGACGAACCCGGCGCGCACGTATGCGAGCGGCGGGAACTACAACGTCACGCTGACGGTGACGGACAACGGAGGGGCGAGCCACAGCAAGAGCCAGACGGTCTCCGTCGGCACGGGCTTCATCAACCTGGCGCTGAACAAGCCGACGAGCAGCACCACGCCCTGCAACAGCAACGAGACGGCGGCGAAGGCGGTCAACGGCAGCGTCTCCGGGGGCACCACCGACAAGTTCTGCTCCCTGACGTCCCCGGCGTGGATGGATGTCGACCTGGGCTCGGCCCAGACGGTCAGCAGCTTCACCGTGAAGCACGCGGGGGCCGGCGGTGAGACGGCGACCTGGAACAGCAAGGCGTTCACCATCCAGACGTCGACCAACGGGACGACGTGGAGCACCGCCGTCACGGTGAGCGCCAACACCGCCAACGTCTCCACCCACCCCATCACCGCGACGTCCGCGCGCTACATCCGGCTCCACGTGACGCTGCCGACGCAGGACGCCTCACCCGCGATGCGCATCTACGAGTTCGAGGTCCGCTGACGCGCTGACATCCGCGCCGACCCGGAGGCACGTCTCGGGTCGGCGCGGGTAGCGCCTCGCTCCAGCTCGAATGGGCGCGTGACTCAGCCCCGGCGGGCCGCCAGCGTTCGTGGCGCGGCCTCCGCCAGCCCACCACGCTTCGAGGTGGCACGCCCGGCGAGCGCGCGGGCCCGCCTTCCCAGCATCGAGCGCGGAGACAGTAGGCCGCGAGGGCACCCCCCCCAACACGTCGTGCAGAAATGGCGCGTCCCGCAGGCGAAGGGGCGCCCCTCCTCAGCACCGCGCACGGACACAAAAGGGCCGCGAAGGGCTTCTTCCCCACTACAGGGGAAGACGTGGCGCGCTCGGCGGGCACGGGCGCTACTTCCCGGCGTCGAGCGCGGACAGCGCGGCCTTCACCGCGTCCACCGCGTACTGGGAGAACTCCCGCTGCATCCTGGGCAGCCGTTCCGCCTCCGCGAGCGCCGTCTCCAGGTCCTTGCGTGCCTCGTCCTTCCGGCCAGCGCGCTCCAGCGTCCGCGCCCGGCTCAGCCACACCGCGAGCCGGCGCCCTCCCTGGGCTTGCTTCAGCGCGCGGTCCGTCGCGGCGAGCGCTTCGTCATAGCGGCCAAGCTCTCGAAGGTTCGCGGCCACCCGTGCGCTGGCGGAGAAGTCGTCAGGCAGCTCGCGCTCCGTCTGGACGAAGAGCGCCAGGGTCTCCGCCAGGTGCCCGCTCGACTCCGCGGCGCCGTAGAGCGGCGGGTCCCACGCCGCACGCCCCCGCGCCGTGGTCTCCTCGGCGCGGTACGCGAGCACCTTCGCGTAGTACTCCTCGAAGAGCTTCCGAGCCCCTTCCTTGTCACCTCGCTCCTCGAGCAGGTCCGCCATGGAGCCATAGAGCCAGGTCTGCTCCTTCGCGTCGTTCTTCCGGAGCTGCTCGAAGGCCTTCTCGAAGGAGCCCTCCAACGCCTTCATGGCCGGCGCGGCCCAGGGCTTGGGCTCGTTCGCGTAGCGCGCACAGGCGTAGGCGGTGCTCGCCGCTCCCGCCCGTTCCCCTTCCTCGAGACGGGGGACCTCCTTCACCGCGTACTCCGCGCAGGCCTGGAAGGCCTCGGCGTTCCACAGGGCATTGACCGCGGACTCCACCGCCCGGGCCCGGCGGCTCCAACCCCTGGCGCTTTGCGCCACCGCCTCCTGGTACTTGCGCGCCGCCAGCTCATGCTCCCGCCTGGCATAGGCGCGGTCGCCTTCGAGCAGCAGCAGCTCCGGCCCCGACACCTGGGCACTCAGCGCACGCTGGGCATCGTCGAGCAGCGACAGGACATCCTCCAGCCCGGCGCCTCCCATCCAGCGCAGCGCGGGCGTCTCCGTCTCGGAGTCGAGCACCAGCAACGTGGGCAGGTTGTCCACCGGGAAGCGCTCGAGGAGCGGCTCGTTGATGGGGTCATCCACATCCACCGCGAGCAGGACGTAGTCCTTCGCCCTCGCGATGAATCCAGGCGCGGCGAAGACCTGCGCCTCCATGGTCCGGCACGGCGGACACCACACCGCGCCGAAGTCGATGAAGAGCGGCTTGCGCTCGGCCCGGGCCTGGGCGAGCGCCGCGGCGTAGTCGTTCTGGATGAACGCCGCGTGCTCGGGAAGGCGTGCTTTCGTGGTGGCGCAACCCACGAGGACCATGAGGCAGGCGGGGAGGAGCCGCTTCATGGGAAGCGACTCTACCACCGCAACGACTTACATCCGTTCGCCTGGGAGCTGACTGGCCTGCTTCACCCAGGAGACGAAGCGGGCCTCGTCGAACGCGTCGCCCTCGCGGATGTCGAGGTAGCGCGTGTCCTGGCTCTTCGACTCACCCGGAGGCACGGGACGCAACGACGTGCCCCGGAAGAAGGCCACCTTGATGTACTTCGCGAAGCAGTGGATGCCGAGGAACCAGCCCTGCCCCTCGACGCCGTACATCGGCGAGTTCCACTTCACCGCCTTGGACACGCTCGGGACGGTGCGCGAGATGAGCGCGTCGAGACGGGCACCGACCTCGCGCTTCCAGCCCGGCATCGCCGCGATGTAGGCCTGGATGGGCTCCTCACCGTAACCCTTCGCGATCTGCGGATTGCCCCCGGAGAGGAGGACTGGCGCCTTCGCCGGCGCCGAGGTCGCCTTGCGACCCGTCGTCTTCTTCTTCGTGGGCGCGGACGTCGCCTTGCGACCTGTGGCCTTCTTCGTCGTGGCCTTCTTCGCCGTGGGCGCGGACGTCACCTTGCGACCTGTGGCCTTCTTCGCCGTGGTCTTCTTCGCCGTGGTCTTCTTCGCCGCGGGCTTCCGGGCCGTCTTGCCAACCATGGTGCTCACTCCTGGATGACGGGGATGGGGCGCCATCACGCCCCGAACCCTATCGCTTCTTCGCCTTCGCACCGCTGGGCGTCGCGACCTTCTTCACGGCGCTCTTCTTTCGCGCCACCGGGGCCTTCTTCACCGCCGCCGCCTTCTTCGCCACCGGCGCGGCCTTCTTCACCGCCGGGGCCTTCTTCTTCGCCGCGCCATTCAGGGCCACGGCGGCCTTCACCAGCGCCTTGAACGCGCTCGCGTCGACCTTCTCCCCTTCACGGATGTCGATGGCCCTGCGCGCGTTGCCTTCCAGGCTGGAGTTGAAGATGCCCGTCGGGTCGGGGACGTGGGCGCCCTTGATGAAGGTGAGCTTCACGACCTTCTTGTACGACTCCCCCGTCGTGACAATCCCGTTGTGAGACCACACCGGAATGCCCCACTTCCACTCCTCGGTCGTCTCCGGGACGGCCTCGAGAATCAGCTTCCGCATCCGCGCCAGGGTCTCCCCCCGCCAGTCCTCCAGGTCGAGGATGCGCTGGTCGATGAGTCGCGACGCGACCTCCCCGCTCGCCTGCCCCTCTCCCTTCTTCATGAGTGACCTCCGGCCAGCACCGGCGCCTGGGCCGAGACCGGCGCCGCCTGCAGACGGCGCCAGAAGAAGTACGACAACCCCCAGAGCACGCTGGTCCCCACCACCCAACCCCACGCCTCCGGACCATCCCCCACCGCGCGATGCGCGATGAACGCGGAGGCCAGGTTGATGGCGAACCCCGCGTAGGCCCACTCCTTGAGCCGCGCCGGCACGGGCGCGAGCAGCAGCAACACCCCGACGAGCTTCGCCCACGACAGCTCCTGCCGGAAGTAGTCGGGGAAGCCCAGGTGGGTGAACGCCTCCGCCACCTGCGGCAGGCTCAGCTGCGCATACGCGGTGAAGCCGATCTGCAGGCAGAACACCGCGGTGACAACCCAGAAGCCGATGGTGATTCTCTTCGAGCGCGTCATGTTCCGCTCCTCGGGGAAGAAGGACGTCCAGGGACCTCGACTCCGAACTGCTCCGCGTACTCGGCGTGCAGCCGCTGCCAACCCTCGAACCGCATCGCCTCCGGGCCGACCAGGCGACCCAGCGGCTCGCCCGACAGCAGCCCCTCCAACACGTCGAAGCAGACGTGCCAGCCCGCAGCGCCCATCGCGATGAAGCCCCGGTGGATGTTGTGCCAGAGCGTCAGCCGCGTGCCGCCACTCTCGCGCGGCTCCAGCTCCCAGCGCACGTCGTTCCCACCCCAGGTGTACTCCAGCAGCTTCGGCGCCTCGGCCCGCTTCACCTGCGTCTCGGCGACGAGCGGCTTGGGCGCGCCCACCGTGGTGAGCATCGCGGTGCCCACCGCGCCCAGGCTCCGGTCCGAATCGAACGGCGCCCACTCCCGCAGCTGCTCGGGGTCCGTGAGCGCGTCCCAGACCTTCGCGGGCGGGTGGCGCAGGTCGCGCACGAGCACGAGCGTCCAGCGCTCGGCCTCCTTCTGGATGTGGGCTCCGGCCGCGCGGCCGGGCGTGTACTTCGCACGGTGAGTCATCGCTTCTTTCCTTTGCTGGAGGTCTGCTCCATCCGGTCCAGATGGCGCTCGAGCGCGTCGACATGGGCCGTCCAGAAGCGACGGAACGGCGTCAGCCACTCGTCGACCTCCATGAGCGGCTCGGGCCGCAGCCGGTAGACGCGTCGCTGGGCCTCGACGCGGGACTCCACGAAGCCCGCCTCACGCAGCACCCGCAGGTGCTTGGACACCGAGGGCTGCGACATCCGCAGCTCCCGCTCGATCTCACCGACGGAGCACTCCGACGCAGCCAGCAGGCTGAGGATGCTCCTCCGGTTGGGCTCCGCGATGATTCCGAACGAGGATTCCATGCCGGATATATACCCATCGATTCATATACCCGTCAAGGCATATACTAAAATATGACAGGACCTTGTCAGGAGAGGCTCGGGTTTGGGCTTCGGGTTGCCGCTCGCGCGACGTAGCCTCCGGCGCCATGGCCACCCCAGATGACGTGGCGTGCGAGCTCGCGGAGCTCGTGCGACTGCGGCGCGCCCGAGACCTCATGGACCGTGAGTTCGACAGTCCACTCACCGTGGAGTCGGTGGCCCGGGAGGCCGCCATGTCTCCGGCCCACTTCTCACGCCGCTTCCGGAAGGAATACGGCGAGAGCCCCTACGCCTACCTGATGACCCGGCGCATCGAGCGCGCCATGGCGCTCTTGCGGCGCGGGGACCAGAGCGTCACCGACGTGTGCATGGCGGTGGGCTGCTCCTCGCTGGGCTCGTTCAGCGCGAGCTTCACCCGGCTGGTGGGCATGCCGCCGTCGGACTACCGCGCGAAGGAGCACACCGAGGACCAGGTGCTGCCCGCCTGCATCCAGAAGGAGCGGACGCGCCCGCGCCGAGCAGGATTCGAGAAGCACCCTCCCACCCGTTGACCCACAGTGGAGCCATGACCCTCAAGCTCACGACCGTTCACCTGATTGTCGACGACCCGGACAAGGCGCTGCCGTTCTACCGCGACCTGCTGGGCCTGAAGCTCATCGGCGATGTCTCCCACGAGGCGTTCCGGTGGCTCACCCTCTCCCCTCCCGCGCAGCCGGACATCCAGGTCGTCCTGAGCCAGCCGCACGCCGGGCGCACGAAGGAGGATGGTGACGCCATCGCGCGCCTGCTCGCCAAGGGCACGCTGGGCGGCGCGCTCTTCAGCAGCAAGAACCTCACGGAGACCTTCGAGAAGCTGCGCGCCTCGGGTGCGGACGTGGTGCAGGAGCCCACGAACCAGCCTTGGGGCGTGCGCGACTGCGCCGTGAGAGACCCCGCCGGCAACCTCATCCGCATCAGCCAGGGCTGACCGAGCCCGCGCGCCCCTGTCGTCCCCACACCCCACCCGTTCGCCGTCGGTGCCCCTGTCATGACCGAGCCCAAGCACTCCACCCCCGCGCATCCCGCGGACCGCCACGACCTCATCCGCGTCCGGGGCGCCAGGGAGAACAACCTCAAGGACGTGAGCGTCGAGATACCCAAGCGCCGGCTGACGGTGTTCACCGGCGTGTCGGGCTCGGGCAAGTCGTCGCTGGTCTTCGGCACCATCGCGGCCGAGTCCCAGCGGATGATCAACGAGACCTACAGCGCGTTCGTCCAGGGCTTCATGCCGTCGCTGGGCCGGCCCGAGGTCGACGTGCTGGAGGGCCTGACGACGGCCATCATCGTCGACCAGGAGCGCATGGGCGCCAACTCCCGCTCCACCGTCGGCACCGCGACGGACGCCAACGCGAGGATGCGGGTGCTGTTCAGCCGCCTGGGCAAGCCGCACATCGGCTCCTCCAACGCGTTCTCCTTCAACATCCCGTCGGCGCGCGCGTCGGGGCAGATCACCGTCGACAAGGGCGAGGGTCAGGTCGAGGAGCGCGTGGTCACCCTCTCCGGCGGCATGTGTCCCCGCTGCGAGGGCATGGGCTCGGTGACGGACATCGACCTGCGCCAGCTCTACGACGACTCCAAGTCGCTCAATGAAGGCGCGCTCACCATCCCCGGCTACAACGCCGACGGGTGGCAGGTGCGCATCTACGCGAACTCGGGCTTCCTGGACCCGGACAAGCCCATCCGCAAGTACACGAAGAAGGAGCTCGAGGACTTCCTCTACAAGGAACCCACCAAGGTGAAGTTCGAGAGCCTGAACCTCACCTACGAGGGCCTGGTCCCCCGCATCCAGAAGTCGGTCCTGTCCAAGGACAAGGAGGCGATGCAGCCGCACATCCGCGCCTTCGTGGAGCGCGCGGTGACGTTCACGCCCTGCCCCGAGTGCGGCGGCACCCGGCTCAACGCGGCCGCCCGGTCCTCCAAGGTGAAGGGCATCAACATCGCCGAGGCGTGCGCGATGCAGGTGAATGAGCTGGCCGAGTGGGTGCGCGACTTGAACGAGCCCTCCGTCGCGCCGCTGCTGGCCTCGCTGCGCCAGACGCTCGACTCGTTCGTGGAGATTGGGTTGGGCTATCTCAGCCTGGACCGTCCGTCGGGGACGCTGTCGGGCGGCGAGTCCCAGCGCATCCAGATGATTCGCCACCTGGGCTCCTCGCTCACCGACGTGACGTACGTGTTCGACGAGCCGACCGTCGGACTGCATCCGCATGACATCCAGCGGATGAACGACTTGCTGCTGCGGCTGCGCGACAAGGGCAACACCGTGCTGGTCGTCGAGCACAAGCCGGAGGTCGTCGAAATCGCGGACCACGTCGTCGACATCGGTCCCGGCGCCGGAACCGCCGGTGGCAGGGTGGTGTTCGAGGGCACGGTCGACGGCCTGCGCGCCAGCGACACGCTCACCGGACGACACCTGGGCTACCGCGCCACCTTGAAGCCCTCGGTGCGAAAGCCGACGGGGACGATGAAGGTGCGCGGGGCGAAGGCACACAACCTGCGGGGCGTCGACGTGGACATCCCGCTGGGGGTGCTGGTGGTGGTGACGGGCGTCGCGGGCTCGGGGAAGAGCTCGCTGATTCACGGCTCGGTGTCGGGCCGGGAAGGCGTGGTGACGGTCGACCAGAGCGCGATTCGCGGCTCGCGGCGCAGCAACCCCGCGACTTACACGGGCCTGCTGGACCCGATTCGCAAGGCCTTCGCCAAGGCGAACGGGGTGAAGCCCACGTTGTTCAGCGCGAACTCGGAGGGCGCCTGCCCCACGTGCAACGGCGCCGGGGTCATCTACACGGACCTGGCGATGATGGCGGGCGTCAGCACGCTCTGCGAGGAGTGCGAGGGCAAGCGCTTCCAGGCGGCGGTGCTGGAGTACCGGTTGGGCGCGCTCAAC
Source organism: Myxococcus guangdongensis (assembly GCF_024198255.1). NCBI lineage: Bacteria > Pseudomonadati > Myxococcota > Myxococcia > Myxococcales > Myxococcaceae > Myxococcus > Myxococcus guangdongensis. Next base: position 262,012 of record NZ_JAJVKW010000013.1, read on the forward strand.
ATCGCGGAGGTGCTCGACCTGCCGGTCAAGGACGCGGCGAGCTTCTTCGGCTCCAAGGAGGCGCGCACGCCGGCCGCGCATGACATCCTGAAGCGGATGGACGACGTGGGGCTCGGCTACCTGCGGCTCGGCCAGCCCCTCACCACGCTGTCGGGTGGCGAGCGGCAGCGGCTGAAGCTCGCGACGCACATGGGTGAGGAGGGCGGCGTCTACGTGCTCGACGAGCCGACCACGGGCCTGCACCTGGCAGACGTGGAGAATCTCTTGAGGCTGCTGGACCGGCTGGTCGACTCGGGCAAGTCGGTCATCGTCATCGAGCACCACCAGGCCGTCATGGCGCACGCGGATTGGATCATCGACCTGGGGCCGGGCGCGGGGCACGACGGTGGGACCATCGTGTTCCAGGGGCCGCCGACGGAGCTTGTCTCCGCGAAGGCCACGCTGACCGGCAAGCACCTGGCGGCGTATGTCGGCGGGACCGCGAGTTCGAAGGTCGATGCCGCTCCAAAGCGCGCGGCGCGGCGCTCGTAGTCGCTGACGCCCACGAAGGCTCCGTGCTCCCGACGTGAGGGACACGGAGCCTTGCGCTCCGGAGCCAGCGGTCACGGCTCAGGGCAGGACGGCGGTGGCTTCCACCTCCACGAGGATGTCCGGCTCGAAGAGCACGCTGACGCCAATCAACGAGGCCGGCGCCGGGACGAACTTCAGCTCTTGTGCGACCTGCTGAACGCCCGCGCCGAAAGCGGAGAGCTGCTCGGGCTTCCAGCCGACCACGTAGAACCTCAAGCGGACGACGTCGCTGAACGTGGCGCCCGCCGCCGCGAGCGCGATGCCGACATTGCGCAGCGACTGCGCCACCTGTCCCGCCAGGTCTCCTCGCGCGACGAGCTTCCCCTCGGCGTCGTAGGCGACCTGGCCGGCGATGTGGACCTGCCGGGTGCCCGTGGCGATGGACACCTGGTGGTACATCTCCGGCTTCATCATTCCATCGGGATTGAGCAGCGTGACGGGCATGGGGTTCTCCTGTGAGTGGTGAAGTTCATACCCCTATACCGGCAGGATTGACGAACGGCATTCCCCACTCCAGCGATGGGCTCGCTACAATCACGAAGCCCATGAAGCGCGCCAGCCTCGACGAAATCCTCGCCTTCATGGCCGTCGTGGACGCGGGCAGCTTCGTCGCGGGGGGACGGGCCATCGGCCTGACGCGCTCGGCCGCGGGCAAGGCGCTGGCCCGGCTGGAGTCACGGCTCGGGGTGCGCCTGCTCCACCGCACCACGCGCCACGTGAGCCTCACCGACGACGGCCGCGTCTTCCATGAGCACTGCCTGCAGGTCCTCGCCGCACTGGACGAAGCGGAGGCCAGCGTCGGCCAGCACACGGGGACTCCGCGCGGCGTCCTGCGCCTCACCGTGCCCGACGCGTTCGGCCGACTGCTGGTGCTCCCCGTGCTGCGGGACTACCTGCGAATGTGGCCCGAGGTGCAGGCGGAGGTGAGCTTCAGCGACCGCGTCGCGGACGTCATCGAGGAGGGCTACGACCTCGCCGTGCGCATCCAGGCGACGCATACGGACACGCGCCTGGTCTCCCGGCTCGTGGCCCAGTACCCCGCCATCCTCTGCGCCTCCCCCACCTACCTCGCGGCGCGGGGCGAGCCTCGGACGCTGGAGGAGTTGGCGGGCCATGACTGCCTGTTCTTCAGCAGCCGCGCGCGCAGACAGCGTTGGCGCCTGCGCGAGCACGGGGGCGCCTGGGTCCACGTGGAGGGACGCAGCCGCCTCCGGCTCGACAGCGGCGAGGCGCTGCGTGACGCCGCGGTCGCCGGGATGGGCATCGCGTTCCTGCCTGGCTTCCTCGTCGACGCGGACCTGGCGCGAGGACGTCTCCGGGCGCTGCTGCCCTCCGTGGAGACGGGCACAGTGCGCATCACCGCGCTCTACCCGAGCAAGACGCACCTGCCCGCCAAGGTGCGGTGCCTCATCGACCTGATGGTCGAGCGCTGGAAGCCGAAGTCCCGCTGACGGCTCCGGCCCACAGCGCCTCAGCGTGGAGCGCAGCCCTCCGGCTTGAACACCCGCACCGTGGACGCGGGGAACATGGCGAGCTTGTTGGCGGGCCGGCGCGGACGCGGCGTGAAGCCACCACCGCAGTTGGGGCAGATGCCCTTCAAGCGCTCCGTCACGCAGTCCGCGCAGAACGTGCACTCGAAGGTGCAGATGAACGCGTCCGGAGCGTCGGGCGGCAGGTCACGGTCACAACACTCACAGCCGGGGCGCAGTTGCAGCACGCGGGAACCTCCTGGGCGTCTGGGCCGAACGAACCACGGCGAGGCGGCCAGCGCAACCTCCCCTCCAGCACAAAGCTCCTCGGCCCGTTAACAGGAGGCCTTGACCTTGCCACTGGTGTCAGGGGCTAGCGTTCGAGTCCAGGAGAGCCGGATGAACATCGGAGAACTCGCCCGTCGCACGGGCTGCAGCGCGCGCTCCATCCGCCACTACGAGAAGGCGGGGCTGCTCGCGTCGAGTCGCCGGGCCAACGGCTACCGGGACTTCGATGCGGACGCGGTGTCCCAGGTGATTCAGGTGGCCCACTTCATCCGGCAGGGCTTCGCGCTCGTGGACATCTCCACCTTTCCGCCCTGCATGCTCCGTGAAATCACGGCCGCCATCTGTCCGCGAGCGCTCGAGCTCCACCTCGCGCGACTGGCGGAGCTCGACCAACAACTCCGCACGCTCTCGGAGCGCCGGGAGCGGCTCGCCAGCGCGCTCGGCGCCAACGTCCGGCCCGTGCGCGCCATCAAGTGAGGAACCCATGAATCGTCGCGACCTGATGAAGACCGCCCTCGCGGGGGCGGGGATGCTCCCGCTGCGAGGTGCCCTCGCCGCTTCGACCGAGCGGGGCAAGCGTCCGCATCGCACCTTCCTGCTGGTGCACGGCGCCTGGCACAACGCCCTCCACTGGGCGCGTGTCACCGAGGCGCTCGTCGCCCGGGGCCACCGCGTCGTGGCCATCGACCTGCCCGGTCATGGGCTCAACGCGCGCTTCCCCTCGAGCTACGTGGAAGGCGCCACGGCGCGCTTCCGTGAGGAGCGCTCGGCGCAGGCGGACATCACGCTGGAGGACTGCGCCACCGCCGTGGTCTCCGCGCTGGAGAAGCTGCGTCAGGGCGGCACGAAGCCCGTGCTCGTGGGGCACAGCGTGGGCGGCGCCGTCATCACCCGCGCGGCGGAGCTGGCGCCCCAGCTCATCGACCGGCTCGTCTACCTGAGCGCGTTCTGCCCCCTGAGACTGGGGAGCGCCAGCGCCTACGGAGCGCTGCCCGAGGCGCGCACGGGCTATGGCGAGACGCTGTTCGTCGGGGACCCGGCGAAGCTGGGCGCGGTGCGCATCAACCCGCGCGGCGATGCCGGATACCTGGAGGCCCTGCGCGCGGCGTACTACCAGGACGTGCCCACGGCGGGCTTCCTGCCCTTCGCGCTCAGCCTGACGCCCGACCTGCCCTTGTCGCTCTGGACCTCCAAGACGGGCGCGACGAAGGAGCGCTGGGGCCGGGTTCCTCGCGGCTACATCCGCTGCACCCAGGACCGCGCCCTCGCTCCGGCGCTCCAGGACCTGATGATTCGCGAGGCCGATGCCCTCACGCCGGGCAACGTCTTCACCGTCGAGTCCCTGGAGTCCTCCCACTCGCCGTTCGCATCCCAGCCGGAGGCGCTCGCCGGGCTCCTGGATGGCATGCGCTGACGCAGGTCAGTCGCCCGTGGGCTCCGCCCGCAACGTGACGAGCACCTCCACCTGGGCCCGCAGCGTCGTTGCCTCCTCGTGCTTGCCCAGCTGGACGTAGAGGGCCTCCGCGTCCCGTCGCTCCTGGAGCTCCTTCTGGAGGAGGGCCTCCACCGCCTCCGGAGACAGGAGCCGACGCGGCACGTCTCCACTCCCCAGCCCCTCCACTCCACCCGCGACGACCCCCGTGACGGCCTTGGGCGCGACGCTCAGGTCCGCCGCCTCGGCGTTGTCGAGGGCCGCCAGCGTCTCCCGCAGCACCGCCACCGCCGGCGCGTTCCTGTCTCGCAACGCATCCTTGAGCGCGGCACGCAGCCGCGTCTTCCAGTCTCCCACGGTCCTCATCCGCCCACCGTAGAGGTGCCCACCCGAACACTCAAGGCAACCTGTCAGGCGCTCCCTCCCTGGCCCGTGCTTTGTGTCAATTTGACACGAAGCTTGAACACTGGGAGAGTGACAGCGTCATGGACACCGCCTTCGTCGCCTTCATTCCGCTCTCGAACTGGCTCCGCGGATTCGATCGCTACCGCATGCGGTACTCGAAAGCGTCCATCGCCGAGTCGACGTTCCCCGACGCGTTCTACATGTTGAGGGAAGACGAGCCGTGGACGCCGGGGCTCGAGAAGGCGCGGCGGCTGGTCGCGAAGCTCGGCCGCGCGAAGGACCGCGTCGTCGCGCTGCGCGCCCGGCTGCCGACGTCGGGCACACGAGCGATGCGTCCCAATGACACCACCGGCACGGGAATCGGTTGGCGATGGCCCTCGCCCGAGGTCCCCTTGAGCGGCGTCGCGTGGGTCGAGGACGACGGCACGCTGCGCCCCACCCTCCACGAGGAGGTCACCGCGCAGGCGTTCCAGCTGGACGACACGGGGCTCGCGTCGTGGGCCGACTGCCGCCCTCGCTCCTTCTCGGTGCTGCCCGTGGCGAAGGCCTGTCAGGCGAAGTGCGCGTTCTGCTTCTCGAAGGCCAGCGTCTCCGACCTGGCACGACAGCGCAGCGCGTCCCTCGAGCATCAGCTGCACTGGGCGGACCTCGCCCGGGCGCGAGGGGCGGAGCGCGCGGTCATCACCGGTGGAGGCGAGCCCACCTTGCTGGCCCCCGGGCAGCTGCGCTCGCTGGTGCGCGGCCTCGCCGAGCGCTTCCCGAAGACGCTCCTCATCACCAACGGCGCGCGCCTGGACGCGGGACAACTGCACGCCCTGCGCGACGAGGGCCTCACCACGCTGGCCGTCAGTCGCCACGGCGTCACGCGCGAGGACGACGCGCGCATCATGGGTCTGTCGGTGGACTCGGGGGCGCTCGCGCGGGCCTTCGGGCTGCGCAGCCGCGCCATCTGCGTCCTCCAGCGCGGTGGGGTGGATGACGTCCCCAAGGTCCTCGCCTACCTGGAGCGCAGCGCGCGCGACGGGTTCCACGAGGTCTGCTTCAAGGAGCTCTACGTCTCCAGCCTCTCCGAGAACACGTGGGCGCCGAGCGCCGCGAACCAGTTCTGCGCGGAGCATCAGGTGCCGCTCGAAGTGGTACTCCGAGCCATGGACACCGGAGGGTTCACGCAGGTCGACGCGCTGCCGTGGGGCAGCCCCGTGTTCGAGGGAGAAATCGCCGGACGTGTGCTGCGCGTCGCGGCCTACACGGAGCCCTCCGTCGGCTGGGAGCGGACGCACCGGAGGGTCCGCTCGTGGAACCTCATGAGCGATGGGGCCTGCCTCGCCTCGCTCGAGGACCCCACCTCGGAGCTGCGCGGATGAGACACGAGGACTTCCTCGCGCTGCGAGGCACGTGGCGCGCGAAGCGGCCCGAGCTCATCGACCTGGCGGAGCTCAACGTCTACCGGAGCCTCGCGCCCGCCTTCGCCCCCATCGAACCGTCGACCCACGCGGAGGCTCCGTACCGGTGTCACCTCGCCGAGCGTTATCTCTCGCACCTCGGGCTCGAGGCGGGGCTCAAGGCGCGGACCCAGGTCAGTCACGGGGTGCGGCGCTCGCTGCGTGCGCTGTTCGGCTGGCTCGCGTCCCGGCAGGCGCGCCTCGGCGTCCCCGAGGATGTGTACCCGGTGTACCAGCAGCTCGCAGAGGAAGCAGGCGCCCAGGTCGTTCGCTTCTCCGCGCGCGAGGGCCTGCCCGTCCTCGAGGACTGCGACGCGCTCCTGCTGTGCGAGCCGCTCAAGCCCTGGGGCCGCGAGCCCGGACGCGAGGAGGCCGAGCAGGTGGAAGCGTGGGTTCGCGCCGAGCCGGGGAAGCGGGTGCTGCTCATCGACTCCGCGTACGCGACGCCCCCGACTCCGTGGGTCCTGCGGCTCATACAGGAGGAGCTCGCGTTCGTCCTCGTCTCCCTGTCGAAGGGCTGGCTCATCCCGGACCATGCGGGGCTGTGCATCACGCCGTCTCGGTGGCGCGAGGACATGCGCGCCGCCTTCGCGCCGCTGCCGAAGGACGAGGGCAAGCTGCGCATCGGCTACGCGGCCCTCACCGAACACGCAGCGCGTCCCGCCGAGGTCCGGGCACGCCTCGCCGAGCACGCGCGCGCCCTGGACGCCCTCACCTCCCGAAGGCCCGGGCTGAGGGCCTCGCGCTGTGTCGGTTACTTCGCCACGTCACAGTGCTCGTTTGACGCGCTGCTGGAGCAAGGTGTCCTCGGCGTGCCCGCGTCCGTCTTCGGTGGACCCGAGGCGCTGAGCATCCTGTCGAGCCTCCCCGTCGCACCCTCGACACGCGCGAGCTGAGCTGCCACGACGTCCTCGGGCGCACCGGGGCCCTCGGGGCGGCCGGTGCGCCCCGCCCGGGACTCAGGGCGTCTGGATGAAGCCGGCCGGCGGCCCCATGAACGCATCGCCGACGCGGATGTTGTCGATCAACACGTAGCTGTTCGTGGTGATGGCGTTGTTCGGGCGGTCTCCGAAGTAGGCCAGGATGCGGCTGTAGTCGAGCGGCTGCGCGGCGACGTTGAGGTTGCGGCAGTCCCAGCCCTCGGTGGTGACTCCGCCGTTGCAGAAGCCGATGCGGTGCTGGAGCCGCCCGTCCCGCGACCAGATGTAGAGCGTGTTGAGGCCGCCGATGACGACCTCGAACTCCACGTAGAGCCACTGCTCCAGGAACTGCTCCATCTTGAAGGCGTGCGACGTGGTCGGCGTGGACGGCGCCCAGTGGGAGCTGAACTCATCGGCGCAGATGCCCGCGGCGTTGTTGCAGGCACGAAAGCCGCGATAGGCGTACGCACCCGCGTTCGTCTCGAGTCCGCTCTCGGTCACCATCGGCCGGATGTTCCTGCCGCCGTTGGAGACGTCGTCGTAGACCAGCACGTGCTTGTGGCCCGCGCCGCGCATCGTCGCGGGCCAGTCGCGCCCGTAATAAACCATGTAGCCCACGTTCGCCCGCTGACCGTTCTGGTGGTTGAGCAGGATGCCGGTGTCGCCCTGCGCCACGTAGCCGGGCCGCACGTCGAAGCGGGCACAGCCCCCGCTGTAGCAATTCACCGTCGTGTGCGAGCGCCGGAGAATCTGGGCGCGCGGGTTGAGGCTCTCCTCGAAGATGATGTCGGCGTAGTTGTCGACATCGAACTTCTCGACGGCGAAGAACGGCATCTCCGTGTTCGGCGTGCGCTGGGCGGCCGTGGCCAGGTTCCAGTTCGTCAGGGGAGGCACCATGCCCTGCTCGACGATGGCTGGCGACAGCGCGCTCCGCGCCAAGGCGGATGATGCGTCCTGCGCCTCAGGCCCACCCCCCGAACAACTCAATGAGGCCACCACGGCGAGCGACCCGGCGGAGGTCGCGAGGGTCTTCTCGAGGACACGTCGAAGGAAAGGAGGCTTCACGTTCGGCTCCCGGTCCGGAGGGGGTTGCCCGGCCTGGCACCAACAGCCGAGCAACTCTCGCAAATCACGAATTAACAGAGCATGACAAGACGCGGTCCGCCGCGCACCTCTCCCTCCATCGCTACTCGAACAGGGAGAGCTGTCCCAGCGAGCGCAGCTGTCCCGTCGTCTCGCGCGGCACCGCGCGGACACGGACCCGGGACACGGACGTCGTGCCCGTGAGGTCCACCTCCACGAAGGGCCGCGCGCCCGTGCCCTCGAGCAGGTTGGCCAGGGGCACCCACTGGGCGCCGTCGGCGCTGCCCTCCAGCACCAGCTCGCTCATGGCGCCGGACACCTCGAAGTTGCGCAGCACCGCCTTGCGCGGCACCACGGGCCTCGCCAGTTGCACCACGACCTCCTGGACACCCGTCTGGAAGAGCACGAGCCCATCCAGCTCTCCCTGGGTGAGTCGGCACGGCGTCTCCGCGTTCAGGTACGTGCACGTGGCGCCACGGCTCACGGGCACGAGCGTCCGGCGAGGCAGGGCCCGCTCATCGCTGACGTAGGTGACCCGCACCGACTCCGAGCCCGCCCGCGCGTCACGCTCGACGCTGACGAAGGCCTCCAGCCCCTCCGCGTCCTCGAGGACGGCGTCACTCAAGCGAACGGGCGAGGCGGCCTCCGACACGCGCCAGGCCTCACGCAGGGAGCGGCGCACCGACAGCACGTGCGCATCGCTCTCCAGTCCGTGCGTCGCGCGCAGGGAGCGGAACCCCACGCTCAGCCCTCCCGCCTCCTCGGTGGCCGACATCGAACCGGTCCACTCCTGCAGCACGGGCAGCGCGACCTCCGACTCCTGGATGAGGAAGGCCGCGGAGACGCTCCGCCCCTCACGCTGCGTCGGCGAGCGGAGGACGAAGCAGCGCGCGATGCTCCCGTTTCGCGTGTCCGCGCCCAGCAAGTCCAACTCGAACGTGCCATCCGTGCGGGCCTTCACCGACTTCCAGCTCGCCGTGAACCCCGCGAACGCACACGACGAGTTGTCGCTGCGGTAGACCTTCAGCATCGCCTCGGGCAGCGCCGCGCCGGCCTCGTCGACCACGCGCCCCTTGAGGACGATGTCCAGGTCATCCGCGACCTTGCTCTCGGTACAGCCGACCACCCACGTCAAACCACCCAGTGTCAACGCGCGAAACCACCGCATGAGAACCCCCTTCGACAATGAGCCGGGGCCTCACTGCAAAATCGGGCGCAGGGTCCGCTCCCTCTGGAGGCGTGAAGCGGGTCGCGCCCTTTCGTGACAGGGTCGTCATGGAGAGTCCCCTACGCGGGTGCCACCGCCACTTCGCGGCGAGGCCACACCTCAGTCGTCGCGCTCGGTCCGCACATCCGGCTTCTCGCGCCTCAGTGGGGCTTGCGCTCCTTCTCCAGGGCGCGCTCGGGCGCGATGCGCAGCAAGACACCCAGAAACCGCTCGGACAGCGCGACACGCGCTCCCGCGAAGCGACGGACGAAGTCCAGCGCATCGAGGATCTGCTCACGCTTGTACTCGAACAGGATGGGCAATGAGCTGAAGCTGAGCTCCCCCGCGGCATGCCAGCCCGGCGCATCCGGGACGATGTCGGCGATCTCCTTGAAGCGAGGCTCCTGCTCCCGGGCCAGCTGCTCCAGGACCTTGCTCACGGCGGGCTTCTTCAGCGCCGCCAGGGCATCGCACCACGAAGCGAAGGCCGAAGTGGCCGGCACTCCGGGGAGACGGTAGCGCTTGGGCCACTGCTCGACCTCCTGGAGCAGCTCCACGCGCCGACGCAGCTCGCCCGGCTCGGTCAGCTCCAGCCCCGCCTCGGGAAGCAGCTCCTCGAGCGTCAGCATCTCGAAGGCGTTGCTCGGCCGGAACACGTTGGCCCGGAACACGTCCTTGTCCGGCAGCCGCACGTTCAACTCCATCAGCCGGGTACGAAGGGGCCGAAGGTGCTCAGGGTCCTCGGGACGTGACTCGATGCCCAGCGGCGCGGTGAAGTCGCGCTTGCAGGCCCGACAGGTTTCGTCGTCCGGCGAGACGGGAGCGCCACACGAACAACGCAGGTTGCCCACCTCGGGTTCGGGTGGCTCGTACCGGAGCACCTCTTCCCGGAGGTCCTTCTGGAGCAGGACGAAGTCCGTCTTCACCCGACGGTCCTCATGGGGAACCGGGAGCGCCCGCTGGCTCCCCTCCCACAGGAAGCACCGCACCTCACCGTCGAGGGCGAACTCCGCCAGCGTGCCCCTCCCGCCCAACTTCACCGTCAAATCGAGCATCGACTCGAGCAACGCGCGCAGCTCCGGCGCCTCGGCGTCGGGAACGGCGCCGCGCAGCTCGACGGGATTGAGGGTGGCTGCCATGTCGAACAGGGGGCGCTCGACCAGGTCGAAGAGCAGCTCCACGACAGGACCACGCCCTCCCTCCAGATGACTGGCGCTCCACTTCTTCTGCACGGAGGGGGCGACAGTCATCACCACCGCCAGCCCGGTCATCCCCTGGATTCGCACGCAGCACCCCGATGTGGTTCCAGGAGCAACCTCTACCCGATGACAAATGTCACCGTCCACGTCGAACCTCCTGTCCCAGGCGCTGACTCGGTGGCACGGAAGTCCTCGGTGGATTACCTGTTCCCCTGCTCGGCATCAGCGCTTCTTCGTGTCGTCACCCTGGAGGATGTCACGTGAGCCCCGCCCCCTTTCCCAGCCCCGAGATGTCTCGGGAGGAATTGAGCCTCGAGCTGCGACGCCGGATGTCACGCCCCCAGCGGCATCGCCTGCTGCAGGGCTACCCCATGGCCCCTGTCATGGAGGAAGCACATGTCGCCCATGACCCGCTCCACGAGTTCGACGTCGACCCCTCCCGGTCGCTCATCATCGGCGTGCTTCCCCACACCTATTGCAATCCCAAGGTGAAGGGCTGCGGCTTCTGCACCTTTCCCCACGAAAAGCTCGCCAACGGCCCCATGCGGCGCACCGTCGAGCAGGTCGCCATCGAAATCGAGCGCACCGTCCGAAGGCATCCATCGCTGAAGGCGCGCACCATCGACGCGGTCTACTTCGGTGGAGGCACGGCCAACCTGACGCCGCCCGAAGGATTCGAGCGCCTCCTCTCCGCGCTCGGGAGCGCCTTCGACCTGCGCGGCGCGGAGCTCACGCTCGAGGGCGTCCCCCGGTACTTCCTGCTCCATGACGAAGCCCTCCTCGACCTGCTGGCGGGGGCCGGCGTCCGGCACCGGCGTCTGAGCATGGGCGTCCAGACCTTCGACCCGGGTTGGCTCAAGCGCATGGGACGCGACGCCTTCGGGGACGAGGGCGACATCCGTCGGGTCATCGAGGGCGCGCATCGACGCGGGTTCACCGTCTCCGCGGACATGCTCTTCAACCTGCCAGGGGCCTCGCTCCAACACGCGCTGGAGGACGTGCGCAAGGCCGTCTCGCTCGGACTCGACCAGGTCTGCGTCTACAACCTGGTCCTCACGGAGAAGCTCCCCACCGTGTGGGCGAGGAACGTGGGCCTGCTCGACGCGATGCCCACGGGGGACAAGGCGGTGGAGACCTGGCTGGCCGTCCGCGACCTGCTGCTGGAGCAGGGCTATGTGCAGACCACGCTCACCAACTTCGAGCGGGCGGAGGTCGCGAGCACCCCTCGGCGCTTCACGTATGAGCTCGCGAGCTTCGACCCCGAGCACCGGGATGCGCTGGGCTTCGGCCCGGGCGCCCTCTCCACCTTCACCCGCGCGGACCCGAAGCCCGTGGTCCGCGCCATCAAGTGGATGAACCAACCGACGAGCGACGGCTACAGCCGCGCCATGACCGAGTACCAGCGCGCGGTCGCCACCACGTTCAGCTACCTGCCCCTGGACCTGAGCCTGCTCCACCTCACGCGCAACCTGGCCCGACTCCGGATTGACGGCGCCGCGTACGAGCGCGTCTTCGGGAGCAGTCCGTTCGAGGACTTCGCCTCCAGCTTCGAGCTGTTCGAGGAGGCGCGGCTCCTCCGGAGGGAGGGCCCCGTCGCGCACCTCACGCCGGAGGGCATGTTCTACGCGGACTCCATCGCGGGGCTGCTCGCCCACCCGATGCTCGCGCTGCGACGTCAGTGGGACAAGGAGGGGGACGGCAGCCACATGGGCTGAAGCCGTGCTCCGGGATGACTCCGCTCCGGCACACACCGCACCGGAGCGGAGCTTCACGTCAGGGCAGACAGGCCGTCGTCAACAGCGAGAGGGACGTCGAGCCCAGCTGACTCACCATCAACTCCAGCCTGTCACCACCGCTGAAGTTCCCGGCCGCGAGCCCGCGCGGAATGGCGTCCAGGACCACGTCCTGCCTGGCCGCGAACGAGCCATCGCCCAGGCCGCGTAGGAAGCTGACGGTCTTCGACGCATCGTGCGTCACCGCGACGTCCAGGTGGCCATCCCGGTCGAAGTCCGCCAGGAGCAGCTCCCCGACCTCGCCCAGCACGTTGAAGCGCTTCGCGGCATCGAAGGTGCCGTTGCCGCGGCCCAGGCCCACGCTCACCGCGGGCGCGTTGAAGCCATCGCCCTTGCTGGTCACCAACAGGTCCGCCCTGCCATCGTGATTGAAGTCCGCCGCCGCCACGTGCTTGGGCTGGTTCTGGGCCGAGTAGCGAGCGCCGGAGCGGAACGTGTTGCTGTCCCCCGAGCCGAAGTAGACATAGACGTCGGAGCCGAGCGACGCGGGGAGCGCCACATCCAGGTGCCCGTCCCCATCAAAGTCCGCCGTGGTGACGGTGAGCGCGACGAAGGACAGGTTGAAGTCCTGCCGGGTGAGGGACCCGAATCCATTGCCCTGCATCCAGCTCAGCGTCGAGCTTCCCGTCGCGAGGCTCGTGTTGACGGTGAGGACATCCAGGGCCCCATCACCATCGAGGTCCGCGGTCGTCATCGACCAGGGCCCCGCCCCCGTGAGTGCGCTGCGCCCCGCGGAGAAGGCGCCGTCCCCGAACCCAGGCAGCACGCTCACCGTCATGCTCCGCGTGTTGAGCACCGCCAGGTCCAGCACCGAGTCGCCGTTGAAATCACCGGTGAGGAGTCGCTGGGGCTCCGCGCCGACGACGAGCTCGCCCTGTTTGCGCAAGCGCCCCTCTCCCTGTCCGAGGTAGCTCGCCACGGTCGTCTCGGCCATCCGGGTCCCGGCGAGGTCGGGCTTCCCATCCGGGTCGAAGTCCCCCGCCACCAGCGCCCGGAGCTCCGCCTCCACGGGGACAGACGGGAGCTTCGTCCAGCCGACGTGGTCACACCGGGTCTTCGACAGCCGGGGCTCCGAGGGTGGCCCCATCCCCACCGCGTTCACCGCGCGGACGATGACCTGATACTCCGTCTCCGGCGTCAACCCGGTGAGCTCCACGCCGGTGTCCATCGTCGTCTGGGAGCGAGGGGTGGCGGCGTCGAGGAGCTCGACGGAATACGACGGGACCCCCGCCCCGCCATCCGCGTCGGGCGGCGCCCAGCTCACCCGCAGCGTCGAGTTGCCAGGGATGACGTCGAGGATTCGCGGAGCGCCCGGCGGGGACAGCGTCGTCACGGAGGGCGAAGAGCCGGACTCCGGCCCGTCCCCCACGGCGTTGGTGGCGCGGACCTGGAAGGTGTAGCGCGTGCCGTCGACGAGCCCGGACACCACCACGTTCGTGGCACCGGTCGTCGTGGTGGTGACACCTCCGGAGCACGTCACCGTGTACTTCACGATGGCACTGCCACCATTCGAGCTGGGCGCCGTCCAGCTCACCTGTGCGGAGCGGACACCCGCCAACGCCTGGACGTCCGTCGGCGCTCCCGGCAACGTCACCTCGGGCCCCGGCTTCGGCGGAGGGCGCCTGTCACCTCCCTCCGAGCCACACCCCGCGCACAGCACCATCCATCCCCACAACAGCGTGGCCGCGAAGCCGCGCGCATGCACCTGAAGCATCATCCCGTCCCGGGTCAAAGAGCTCCGGCCAGCCACGGGCGGCCGCACAGCAATCCGTATGCCCATTGCGCGCACCCGGAGAGCCGCTGCACGGCGTGCAATGCGTGGCACAGGGGTTGTGACGCCGCGAGCACGACACGCCCCATCCCTGCACAGGGTGAGCGCCCAGCACATCCCACTTCACTCACACCCCGGGCTGAACTAGACCCGGGTCAGGGGCCATGATTCGCAGCGCCGAGGTCATTCATGGTGAGCCTGTGGGACATGTTGAGCCTGTTGTTGGTTGCCTCCACCGTCGGAGGAACGCTGGGCGGCGCCCTGACCGCCGGCGGAGGATTCGCCCGGCTGGGATTGGGGCTGCTGTTGGGGCTCGGGCTGGGCGTGCTGTTCGCGATGGGCTTCAGGAGGTTGGGGAGCGGCTCCCCGCTCCGGATACGATGGCTCTACGTGGCGGCGGGCCTCTGGGTCCTCCTGCCGGGCCCGCTGCTAGGTCACTGGGTGGCCCACGGCCTGGTCGGCCTCGTGCTTCCCGCCTCGTGACACGTCCGCGGAGGCCGTGCCCTTCCAGAGCGCCATCGCCACCACCGCCACCAGCAATAGCACCACGCCGATGACGGAGCCCTCCAGCCCGTATTCGCCGCCCGTGAGCCACTCCGGGCGGTCCAGGTACACCGGCGTCCAGAAGCCCTTGAACGAGTTGCCGCTCACACTGAAGCCCAGGCAGTTCATCGCCCAGTTCCAACCCAGGTGCACCCCCACCGGCAACGCGAGGCTCCGCGTCCGCAGGTAGCACAACCCCAGCAGCAACCCCGCCAGGAACGTGTTGAGCATCGCCAACGCCTGCGTGCTCGCGCTCATCTGGGCCTGGAACGGGTGCGCCAGACAGAAGAGCACCGCCACCACGCCCTGGGCCCAGCGCTCGCCCACCCCACGGATGAGCCGCTGGAACACATAGCCCCGGAACAGCACCTCCTCGAACAGCGCCGCGCCCCACATCATCCACGCCGCGCGGAGCACCAGCCCCAGGCCCGCGTCCTGCGTGCGCGTCAGCTCGAACCCACCGGCGAGCCACACGCCCGCCGCCACGCTGCCGAGCAGCGCCGTGCCGCCCGACGTCCCCACCACCATGTCACGGACCCACCGCCCATCCAGCTTCAACCCCAACGACGCCAGCGGCTCCCGCTCCCACCGCACGCACGCCCAGCTCGCGAGCAGCGCCGCGGCGAAGGCCCAGTGCGCCCCCGGCAAGAACCACCGCACCGACTTGGGCAACAGCCCCTGCACGAAGGACAACGCCGCCAGCAACGCCCCGGTGAGCGCGAGGCAGCCCAAAATCTTCCACCCGTTGCGCACACCACCGCTCGCGTCACGAAAAACAGACCGCATGATGATTCCTCTCGCTGTCAGCGCATCGATGGCTTGCGTGATTTCTTCTGCGACTTCTCCAACCGCTCCCTCGACTCCGCGATGCGCGCGCCGAAGGGCTTCGCCTCCAGCGCGCGAATGGCCGCGTCGAGCACCTCCGACAAGGGCGCGGGCAGCTCCTCGTCCAGCCGCGCCGCCGCGTCCGCGGTCGCGGCCCACCGCACCTGCAGCCAGGGCACCAGCGCCCGCCCCGCCTCCGTGAGCCGAATCGAGCGCTGACGCGCGTCGGAGGGCCCCGGCTCTGACGAGAGCAGCCCCTCCTGCACCATCAGCGTCACCGTCTGCGTCGCCGCGGGCTGGGTGATTCCCGCCGCCTGGGCAATCTGTCCCAGCGTCGACGGCTCCCGCGCCAGGAGCGCCCGCATCACCGGCGTGTAGCGCGGCCGATAGGTGTGCCCGTCCGCCTCGTACTCCGCGCCCACCGCGCCATCCAACAGCTCCAGCAGGTGACGCAGCCTCGTACCCAGCCCTCTCTCCATTAACCACTTATATAACCGCGCATATAAATCGTCAAACGAAGGGACGCAGGCGCGCTCCTTCGTCACGATGGGCCTCGGGGATGACGCCCCTCAGGGGCACGCAGGGACGCAGTCGATGGCGGTGTTGCTCCACACCCCCGCCACGCAGGACCAACAGCCTCCCGCCGCGCAGACATCCGCGCACTGCTGTCCGCACAGGTAGCTGCACCCCGTCCTGCACTCGACCCCCCCCGGCGGCGGGCCGACACAGGCGTCCTCTGACGTCGAGTCACCACAGCCGAGGCAGGCCACCCACGCACCCAGCAGGCCCATCACCCACCATCGCTTGCTTGCCGCCATGTCTCCTCCAAGTTCCCGATGACAGGGCCAGCAGACCACGAAACTCCTGACACCCCCGGCACGATTCGCCTCCACCGGGAAGCGCGTCCATGCAGAGACAGCACAGCCCGGGTATAGGGGTGACACCTCGAAGGGGATTCCTGGAGCAACGAATGCAGTGGAGAACAGCGGTCCTGGCGGCCCTCCTCACCGGATGTGCCCCCACGTTGAAGCCCCCCGAGACGTCCCTCCCCACCTCGCCCGTCGCGGCGTCCGCCGCCGTGGTGACCGAGGACATCGAGCGCTTCTGGGTGGCCCACGACGCCGCGGTGGCGACCCCGGATGTCGCCGAGCGCGCCGCCATCCTCCAGCGCCTCTACATCGACCCGGGGAGCCCCGGGCTGCACGCGCTGATGGAGGCGCGTGACTACACGGCCCAGGCCTACGCGGACGTCATCACCCGCTATCCGAAGTACTGGGCCTCCGTCCGCCCGTTGACGGCGCGGGCCCGGAGCGCGGCCTCGTCGCTGGAGCAGGACCTGGCCACCTTCCGGAAGCTGTACCCCGAGCTCCAGCCCGCCACCATCACCTACGCCATCGGCGCCATGCGCACCGGCGGGACGACGCTCGGCCGCAAGGTGCTCATCGGCGCGGAGATTGCCCTCACGGACGCGTCGGTCGACGTGTCCGAGCTCCCCGAGCCGATGAAGACCCGCCTGGGCGCCTTCTTCGCCACGCGCCCCATCGACAACAACGGCCAGAACAACGTCCACGAATACGTGCACACCCAGCAGCGCGACATGGCGGACGTGCTCGCCTCGCGCGTCGTCTACGAGGGCGTGGCCGAGTTCGTCGCGGAGCAGGTCACCGGCAAGCGGCCCCCGCTGGAGATGTACCGCTACGGCCCCGCGCACGCGGACGCCGTCCGCGAGCACTTCGTGGCGCAGATGGACGGCGCGTCGACGAAGGACTGGCTCTACAACGCGCCCACCAACACCTTCGGCGTGTCGGACCTCGGCTACTACGTGGGCTACGAGATTGCCCGGGGCTACCACGAGCGGGCCGCCGACAAGCGCGCGGCCCTCCGGGAGATGATTCAGCTCGACTACGGCGACGTCGCCGCGGTGAAGGCCTTCATCCAGGCCTCCGGCTACCTGCAAGAGTAGCCGCGAGAGCCGCCCTCACTCCTTCCGGGTGGCGGACTTCGGCGCAGGCTCCTCGCGCAGCACCTGCAGGGCGCGCTCGAGCAGCTCGTCCCGTCCCGCCTGGAGCCCCGCGAGCGTGGGCCTCACCTTGACGTGGGGCTCCAGTCCCTTCTTCTGGAGCTGCCGCCCATCGCCGTGCAGCACCGCCTGCCCGGTGAAGGAGAACGACACCCCTCCGGGCAGCACCGCCCGGGTGACGTCGCCATCCGTCCCCGTGGTGGGGCTGCCCACGAAGACGGTGTCCGTGGTGGCCTCCAGCAGGAGGCCCGTGTGCTCGGCCTGGCTGATGGCGCGCGCGTCGATGAGCGTCACCGTGCGGCCCCGGTACTTCGGGCCCGGGCGTCGAGGCACGGCGTCGCTGGACTTCAGGTGGCTCGAGCGCAGGCCCCGGACCACGGGGCACTCGTACACGGCATACGGACGCGAGCCCTTCACGTCGAGGTACGGCCCGAGCGCCCACATCGTGCCGCGCGGATAGTCGCGCAGGTCGAACACGATGCCGCGCGTGTCCTTCAGGGCCTCGAACATCGCGGGCACCTGCTGCTCCTCCAGCAGCCCCAGATCCACGAAGCCGATGTTGCCCTCCAGCATCCGCCAGGGGCTGCCCACCTGCGCCTGGGGCGGAATCCCGCGCCGATGCGTGCCCTTCACCTCCCGGAAGCCCTGGGGGCCCCGCACCCCCAACGTGGACACGGTGCCGTCCGGCGCCGACGCCGCGCGACGCAGGCGGAAGTCCCGCAGCATCTGCGGCGTCGAGACCGCCACGTAGGGCGCGAAGCGACGGGCCCTCGCCTCGAAGGGCTCGCCATTGAAGGTCTCGATGACATCCCCCACGGCCAATCCCGGCACGGCCTCCGGGACGAACACCTCCAGCACCACGGCCTTGCCGTCGATGTCGGAGACCCAGATGGGCAGCGGGAAGCCGAAGAAGCGCTCGAGCTCGGGGTGTCCTCGCATCTGCGCGTGCCCGTCCTCGAGCCACGTGGCGGCCTCCGCCAACGTCAGCGCATACGCCTGGGCATCCTTCGCGGCCTCCAGCTTCTCCAGCAGCGCGGGCAGCCGCTCCTCCCAGGGACGGCTCAGCAGCGAGTGGTAGGGGAAGAAGTACTGCACCACGTTCCAGAGCTTGGCCCCCGCGAGCAGCCTCAGCTCCCGTGCGGGATGGAGCGCATCCGGATACGCCGGCTCGGGACGCCAGGCGGGGACGGGCCTGGAGACCTGCGCCGCCGCCGAGGCCTTGGGGGGCCGGTTCGCCAGCGCGAGCGCCTGCCGCATCCCCTCGTCGGGTCCCGTCGTCGTCGCGCGCGAAGGCCGCTTCACGTCCGCCTCCAGCGGCAACACCGGCTCGTCCATGCTCACCAGCGCCTGGTAGCCCTCGCCCAGCGGCACGGGGAGCTGGTGATTCAGCGACGCGATGCTCAGCGGGCCCTCGGCCACCAGGAGCGCCTTGCCCTGGGCGCGCAGCGCCAGGATGGCGACGTCGAGCACGGAGTCCTCATCGACCAGGACCACGAGCCGCGCGGGCTTCCGGCCCGGCGTGCCCGCGAGCAGCTCACTGGAGGCGGCGACGAGCTCGGTGCGATAAAGGCCGTCCGTGCCGTCCTGAGCGCGCAGCCCCGCGTGGGCCACCTCGCGCAGCCCCGGCACGCTCAGCTCACCTTCGATGAAGTGCGGCAGCAGCCTCGGCAAGACCCACGAGGCGCCATGGCGCTCGAGCCCCCGCATGCGCAGGTCCAGCACCACCGCGCGCGCCCGGGCGGCCTCCACGTCGAGCGTGGTGGTCAGCTCGCGGAAGGTCGCGAAGGCCTCGGGCCCCAAGAGGTTGCGCAGGTCCAGGACCAGGACGTCCTTCTCCCAGCTCTTGAGCGGGCGCAGCGCCGGCGCGGGATCCTTGCGCACGACGGGCGTCTCGGGCTCCACCAGCGTGGCCGAATCACCGAGCACCGCGAGCATCCCTTGCACGGCGGCGGCGTACTCGCGCGCATCCCGCGCGGCCTCCACCTTGGGGAGCGCGGCGAGGAAGGCCGCGTCCCACTCCGCGGGCAGGGAGAAGGCCCAGGGGTGCCGGAAGCGGACCTCGCCCCACAACTTCACCAGCCGAACCCGGCGCTCCGCGCGGAGCGATGCGGCGGTGTCGACGGGGGCCGCGGCCGGCGGCGCGCCTGCCGTGAGACACAAGAGGGCCAGCGACCACAGGGCGATTCGCCGGGGCAGCGCGTGCGTCATCGGGACATCCTCCCGACTTCGGGGGTGGAGCGTGCGAACTTCGCGCAGCTCACCCGACTTCGCACGCGTGACGCAACCACCGGGGCGCTCCCTCGGACGACGCGGACCTGACGCGCGTCGTCGAGGGCTCCGAGCGCGCCGCTACGACTTCTTCTTCACCAGCTTCTGGCCCAGCGTGAAGAGCAGCACCAGCACGCCGCCCGCGCCCAGCCCCACCGCGCCGTTGAGCAGCATGGGGGCAAGGCCGCCCAGGATGCTGCCCACGCCGGGCGCCGAAGAGGCCCAGGTGGTGAACGACTCCTCCAGGTGATGCAGGGTGGAGACGCCGTGCACGAGGATGCCGCCGCCCACCAGGAACATGGCCGCCGTGCCCGCCACGGACAGGAACTTCATCAGCATCGGCGCCGCGCGGAGGATGCCCCCGCCCAGGCTGCGCTGGAAGCCACCGGCCTGACGGCTGAGGTAGAGCCCCACGTCGTCCAGCTTCACGATGCCGGCCACCAGCCCGTACACGCCCAACGTCATGATGACGGCGATGCCCACCAGCACCGAGACGCGGGTGGCGAAGGTCGCCGCGGCCACGGTGCCCAACGTAATCGCGATGATTTCGGCGGAGAGGATGAAGTCGGTGCGCACCGCGCCCTTGATCTTCTCCTTCTCCATCGCCACCAGGTCCACGGCCGGGTTCGCCAGCGCCTCGCGCAGCTCCGCCTTGTGCGCCTCGTCCTCCGCGCCGTGCAGGAACTTGTGGGCGATCTTCTCGAAGCCCTCGAAGCACAGGTAGGCGCCGCCCAGCATCAAGAGCGGCGTCACCAGCCAGGGCGCCAGCGCGCTGATGGCCAGCGCCGCGGGCACCAGGATGGCCTTGTTGACCAGTGAGCCCTTCGCCACCGCCCACACCACCGGCAGCTCGCGGTCCGCGTTCACGCCCGTCACCTGCTGGGCGTTGAGCGCCAGGTCGTCTCCGAGCACGCCTGCCGTCTTCTTCGCCGCCACCTTCGTCAGGATGGAGACGTCATCCAGGATGGTCGCGATGTCGTCGATGAGCGCAATCAGACTGCTGCCAGCCATGAAGTGTCTTCCCGGGGAGGTGTGGGATGCCGCCGTACCGCCAGGACGGATTAGCACAGCGGGGAGTCCGGGGCACGGCTTCGCGCGCGGCCCTCGGGCCCCTCTAAGCAGGCGCGCCAGGACGCGAAAGCCCTCCCCCAGGAAGGCGAGCGAGCGGCGCCGCCCCGCTTCACCGCCTTGACTATTATTATCCGCGAGTAATAACAGCCCCATGAACGCGGATGAAGGGCTGGTGGCGCTCGGGTTCACCGAGGTCGAGGCGCGGGTGTACTGCGAGTTGCTGAAGGGGGCGCCGGCCACCGGGTACCGCCTGGCGCAGGCGCTGGGGAAGGCGCCGCCGAGCATCTACCAGGCGCTGTCGTCGCTCGAGCACAAGGGGGCGGTGCTGGTGGAGGAAGGCGAGCCGCGCTCGTTTCGTCCCGTGCCCCCGGACGAGGTGCTCGCCGCGCTGCAGCGGGGCTTCGAGACGCGCAGGAGCGAGGCGGCGAGCGCGCTGCGCAAGCTGCACACGCCCGCGCAGGACGACCGCATCTACCATCTCAAGAGCACCGCGCAGGTGATGGAGCGCGCGAGGACGATGATTGCCTCGGCCACCGAGCAGGTGCTCTTCGACCTCTTCCCACCGCCCTTCACCGCGCTCGTCCCGGCGCTCACGGAGGCGAGCGCCCGGAGCGTGGCCATCGCGGGGCTCGTCTACGACGAGACGCCCAAGGTCCCCTTCGACTGCGTGCTGTCCTCCAACGCGGCGTTCGTGCGCGAGCGCTGGCCGGGCGCCCAGCTCACGCTCGTGGTCGACGCGCGCGAGTTCCTGGTCGCGCTGCTCACCCCGGACGGCGCGGGCCTCCGGCAGGCCCTCTGGAGCGACAGCGGCTACCTCTCCTGTCTGCAGCACAGCGGGCTGTCCGCGGAGGTGCGGCTGAGCGCGCCCCCGGCCGCGCGCGCGCGACTGTCACGCGCCTTCTCCCTCGTCGGCTCGAGCCCGCCCGGCCTGCGACAGCTCGTGGGCCAGCCCTCCACCCCCCAGCGCGGAAACACCCCATGAGACACCTCCTGCTCCTGTTGGCCCTCGTGCTCCTCCCCCTCACCGCCACCGCGGAGGCGACGCGGACGCTCATCGAGCGGCACCTCGCGTGGCGCGGCGGGGACGCCTTCACGCGCCTGGAGAGCCTCCATGTCCGCGGGAAGACCTCGACCTCCGGGCTCCAGGGGACGATGGAGTCCTGGAGTCATCGGGACGGACGCGTCCGCCACGACGAGGACTTCGGGGTGGTGCGCCACTCGATGGCCTTCACCCCCGAAGGAGGCTGGAAGCTGAACGCCAGCGGGCAGGTGGAGGATGCCTCGTCCACCGACGCGCGCGATGCACGGCACCAGCTGGCGCTGGAGCTCGGGAGTGCGCTGCGAGGCGGCGACGGCGCGAAGCTCGAGCCGCGCGCGGACGAGTCCCGGGATGGCCGCGCCTGGAAGGTGGTGCGGGTCACCTTCGGCGACGAGGACCTGTATGACCTGTTCCTCGATGACGCCGACGGAGCCCTCCACGGCCTGCGCATCCGCGAGAACAACGTCACGCGCTTCGTGCGCCTGGGCGACTGGCGGCAGGTGGAGGGCGTGCGCATGCCCTTCCTGGAGGAGGAGTTCACCGACAACGTGGACTCCGACTCGCGCACGGTGGTGGAGACGCTGGAGCTGAACGGGCCCATCGCTCCCGCCGTGTTCGAGCGTCCCCAGGACGTCCGCAAGGCGAGCTTCGCGAACGGCCGCCACACCACGGGCTTCATCCCGTTCGAGTTCTTCGACGACAACCGCGTCTTCATCCCGGCCCAGGTGAACGGCAAGCCGACGCAGGTGCTGCTCGACAGCGGCGCGGAGATGACCGTGGTGGACACGGCCCATGCGCGCGCGCTGGGGCTGAAGACGGAGGGGCAGGTCGCGGCGGTGGGCAGCGGTGGACAGGCGCAGGCGCAGTTCGCGTCGGGCGTGGACATCGCGATGGGCAATCTGCGGTTGAAGGGGCTGACGGTGGCGGTCATCGACCTGGCCCCCGTCGCGCGGATGCTGGGACACCCGCTGCCCGTCATCCTGGGCAAGGAGGCCTTCCATCAGCTCGTGGTGGACGTGGACTTCCCGAACCGCCGCGTCGCCTTCCATGACCGCGCCCACTTCAAGCCGCCCGCGAAGGCGGTGCGGCTGCCGCTGGTGGAGTCGGCGGGTGGTCAGCGCGCGGTGCAGCTCTCCATCGAGGGGCGGCCCGCCATCCCCGTGTTGTTCGACGTGGGCAACGGCGGCGCGCTCTCGCTCTTCCCCGCGTACTGGGAGCAGGCCCGGTTGCTGGAGGGCCGGCCCAGCTCCAAGACGCTGTCCGGCGCCGTGGGAGGCCTCAGGGAGCGGGACGTGGCGACGTTGAAGCGCATCGAGCTTGCGGGCGTCACGCTGGAGAACGTGCCCACGGTGTTCGACGACGCCGGCAACAGCATCTCCACGTCGGACCGGCTGCTCGGCAACCTGGGCCTCGGCGTCCTCGCGCGCTTCCGGATGCTCACCGACTACCAGATGGACACGTTGATGCTCGTCCCCGATGCCCGGGCGCTTCGCCAGCCCTTCCGCAAGGACCGCTCCGGCCTGCTCGTGCTCCCCTCCTCGGAGGGCCGGCTCGCGGTGCAGCTGGTGGCGCCCGGGAGCCCCGCCGAGGCCGCGGGCTGGAAGGTGGGCGAGGAGATTGTCGCCATCGACGGCAAGCCGCTCGGCCCCGACGCGTCGAACCAGGCGCGGACGAGCTGGCGGTATCGCGCCGGCGGCCAGACGGTGGTCCTCACGGTGAAGGGTGGAGAGCAGCGCAAGCTCACCCTGCGCGACTACTACTGACGCCCGGGTTGACTGGACTTGGAGGCCGCGAGCGCGCTCGGACGGACGGAGCGGGGCTTGCGGACCTCGGGCGCCACCGGCTCATCGAGGGCGCGCAGCTCGGTGGCGTGGCGCTTGCCCCAATCACACAGCGCTCCCACGATGGGGCGCAGGCTGAGCCCCATCGCGGTGGCGGTGTACACGACGCGCGGCGGAACCTCCGCGAACACCTCGCGTTCGACGACGCCGTGCAGCTCCATCTCGCGCAGCTGCTGCACCAGCACCTTCTGGCTCACGCCGGCAATCACCCGCCGCAGCTCCGACAGCCGCTTGGGTCCCTCGAAGAGGTAGTACAGGACGAAGATCTTCCAGCGCCCTCCAATCACCTTCAGCGCGCGCTCCGCGGGCACCAGCGGGAGCTCCTTCACGATGGGCATGGTTACCTCCAGGTTCCCTGGGAACGAAGACGTCCGTAGAGGGGGAAAAGGTCTATAGTTCCCGGGGCGGGGCGTATTTACAACTCAGGCCAGCAGTCACCCGGCAAGAGAGGAATACGCCCATGTCCGAAGCCACGAAGCAGGTCCCCATCGCCCTCATCACCGGCGCCAGCCGAGGCCTGGGCCGGAGCGCCGCGCTGGCGCTCGCCGAGCGAGGAAGCGATGTCATCGTCACGTACCGCTCGGGAACCAAGGAGGCGGACGAGGTCGTCCAGGCCCTCCGGGCCCGGGGGCGCAAGGCCGTCGCCCTGCGGCTGGACGTCGGCCAGACGGACACGTTCGACACCTTCGTGTCCCAGGTGCGCGAGGCCCTGAAGCAGACGTGGGGCCGCGAGCGCTTCGACGCCCTGGTCAACAACGCGGGCGTCGGTGGCTACGCGCCCTTCGTCGAGACGAGCGAGGCCGTGTTCGACGAGCTGCTCGCCGTGCACTTCAAGGGGCCCTTCTTCCTGACGCAGAAGCTGCTGCCCCTGCTCGCCGACGGCGGTCGCATCGTCAACGTGTCCACGGGGCTGGCCCGCTATGCCCTCCCGGGGCTCTCGGTCTACTCGGCGGCCAAGGGCGCCCTCGAGGTGCTCACCCGCACGCTCGCCGTCGAGCTGGGCGCGCGGCGCATCGCGGTGAACGTCGTCGCGCCGGGCGGCATCGTCACGGACTTCGGCGGAGGCGTGATGAAGGACCCCACGCTCCAGAAGACCGTCATCGAGCAGACGCCCATGGGGCGCCTGGGACAGCCCGAGGACGTCGCGGGGGTCATCGCCATGCTGCTCGGGCCGGAGACGGCCTGGGTCACCGGTCAGCGCATCGAAGTCACGGGCGGCTATCGCCTCTGAGGCGCGGCCCGCGCGAGAACGAGCGCGGGCCACGCAAGGACGGATGACTCAGGGGCTCGGCGCGGTGGGCTTTCCGTTGAGGTAGGTCTGAATCACCGGAATCCTGCTGATGTCCAGCGGGTCCTTCGACGGGTCCTGGTCGAAGTCGAGGGGGTTGGAGCCCAGCACGACGAAGTCCGCCACCTTGCCCGGCTCGATGGTCCCCAGCCATCCATCGAGTTCGTGCTGGCGCGCCGGCTCCACCGTGACGGCGCGCAGCGCCTGCGCGACGCTCACCCGGTGCTCCGCGCCGAGCACCTTGCTCTTCTGGAAGTCCGGATAGGCCCAGGTGCGACGGCTGACGGCCTGGGCGACGAACCAGAGCGGACGCGCCGGCGTCACCATGGAGTCGCTGTGGAATGAGAACGGAACGCCGAAGCGGAGGTCGAACCCCGTCGGGTCGATGTTCCTCGCCGTCGCCTCGCCGAGGATGTCCTCGAACACCGCGCCCCAGTACGCCACGTGGCCGATGAGGTGCGTCACGTGCGCGTCGAGCGCGGGCACCGTCTTGCCGTCCGCTGTCTTCAGGGTGCCCTGGCGCAACAGGCCGATGTCCCGGGAGAGCCGCTCCTCGCCCACCGTGTTGTGGATGAACAGCACCCGGTGCGGGTTGACCTTCTCCTGCTGCAGCTGGCTGAAGGCGTCGAGCGCCCACGCGTTGGCGAGGTTTCCGTTGGCATGGAGCTGGAACCGCCAGGACGACGTGCTCCAGAGCGGACGCAGGCTGTCGGTGATGGCCTTGACGCTGTCGAAGTCCGCCCGGCCCTCGCCCTCTCCCGCGCAGTGCCCGTGGTTCTCGTAGTGGTAGGGCTTCTGGAGCCACGCGGTGCAGCCCTGCGTGGAGCCGTCCACCCAGAGCTTGATGCCACCGGCGCCCAGCCACCTGGGCAACGCGCAGCCGGCGTCCTTCGTCGGGTCGCACGCGGGGCCCGTCGGCTGGAGGGCCTTGGCGGTGGCCACGTCATGCGTCACCACGCCGGTGATGCGCAGCGGGAAGCCCTCCCGCTCCGCGACGTGCTTGACGGCCTGGAGCTGCGCGACGCTCGAGAGCCCTCCGTCCGCGAGGGTCGTGAGTCCGGCCGCGCGCAGCGCCTGGATGCCCTGCGCGAGTTCCTGCTCGAAGCCGGAGAGCAGCTGCGCGGGGTCCGTGTACACCAGGCCCAGGGGCAGGCTCTTCTGCATGGCGGCCATGAAGGGCGCATAGCCAGCGGCCTCCTTGAGCAGCCCCGTATAGCCGTTCGCGTCCCTGTCCCACGCGCCACCGCCGGCCGCGACCGAGGCGGGCGGAGCACAGTCCTTCACGCCCTTGCAGACCACCTCGATGGCCTTGTCGTTCACGTACGCCAGGTGGCCAGACTGGTCCAGGACGAGCACGGGGCGGTCCTTGCTCACACACGCGTCGAGATAGAGCTTCGGCTGCTTCGTGAAGGGCACCTCACCGCTCACGCCACAGCCGCCCTTGACGAACTGCTGCCGCGACGGGTCCAGGTTCATGCCCAGGACGAACTCCTTGCTGTCCCCGGGCACCTGGGCGCCCAGCTTCATCGATGACAGCGCGCCCAGGAGGTCCGCGCGGGTGGCGCAGTCCGCCGCGGGCTGTCCGTACGGTGGCGGCAGGCAGGGGGCCAGGTTGTGCGTGCCCAGCACGCTCTGAATCAGCGTCGGCAGGAAGTGCATGTGCGGGTCGATGAACCCCGGCAGCAGGACCTGCTCGGGTGTCAGGCGCACGGTCGCCACCCCATCACCGAGCCCCGCCATCACGTCCTGCTCGGACCCCACCTTCAGGATGCGGCCCCGCGCATCCACCGAGACGGCCTGGGCCACCGTCCCCTGCTCATCCAGGGTGAGCACCTTCCCGAGGAACACGGTGGACACGGCGGCCGCGTCACTCGGGTGGGGGCGCCCGGTCGTCGCGCAGGAGACCAGCAGCAAGAGCGCCGCGGCGCCCATGACGGGACGTGAAACCAGACGACCGGGGGAACGGGCCTTCCAACGCGGATCTCGACGCATGACGCTCCTATGGGGATGCATTCCCATACAGGAACCCTCTCCAGACACAAGGACATCAGGACAGAGCGCCCCTCCCCAATCACGATTCGCACATCATCCGCCGTCTGACGCGTCACCCACGGGCGCTGACGTGTCAATGCCAGGGCTGACACGTCAGGCGGCGGGAAATCACAAACAATCCAGGCCCGCGTCATCCAGGCGTGTTGCTCGCGCACGGGGAACAGGCCCCGGCGACGAAGCACCACATCCCGGAGGACGTATGTCCTTGAAGACGTCGAGGCTGTGGAGCTGGAGTCTCGTGGTGGGGTTGGGGCTCGTGGGCTGCGAGGCGGCACCGCCGCCTGGAATGGAGTCGGAGGCCACGCTGGGTGAGTCGGCGAGCGCCGTGGTCATCCCCCCCATCACCTCCTTCGACTGGCCCCCGTTCGCGAACGTGACGGACGTGTCCCTGGGGTCGGGGCATCGGACGGTCGCGGTGGGGAGGGAGCAGCCCTTCACCCTGTCCACGGATTATTTCGTGGGACCGGACGCGTGCATCGGATGCAACAACCAGCTCGTGTTCGGTGTGCCGGGTGGCACCGGCGCGTGCGCGTACGATGGCGTCGGCCCCGTGCAGAGCCACGCGGACATCAAGCTCATCGCCCCCAAGGAACCCGGCGTCCACCCGGTGCACGGCAACTACACGCGCGCACCGGACTGCGCCGCGGCGCTCGCGTCGGTCGGGAGCGGACCGGCCTTCGGGCTCATCGGTGTTTATGTCGACCCGTGGGACTGGAGCTGGGGCACCATCAGCAACCTCCGGCTGAACGGGAACAGCTCGCACAAGATCAACGTCTTCCCCGGGGCGCGCGTCAACATCACCACCGACTACAAGCTCGACCCGGCGGGGGGCGGGTGCCCCAGCTGCTGGTCCCAGCTGGTCTTCGGCATCGACCAGGGCTCCAAGACGTGCATCTACAATGGCATCGGCCCGACGAGCGCCACGAACACCACCTTCTCGCTGATCGCGCCCACCCAGCCGGGCCTCTATCCCGTCTGGGCCGCGCCTCAGTGGGCCTTCACCTGTGACCAGGCGCTGTCCTGGTCCA
This sequence comes from Myxococcus guangdongensis, assembly GCF_024198255.1. Taxonomy (NCBI): domain Bacteria; kingdom Pseudomonadati; phylum Myxococcota; class Myxococcia; order Myxococcales; family Myxococcaceae; genus Myxococcus; species Myxococcus guangdongensis. The sequence goes on from NZ_JAJVKW010000013.1 coordinate 289,566, forward strand.
ACGGTGGCACGCCCGTGGCGTTCATCGAGGTGAAGTAGCGCGACGCTACTCCGAGCGCAGCACCTCGGCCGGGTCCACGCGCGCTGCACGGCGCGCGGGCCCGAAGCTCGCCAGCACCGCCAGGGCGGCGAGCAGCGCACACACCGCCGCCAGCACCAGCGGGTCCGCCGCGCTCACCTCGAAGAGCAGCGCGCCCAGCACCTGCCCCATCAACAGCGCCCCCAGCAGCCCGAGCGCGATGCCCAGCCCCGTGAAGCGCAGCGACTGGAGCACCACCATGCCCGCCACCTGCGTCGCCCGGGCCCCCAATGCCAGACGGATGCCCATCTCCCCGCGCCGCTGGCCCACGATGAAGGTGATGACGCCGTAGAGCCCCACCGCGCTCAGGAGCAGCGCCATGCCCCCGGCGATGCCGAGCAGGAACAGCGTGAAGGACGCCCGCGCCACCGACGGCGACTTCGCCAGCACGCGGTCCATCGTCTGCGCGTTGGCCAGCGGCACCGTGCCGTCCATCTCCGCCAGGATGCGCCGGATTTCGGGCGTGAGCGACTCCGGACGGGAGGTGGCCATGCGCACCACCACGGCGGGCGAGCGGCGCGGTCCCCACAGCGGCAGGTCCGCGGCCGGCGCGAGCGGGAAGAACACCGCCTCCGAGGGCGCCTTGTCCAACCCGTGGGCCCTCAGAGGCCCCGTCACGCCGACGACCTTGTAGAACGGCGGGCCGAAGCCGTTACCCCGGATGCCCTTGCCCAGCGGGTCCTGCCCCGGCCAGAGCCGGTCGGCGAGTGCCTTCGTCACCACCACGCCCTCCGACCTCTGCTCCAGGTCATCCCACGTCAGCTCGCGCCCCTGCACGAGCGGGATGCCCAGCGCCTTGAAGTAGCCGGGCGCCACGCCGGGCGCGGTGACACAGGGCATCTTGGAGCGCTCCAGGGCCAGGCCCTCGACGGCCATGCCCGCGCAGCCGCCGAAGCTGCGCAGCGGCAGGTGCGTGGACAGGCTGGCGCTCTTCACCCCGGGCAGCGCTTCGATGCGCGACAGCAGCTCGCCGTAGAAGCGGTTCACCTCGTCGTAGCCCGTGTAGCGCGTGCGCGGCAGCACGATGTCGAACGTGAGCACGTCGCGAGAATCCAGCCCCGGGTCCACCCGGTGCAGCGTCCAGTAGCTGCGCAGCATCAACCCCGCGGCGGCCAGCAGCACCACCGCCAGCCCCACCTGCCCCACCACCATCCCTCCGCGCACCAGGTTGCCGCGGCGCGAGGATGTCAGCCCCCGCCCCGACTCGCGCAGCCGCGCCAGCGCCTTCTCGCCCCCGAGCAGCGGGAAGAGCCCGAAGACGCTCCCCGCCAGCAGCGCCAGCCCTCCGGCGAACAGCACGCCACGCCAGTCCAGGCCAATCTCCCGCAGGCGAGGCAGCCCCGAGGGCTCCATCGACACCAGCAGGCTCAGCGCCCCCTGCGCGAGCAGCAGCCCCAGCCCGGCGGCGACGCCGCAGAGCAGCAGGCTCTCCGTGAGCGAATGCCACGCCAGGTCCCAGCGCCCGGCGCCCAGCGCGGAGCGCACCGCCAGCTCCCGCGAGCGCGCCTCGGAGCGCACGAGGAAGAGGTTGGCGACGTTGGCGCACGCGATGAGCAGCACCAGCGCCACCGAGCCGAGCAGAATCCACAGCACGCGGTCCGCGTCCCCCACCACGTGCCGGGACAGCGGCGACACGCGGGTGGTGAAGCCCGTGTCCCGCATGAAGCTGTCGGAGTACGCGCCGGGGAACAGCTCCGGCAGGCGCGTGGTCAGCATGGAGAGCTCCGCCTGCGCCTGCTCCAGCGTGACGCCGTCCTTCAGCCGGCCCGCGGCCCGGACCCAGTGCGAGTTGGCCGGCGGGCTCGCCGGGTCCAGCTGCAGCGGCCGCCAGAGGTCCACGGTGTCGTCCGGGAGATGGAAGCCCGGCGCCATGACGCCGATGACCTCCGTGGGTTCGTCATCCAGGCGGATCGACGTGCCCAGCACCTTCGGGTCCGCGCCGTACTGCCGCACCCAGAAGTCGTAGCCGAGCACCACCGTGCGCGGCGCGCCGGGAGCATCCACGTCCGGGGTGATGAGGCGGCCGAGCGCGGGACGGGCGCGCAGCACGTCCATCAGACTGGCCGACACCAGCGCCACGTCCACGCGCAGCGCGCCCTCCTCGGCCGCGAGGCTGACATTCGACGTGTCGAGCGCGCCCAGGGACGCGAAGCCGTGGGCCTCCCGCTGGAAGTGGTGGTAGCCCGCCTCGGACAAATCCCACCGCGCCTCCGGCGCGAGCTTCGGCACCGGGCTGTCGAGCCAGACCAGCCGCTCCGGGTCCGCGTACGGCAACGGGCGCAGCACCACCGCGTCCACCACCGAGAACAGCGCCGTCGTCGCCCCCAACCCGAGCGCGAGGGTGAGCACCGCCATCACCGCGAAGGACGGGCTGCGCGACAAGGAGCGCAGCGCCTGCCGCGTCTCGCGCGTCACCATGTCCCAGAGCTCCGTGCGGCGCTTCTCGCGTGCCATGCGCTCGTCAATCACGTGGGTCTCCTCGCGGTAGGCCTTCACGTCGCCGAAGCGCGCCAGCGCCTCCGCGCGCGCCGCCTCGGGTGTCATTCCCTGGGCCACGTACTCCTCGGTGCGCATGGCGAGGTGGAACTCCAGCTCCTCCGCCACGTCGTCCTCGAGCTGCCCGCGCCGCACGAGCGCGCGCAGGGCGTGATAGCGGTCCTTCATCCAGCGCATGGGAGGCGGTCCTTTCCTCAGGCGCCCTGCAGCGCGGGCCGCGCCTGGAGCACCTTCGACACGGCCTCGGTCATCCGCGCCCAGGAGGAGGCCTCCTGCGCGAGCTGCCTGCGCCCCTCCGCCGTCAGCGTGTAGAACTTCGCGCGGCGGTTGTTCTCGGACACGCCCCAGTCCGCCTTCACCCAGCCCCGCTTCGTCATGCGGTGCAGCGCCGGGTACAGCGAGCCCTCCTCCACCCGCAGCGCGTCGTCCGTCGTGCGCTGGAGCCAGCTCGCCACCGCGTAGCCGTGCATCGGCCCGCCGGTCAGCGTCTTGAGGATGAGCATGTCCAACGTGCCCTGCAGCAGCTCGGTCTGCATCGTGTCCCCTAGAATGTCTAGGGGTAGATACCGCCGCTCCCCTAGAACGTCAAGGGGAGCACTGGGAGACGGTGACTCACCGCGCGGCGGGCGGCGGCTCGGCGAGGAACAGCTCGGCGAGCTGGGCGGCGTGCTCCTCGACGACGTCGGCGTACATGTTGGTCAGCAGCGCGACGACGAGCTGCGAGTCCGGGAAGAGCAGCAGCAGGCCGCGTCCGCCCTCGATGGCACCTCGGTGGTGGAAGAAGCGTCGTCCCGTGGCGGTGACGCCGATTCGCCAGCCGATGCCCACGCCCGTCTCCTTGCCGGACTGGAGCTTCTGCGACGTGAAGAGGAGCGCCAGGGTGTCCTTGCGCAGGAAGCCGGGCTGCAGGTGCGCGGAGCCGAAGAGCACCAGGTCCTCGGCGGTGGAGAGCAGACCGCCTCCGGCCCACTTGTAGCTGTTGTCCACGTGGGCCGCGTGCACGTGGGTCCCCGAGGGGCCCGGCGCATAGAAGCGCGTGCGGTCCGGAATCAGCCGATGCGGATGGTCCGCGCTCGTGTGACGCAGGCCCAGCGGCTCCAGGACGGAGCGGTGCAGCTGGCGCAGGAACTCCTCGCGGGAGGCGCCCTCGATGACGGCGCTCACCAGGTTCCAGCCGTAGCTGGAGTACGCGTAGCGCGTGCCCGGCTCGAACAGGAGCGGGTCCGACTGGAAGAGTTCCAAGGCGCGGGCGACGCTGTCGAAGTGCTTCGCCTGTTGGAAGATGACCTCGTCCTTGTCCACGTAGTGACGCACGCCCGCCACGTGGCCGGTGAGCTGGCGCGTCGTCACGGGCCACGGCTTCTGGGGGAAGGACGGCACGTACTTCTGGATGGGGGCATCGAGTTCCAGGCGTCCCTCCTCCACCAGACGCGCGACGGCGGCGGCGGTGAAGACCTTGGAGATGCTCCCCACGCGAAAGCGCGTGAGGGGTGTCACGGGGACGTGTTGCTCCAGGTCCGCGTAGCCGAAGCCCTCGGACCAGAGGACCTGTCCGCGCTGCGCGACGGCCACGGAGAGCCCCGGCAGGTGCTTGCTCGCGAGGAGTTCGCGCGCGAAGGCGCGGCCCTTCTCGATGCTCGACTCATGACGCGAGGAGATGGACGGGAGCGGGTACGACGCGTCCGGCGCGGCCCACGCGGGTGTCGTGGTGAGCCAGGTGCTCAGGAGCAGGGCGGCGAGTCGTGCGGGCGCATGGCGGGTTGGGGCGAGCATGAGGGGTCCTCGTGGCGCGGGGGAACGGGAGACACCCTGCCCTCGCGGACGACACGCCGGTGGAGTGTTCAGCCGATGGGTCCGGGCTCGCGGCGAGCTGGCTCCATCCCGCGGCGAATGGCCCGGGCGCCGTCGCGCACCGTGGCTCGAGAGAGCGCGCGCGGGCTCAGCGCAGGTGCTGGAGCTTCTCGCGGTGGCTTCGTGCCACGCGCAGCTCGGCGCCGCCCGCGAGCACCACGACCAGGTCCCGTCGCCCCTCGCTGCGCAGCTCACGGATGCGGCGTGAGTTGACGATGATGGAGCGGTGGATGCGCATGAAGCGCTCCGGGTCCAGCCGCGCCTCCAGGCTCTGCAGCGTCTCGCGGTGGAGGTGGGACTTGCCGCCCGCGTGAATCTGCACGTAGTAGTCCGCGGCCTCCAGGTACTCGATTTCGTCCACGTCGAGGAACACCACGCGCCCCGTGTCTCGGATGGCGAGCCTGCGCACCCAGGGCTCCGAGGCAGTGACAGGCACCGGAGCGGGAGGCGGCGTGACCTCACGCTCTCCATACGTGGAGAGCACGGACAACAACCGGTGGCTCAAGTCGGACATGCGCGCCATGCGCAGGTGTGCCTTGGCGCGGCCGACGGCGTCGTGGAAGCGCTCATCGCGGAACGGCTTGAGCAGATAGTCGAGCGCGTGGATGTCGAAGGCGCGCAGCGCGTAGCGGTCATACGCGGTGACGAAGATGACCGCGGGCACCTCACCCGGGGCGAGCCGGGCGAGCACCTCGAACCCATTGAGCTCCGGCATCTGCACGTCGAGCAGCACGAGGTCCGGGCGCTGCTCGCGGATGAGGCGCACGGCGTCCGGCCCGTTGCCGGCCTCCCCCACCACGGTGACCTCGGGGTCCGAGGCCAGCAGCAGGCGCAGCCCCTCGCGGGCCAGGGGCTCGTCATCCACGACGAGCGCGCGGATGGCGGCGGCCGCGTTCATGCCCTGAGCGCCTCGGACGCAGCGGACTGGAAGGGCAACTCCAGCCGGGCCCGCACGCCGCCCTCGGGGCGGTTCTCCAGCGAGAAGACGTGTCGGTCCGCGTAGAGCTGGTGGAGCCGGGCCCGCACGTTGGCGACCCCGATGCCGCCGTCCTGACGCTCCCAGCCCGGGGCCAGCCCGGGACCGTCATCGAGCACCTCCAACACCAGCCGCGTCCCCTCGCGAGCGGCGCGCAGCTCCACGCATCCCGAGCCCGAGCGGACGGCGAGCCCGTGCTTGATGGCGTTCTCCACCAGCGGCTGGAGGATGAGGCTGGGCACGAGCGCGCCGAGCGTGGTGGGGTCGATGGCGCGCACCACCTGGAGCCGGTCCTGGAAGCGGGTCTGCTCGATGTCCAGGTAGCGCTCCAGGAAGTCCAGGTCCTCGTGCAGGGGGACCCACTGCCGCCCGGTGGAGTTGAGCGTCATGCGCAGCAGCTCGCTGACGCCGGTGAGCATGCGGATGGAGCCCGCGGTGTCCTGCTTGCGCACGAGGACGGAGAGGGCGTTGAGCGTGTTGAAGAGGAAGTGCGGATGGAGCTGGGCGCGCAGGACGTCGAGCTGCGCGTGGGCCAGCCGCGTCTCGAGCTGGGACTGGGCCAGCGCTCCCTCGCGATAGCGGTGGTGGTACTCCACGGCATAGCCGATGGCCACCAGCGTGCCGTAGATGAGCAGGGACGTGATGACGTGCTTGGCCATCATCAACGGCAGCATCTGTCCGAGCGACGTCTCCGCGAGCCACTTCTCCCCCGCGGTCCGCGACACGAAGTAGATGAGCGTCACGTACGGGACCATGAGCGCGGCGAGGGCCGCGACATGGACCGCGAGCGCCCGGGGCCAGACGCCGCGCTCCAGGCGGAAGCGCCGCCCGAGCCCCAGCACCACCGGGGTGGCGAAGGCCCAGTACTGCCAGGGCGGCAGTTGCACCAGCAGCGCCCGGGTGAAGGAATAGGTGGGGTCCTTGGCCTGCGCGTAGACCCAGGTGTGGAGCGCGGTGATGACGCCCGGCACCGCGTAGACGAGCATCAACACCGGCAGCCGGTGCGCCAGCGGGAGCAGCGCGGATGGAGCCGACGCCCCGAGCGTCGCGGCGGGGGACGACAGCAGGGGGCTCGCGACACGAGAGGTGGATTCCACGCGGCGTCGGAGTCTACGCCCGAACCCGGCCGCCTCCGAACGGGTGCAGCCAACGGGCACCGGCGTGCAGCCAACGGGCCCGCCCGCCGGCCCCCGCTCCCCGCGTCACGACGGGCGGCGGGAGAACACGCCCAGCTTGTCGCGATTCCACGCGTTGATGGTCAGCGACGTGGCCCGGTTGCGCGAGAAGGTGAAGATGGCGCCGGAGAACCCGGAGGCGTTCTCCCCCGTGGTCTGGAAGAAGAACTCGTCGCCGCTGTAGTGCATGAGCGGGAAGCGCTTGCCCGCGGGCCCGACGGTGAAGGACAGCATGCCCTGCTGGAGCGACACGGTGAGGTCGCCGTAGACGCGGTTCGGATAGGTGCCGACGTAGGCGCCCAGGCTTCGCGGCGGCGTCGGATTCACCGCGGGCCGCGAGTACTTCGTCTGGTCCTCGGTGACCGGCTCGGCCACGAGGGGCCCCAGGTAGGCCAGCCAGTTCCGCGTCGAGGCGTTGTAGCGGACGATGTCGACGAACTCGGCGGCGATGGCCTCCGGCAGGCCCCGGGGGTCCGCGTTGGTCAGCACGGCGATGCCCAGCTTCTTCGAGGGGAACAGGAGGATGCTCGTCGCGGCGCCACGCCCGAAGGCCCCCGAGTGGCTCAACCGCAGCTCCCCGGTGTTCTCGTAGTCGACGTTCCACCCCAGGCCGTAGAAGCCGCTGCGACCTCCGAGTTCCTCGGGCCCATGCGTGACGCTCTGCGGGCGCCAGAGGGTCTGCAGCCCCGCCGTGTCCACCAGCGGCCCCTGGAGGCCCGGGACACTGCCGCCCGCGAGCAGCATCGTCAGCCAGCGGGCCAGGTCTCGCACCGAGGCGTTCGCGCCGCCCGCGGGCGCCTGCCCGTCATTGTTCGCGCCCAGGTCCGGCGTCCACCGGCCATTCACCAGCGTGTGCAGCGCCGCGCGGTTCTTGCTCGCCTGGAGCTCCGCGAAGGAATAGTTCGCGCTGCTCATCCCCAGGGGCGCGAAGAGCACCTCGCGCGCCAGGTCTCCCCACGAGCGCCCCGTGGACGCCGCGAACGCCACCGCGCCGGCCGTCAGTCCGTAGTTGGTATAGGCGTACGAGTCGCGGAAGCGTGACAGGGGATACAGCGCGAGCTTCGAGACGATCTGCTCGCCGGGGTAGCCGAGGTCCTCGAGCAGGTCCCCCGCATGGTCCGGCAGGCCGCTGCGATGCGCGAACATGTCCGCGACGGTGACGTGCTGGCCCACCCACGGGTCCGCCAGGGTGAAGCCGGGGCGCAGCGACTGGAGCGTGTCGTTCCAGCCCTGCCCCTTGGACAGCTGCCGCGTCAGGGCGGCGGCGATCACCGTGGAGCTCAAGGGCTTGGAGACGGAGGCCAGCTGGAAGACGGTGTCCGGGTCGACGTCGCCCGCGACTCCGGCCTGCCGCTCCCCGATTCCCTTCAGGTAGCGGACCGCGCCGTCGTACACCACGGCGACCGCGATGCCCGGGACGGTGGTGGCCGCCTTGTCCTTCTTGATGATGTCCTCGAGCACGGCCAGCGCGCGGGTCACACCTTCCGGGGTGATTTCGCCGCAGGTCGATGCCGTCGCGGCGGCCGTGGCTCCACGAGCGACCTGCGGAGGCACGGCGGCCTGGGCCGTCGAGCTCCCCCCTCCTGTCACGGCCACCCCGACGCCCGCGGCACCGAGCCCCTGCAACAGTGCCCTGCGCGGCAGCCCTGGTGTCGAGCCGTTCACACCGTCCTGCGCCATGTCGGCCTCCTCGGTCTGACGTCGAAGAGGTTTCGACGAGCCGGCCGCGCGGAGGGTGGGAAGCAGCAGGCACACGCGCAACGTCCCGAAGGCCAGTTGCGCGACGCGTGGCGCCGACTACGTTCGCGCGCGTCGCCGTGTGTCTCTCACGGGACCCGAGGTGAGGGGATGGCCGGTCCGAGCGAAGTGAAGACACCCAGGCCGAGGGGACGGCCACCTCGGCTGTCCAGTCCGCTCGTCATCGAGACGGCCGTGAAGGTCGTGCGTGAAAACGGGCTGCGGAACCTCTCGATGCGCGCGCTGGCGGAGCGGCTCGGCGCGACGCCCATGGCCTTCCATCACCACGTCGGAGACCGCGAGGCGCTGGTGGGCCGCGTGGTGGAGCACATCTTCGAGCAGCTCGCGCTCCCTGACGACCGCCTCGCGCCGCTCGACTGGCTGCGGGAAGTGGCCATGCGGGTGCGCGGGCTGGGACTGGAGCATCGAGGGGTGATGGACTTCCTCCTGGAGGAAGGACCCGCGGTGCACGGGGCGCTGGTCGTCCTGGACAGGACCGTCACGAAGCTGCACGAGGCGGGAATGCCGTGGCGCGAGGCGGGGGATTTGAACACCACGTTCTTCTCCTGGCTCGCGGGCACCATCCGTCGCCAGGAGCCGTGGGCCGCGAGGAGGAAGGACGCGCCCCTTCCCCTCCAGCGCTTCCACACCGCCGCCCTCGCGCTCCCCGCCCAGGACCATCCAGGTGTGTCGCAGACACTGGCGCGCATGCGGACCCTGGATGTCGAGGCGGAGTTCCAGAACAGCCTCGACTTCATGCTGGAGGGAATCGGCCGACGCCTCGAGCAACACCGCGCCGGGAGGCCTCGGGGGCCATAGTCGGAAGGCTCAACGCACCTGGCTCTGCGCCAGCAACGCGGGAGGCGAGGCGTTCAGCACGCCCAGAAAGAGCCGCCCGTGGAAGCCGTCCGGTCTGGCGGCGTCGAAGAGCCGCACGCCCGGGCTCACCGTGGAGAACTGCAGCGCCTCGTTCGTCGGGCTGATGCCGAAGACGTTGCACTCCACGTCGTCCCAGACGCTGTAGCGGCAGGCGTACTGGGTGCCGCGCTTGAAGCCGACGTCCAGGGCGCGGACGGACGACGGCAGCGCCTTGGCCACGCGCGCGCCGAACGGCTCGAAGTCACTGTCCCAGCCCACCCTGGCGGTGCGCGCATGCACGCTGCCGGTGAGCACCAGCGTCCAGGCCTGGGCGCGTCCGGCGTGGACGGCGAGCAGGTTGCTGGCCATCCGGGCCTCGCGCGCGTTGCCCTTCACCTTCTCGCCGTCGATGGCGGCCAGGGCCACGTCCTTGCCGGAGACGCGCAGGCGGCGCACCTGCTCCACGAGCCAGAGCATGGCGCGGCTGCTGCGACCATCCTGGTACACGCGGCGCCAGAAGGTGCTCTCCAAGAGCAGCGCCTGCGCGTCCTCGGGCTTGCCCTCGCTGGCGAGATAGCGCTCCAGCAACGGCTGCTCGGAGGCGGGCACCGTCAGCCCCAGCGTCACCGGCAGCCCCTTCGACGTGGCCTCGCACAGCATCCGCAAGGCCATGGACGGCACCTCCTGAGCGCCCAGCGGGTCCGCGATGAACAACACCTGGCCCGCGGCCAGCAAGGGGCTCGCGCCGTCCACGGGCGCGCCGCACTCCGCCGTGCCCGGGCCGTCATTCGCGCCCCAGCCCTCCATCTGCACCGAGCGCACGGACACGGGCGCGTTGCCATCGACCAGCTCCAGCGCGGGCACCATCTCCATCCGCTCGAGCAGCTGTCGCTCGATGCCCAGGTCTCGCACGCCCTGCACCATCCGGAAGCGCTCCATGCCCGGCGCGCTCGGGAACGGGTCCTTGAGCGGGACCGGTCGGGCAGCGCCCTGTCCACCCGGTGCGGACCCGTAGGCCTCCATCCGTGCGTCCAGGGGGTTCGGACCCTGGTCGGCGAGGATCTCGCTGTTCATCGAGTCCCACGCGCGCGGGCCCACCTCGACGACGTTGTCCATCTCGTTGTAGCGGAGCCGGAAGACGCGGACGAGCGTCTGGCGAGGACCCAGCCGCTCACCCTTGACGTAGTAGCGCTCGAGGGTGCGCAGCTTCTTGGTGTTCCTGCCGGGCTCGTGCGCGGAGGTGAACATCTCCAGCCCGCCCTCCTTCTCCAGCACGTCGTAGCGCTCCGACTCCAGGATGCGCCGGGCCGTCATCATCGCGTCCTCGGCGGGCGCCAGGTACACCGTCTCCGCGACGGGGGTCTCGAACTCCCCCGTCTCCGGGTTGATGTTCGCACCGAGCGGACGGGTCAACGTCGCGCAGCCCGTGAACATCAACCCGAAAAGCAGTCCGTACCGGCGCATCGTGGTCCCCTGTCCCGAGCGCGAAGGGGCTCGGCGTATCTCTCGGGCTGGGAACGGCAGGGGGGCGCCGCGCATATCGCGACCAGCCGCGTGTGGCAAAGCGCGCTACAGCGATTCCACGAACATCGCCAGGTCGCGAGAGGCTCCCGAGGGCGTCATGGTACCCGCCGCGGGCGCGGACACCTCGAAGAGCTGCTCCGTCTCACCCGCAGGCACCTCCAGCGTGAAGACATGGGGCTGACCCGGCTTGATGACGAGGTTGGGCAGGGGCACACCGTTGGTGAGCGCCGTCACCGTCTGCGCGGCGAGCACGCCTCCGGTGAGCAACAGGCCGCGATATCGCCGCTCCCGTGAGCGACACGAACCACGTCCCCGACGTCACGGGTCATCGAGGCCTCATCTCAAGGCTGCCGCAGGAAGCGGTGAACGCTCACGAAGTGGCTTGCGACCCCAGGGCATGTGCATTGCTCATCAGTCGACCTACGACGCCACAGCGCGTCTGGCGGTCAACGCTCCCAGCCCGACAGGCCTATAAGGTTAATCTCGTTTTACCGCTTTGCGCATGATGTTTGTGGCCCGGCCGCCCGGAGCCAGCGCCTCCGCATGCCCCTGGCGTGGAGCGCCCGAGAAACCGTCGACCACAAGGAGCACCCTCATGTCTGGCAAGTTTGTTTCACGCAGTCTGGCGTTGCTGGGAATCTGTGGAGGGCTGAGCGCGCTGGGAGGCTGTGAGCGCGCCGAGCCAGCACCCGCGGACCTCGAGCCGGTGGCCCAGGTGGAGAGCGCCGCCATCGTCGACACCATCACCGCGGGCACCTACGTCATCCGTTCGGTGATGACCAACAAATGTATCGACGTCGACTCCTCGAGCACGGCGGACGGCGCCAAGGTGCAGCAATGGGATTGCAACGGGACCAATGCACAGCGATTCGTCGTCACGCCGACGTCCGGCGGCTACTTCAGCATCATCAACGTGAACAGCAACAAGGGGCTCGACATCAAGGAGGCCAGCGTCGCGGCGAACGCGCTCGTCCATCAATGGAGCTACGGAGGTGGAACGAACCAGCAGTTCCGCTTCGTGAAGGAAGTGGGCAGTGAGTTCAGCATCCGCGCCCGCCACACGGACATGGCCATCGACGTGTACTGGGGCAATACGGCCAACGGCACGGAGTTGGTGCAATACCCCTATGAGCAGCGAACGAACCAGCGCTGGACGTTCGACCGTGTCGATGGAGGCGGCGGCACGGGGCTGGCGGCCATCCTGAGCGAATCCACGTTCAACGCCATGTTCCCGAACCGGAACCCTTTCTACACCTACAGCAGCCTCATCGCCGCCGCGAGCACCTTTCCGGCCTTCGCCAATACCGGCTCGCTGGAGACGCGCAAGCGCGAGGTGGCGGCCTTCTTCGCCAACACGGCGCACGAGACCGGGGACTATGTCTACATCGAGGAGATCGCTCGTGGCCCCTACTGTGGCACCTGGGGCCCGCCGGGGTGCAACTGCGTCCCAGGCAAGTCGTACTACGGACGTGGGCCCATCCAGCTGTCCTGGAACGGCAACTACTGCGCCGCGGGAACCGCGCTGAACCTGCCACTGCACACGAACCCCGACCTGCTGGCCCAGGACGCAAACGCCTCGTGGCGCTCCGCCTTCTGGTTCTGGACCACCCAGACGGGTGCCGGAAGCATGACCCCACACAGCGCCATGGTGAACGGGGCCGGCTTCGGTGAGACCATCCGCACCATCAATGGCGCGTTGGAGTGCAACGGTGGAAACCCGGGGCAGGTGCAGAGCCGCATCCAGAAGTATCAGGACATCGCCAACCGGCTCGGCGTGAGCCCTGGCGGCAACCTGGGCTGCTGAGGGGCAAGTCCCCACTCTCGTGGAGTGGGGCCTGAGGTCGCCGGAGAATCGACGGCCTCACCCCACGGGAACACCGGGCATGTCGCGAACGACCTTCTCGAGCTCCGAGCGGGCCACCGACTCCGGCGTCCACCGCATCAGCGTGTCGCGCACGCTGCGTGCGAAGCCGTTCTCCCATTGGGCAACCCGCCCGATCATCCACGAGCGGTCGCGAATCCGCTCCGCCCGCGGACGACGGAGCTGCTCATACCGAGCCAGCGCCTCATCCGTGGGCCCCATCGACACCAGGAGCTGCGCGAGCGCCGCGGCGTCCTCGATGGCCAGCCCCGCGCCCTGCCCCAGGTTCGGCGTCACCGCGTGGGCCGCGTCACCGAGCAACACGACACGAGGCTTCCACCACCGCGGCGCGGAGCAATCCTCGATGTCGTTGTGAAGCAGCCCGTCAAGACCACCGAACGCCGCCAACGCCGAGCGGGCCGGGTCCGCGAAGCCGGCATAGCGCGCCTGGAAGCCCGACAGGTCCTTCCACGGAGCTGGAGTGCGACGCGGGGCATTGAGCGTGAGGAAGACATAGGACTTCCGCTCGCCCAGCGGCACCACACCCACGCGCCTGCCCGTTCCCCACATCTCCACCACCGCGTCCTCGAAGTGCCCATCCACCACGCCACGCCAGCACGTGTAACCCGAGTAGCGAGGGTGCACCTCGGCGCCGCACACGTGCTCCCTGACGATGGAGCGGATGCCATCCGCGCCAACCACGACGTCGTAGCGCCCCGACGTTCCATCGGAGAACTCGACATCCACTCCGTCCGCCCCACTCCGCAAGCCCGCCACCGTCACGCCCAGGCGCGGCGCGGGCGACACGGAGCGCAGGACATGGAGCAGTTTGTTCCGATGAAGCGTGGTCGCGGACAGCGACAATCCCGGCACGGCATACGGCGTCTGCTGGAGCACGCGCCCCGAAGCATCCGTGATGCGCGCCATCCCCACCGGATGCCCCACGGCGAGGACAGCTTCGTGCAGCCCGAGTCCCTTCATCACGGCCATCACATTCGGACCGAGCACGATGCCCGCGCCCTCGTCTCCATACAAAGGCCGCCGCTCGATCAGGTCCGCCACCACGCCCCGCCTCGACAACGCGGCCCCCAGCGCGAGCCCACCGATTCCTCCACCCACCACGAGGACCTTCACGATGACCTCCTCGAACCCAATCCACCGAACAGCATCTCCAGGTCACGCCGCAGGCGAGTTCGCGCCGTGGCCACGGTGGAGCCCGCCATCGGCACGAGCATCCGCATCACCGCCGCGAAATAGACGCCGAAGACCAGCTCCGCCACCCGCTCGCCGTCCACCTCCGCGCGCAGCTCGCCTCGCGACTTCGCGTCGGCCACGACCGACGCCAGCGCCCCCACCAGCCTCGCCAGCGCCGGACGATGCAGTTCCTCGGCGGCGCCCATGAGCCACGGCAGCTCCTTCACCACCACCCGCGCCAGCTCCGGCTGCGATGCGTAGTGGGTCAGCAGCGGTGAGAACAGGTGCATGCACCGGTCCACGAAGGGCCCCTCCCCCGGCAGCGACGTCACGGCCCGCTCCACGAGCGGCATCGCCTCCGCACGCCACAGCTCGTGCAGCAGCACGTCCTTCGTCTCGCCGTACACCAGCACCGTGCCCGTCGCGACGCCCGCCGCCTCGGCGATGGCGCGCACGGTCGTCCCCTCATAGCCCCGCTCCGCGAACAGCTGCTTCGCCGCCGCCCGGATGCGCTCCCACTTCTCGCGCTTGGCTCGCTCCCGCAGAGACATATTGAACAGGTTCATAATTGAACGCGTTCAATAATTCCAGGGATTCGCTCCCCGGCCCGGTTTGGGAACCACACGGGCAGGCGCTGGAGACCCGCCGGGCGTTGAAGGAAGGAGCGTGCCGTCGGCGTGGGATTTCGCGAGGCGGCGATGTAGGGATGCCCCGTGCCCGGACATGCACGGGCTTAGGAGGACGGGTGACGGTCGCAACACAAGAGGAAGGCCCGCTCAGGGGGCCGAGCTTCTTTCTCAACCGCACGGCGCTGCGGGCGCTCGCGCTGGCCCATCGCGACCGCTACGGCGTCGCGAAGCCCCATCCGCACGTCGTCATCGACGGCTTCCTCGGGAAGCAGCTGGCGTCCGAGCTGGCCTCCGTCTTCCCCGGCGCCACCGACGCGAGCTGGAAGCGCCGGGACCACCTGGAGCAAGCGGCCCGCCTGGGGCAGCTCCAGCGCAAGGCGTTCGAGGACGTCCCCGGTCCGCTCCGGCATCTGCTCTCGGAGTTCTCCGGCATGTCGTTCATCGACTTCCTGGAGACCGTCACCGGCGTGCAGGGGCTCATCCCGGACCCGCACTTCCGGGGCGCGGGCCTGCACCTCACGCTGCGCGGAGGGCACCTGGCGCTGCACGCCGACTTCAACCGCGACCGCTTCCGCGCGCTCACCCGCCGGCTCACCGTCCTCTACTACCTGAACCCGGATTGGCAGCCCGCCTGGGGCGGCGACCTGGAGCTGTGGAACGCCGACCTCACGCGATGCGAGACGCGCATCTCACCGGTGCTCGACCGCCTGGTGGTGATGGCGCATGGCGATGACCACTGGCACGGACACCCCACCCCACTCGAATGTCCCGAGGGGAGAGGGCGCGCCGCGGTCGCCGCCTATTTCTACACCGCGGAGGCGTCCACGAACGCGCCCGAGCCACACAGCGCCATCTGGGTGACGCCTCGCACGTAACACCCGCGCGAAGAGGGCCCGCGCGCACCACGTGCCCTCTCCACCTCGAGAGCAGACACCTCCCGGGTTCATGGGATGTGCGCGAGCCCGAGGTTCGACACACGTGCCCGTGGAGGGGCCGGAGCCTTGTCAGGGTTTGCCCTGCGTGAGGGGCGCCGTGGAGGCCACGGAGGGCAGCCGCTCCGCACGGAAGCGGCGCAAGCGCCGACTGCTCACGAGCATGGCCTCGACGCCGCCCGACGCGCCCTTCGTGAAGGACACCGCGCCGAACGAACTCACGAAGCGATTGCCCCCCACCGGCTCGAGCACGAGGTCGTCCCGACGGAACCAGCTCAGCGCCAGCTTCCCGTCGACGAGCCGCACCGTGTACGTCATGTCCACCTCGTCGCCGCGGTACTTCCCGACCAGGGCCTCCAGCTCGCTCGAAGTGGGCAATGGCTCACGCACGCGGATGAACTCGCGCGTCGTCGGCCAGAAGTCCTGGATGCCCAGCGCGGGTGCGCCCGGCGCGGCGGACGCGTTGAATCGCCAGACGCCGGGCGTGGGCTCCGCCGGCCGGAACAGGCCCGGGCCGATGGGAATCAGCGCCGCGGAGGCGCCCACTTCACGCAGCGCGCCCTCCTTCACCTCCAGGCGCACCACCTCGTCCGTCTGGGGGCTCCAGTAGTTGCCGGCCAGCACCGCCAACTCCTCCGCGGGCAACACCACGGCGGGCGGGGTCGTGTCCTTCAGGAGGTTGCCCAGGTACACCCCGGCCACCTTGCGCGCGAGCACCGTCGGGTCGATGTTGCCGCCGTTGCACAACACGGTGATGGCCAGCTTCTGCTCGGGGAAGAGGATGCTCTCCGTGCGGAAGCCCGACACGAACCCGTCATGGCTCACCGTGCGCAGGCCCCGGTACGCCCCCAGCCGCAACCCGCCGCCGTAGCCCGTCTCCCTGCCGTCGTTCAATCGACCGGACGTCTGGAGCAAGTCGCGCAAGGCCGTCCCACCGACACGGCCATCCAGCAGGTTCTGCTGCCACTTCAGCATGTCGCTCACCGTCGAGTACACGGCGCTCGTGCCCTTGTACCCGAGGTCCGCCGAGCTCAACCGCCAGCCCCCTTCCGCGCGAGGCAGGTACCCGGTCGCGCGCTGGGAGAGGGGCGGCTCCTGGTCGTCGCGGAAGGAGGTGTCCGCCATGCCGAGCGGCTTGAAGATGCGCTCGTCGGCGAACACCCGCAGCGACGTGCCTGACACGCGCCGCACGATGACCCCCAGCAGCGCGTACGCGGCATTGCCATAGAGGACCTCCTCGCCCACCGCGAAGTTCACCCCGCGCTGCCGCGACAGGACCCAGAGGACATCCTCCTCGGTGTACAGGTCCTCGGTGCGCCATCCCGCCAGGGAGAGCAGTGGGCCCTGTTCGCGCAGCCCGTTGAGGTGGTGCATCAGGTGCGCGACGGTGATGGGCGTGTCGTGAGCAGACAGCTCCGGCACGTGCTCGCGCACGTCATCGTCCAACGACAGCTTCCCCTCCTGCGCCAGGAGGCCGATGGAGAACGCGATGAACTGCTTGGAGATCGACGCCAGGTTGAACGAGGAGCGCGGGGTGAGCGGCACGCCGAACTCCAGGTTCGCCATGCCATGGCCCCGCACGTAGTCGCGCGTGCCGTCACGCCAGACGCCCACGCCGCAGCCGGGCGAGGACTTGCCGCGCCAGGTCGCGAAGAGCGCATCAAGGCGGGCGTGACGCTGGGCCCGCGTCTCTCGTACCGGCTGAGCGCGGGCGACGGGGACCACCAGGCCCCACGAGACGAGGGCCACCCACAGCAGGAGGGAATGAGAAGGTCGCATGCGCGGAGGATTCCGAAACCCGGTCCCCCCTGGGCCGCACATCTGCGAAGCGCCGTCCGACATCGATGAGCGCCACGATTCGGGCGGTGGACGACGCCCCCTGGAGGCGAGTCCCCTCGGCCCCCGCCCCGACGGTGCCCCCACCCGCCGCCCATAAGCGCGCGGAATCATAGGGAGCCACTCGGGTGAGGCCTGAGTCACGATTCAAGAGGGCCTCTTCCCCCGTCCTTCCGGACGACGGGACCTTCTCCGAGGTGGACGAAACGAGGGAGGCCGTCCTTGAATCCGCCGGATGACGAGGAGACTCGGCGAGCGGCTGGTGCTGGAAGGCGTCTTGACGCCGGAGCTGTTGTCGCGAGCGCTCGCGCATCAACAGGAGACAGGTCAGAAGCTGGGCGAGTGCCTGGTGCGGCTGGGCGTGGACGAGACGCCGGTGCTGCGGCTGTTGGCCCAGACGCTCTCGACGCGCTTCGTCTCCACCGAGAAGCTGAGCCTGGCGAAGGTGGACCCCGTCCTGCTGGAGAAGGTCCCCGTGCGGCTGGCGGAGGGCTTCGACTTCATGCCCTTGCGACTGGCGCAGGGCGTCCTCTACGTGGCCATCGCGGAGCCTCAGCGCCAGCGCGCGTTGGAGGAGATCGTCCGCACGGTGGGCGTCACCCAGGTGCTGCCGTTCATCGCGGTGCGCAGGTCCATCCGCGCGGCCATCCGCAAGCACTACTACGCGGTGGCGGACGCCTTCGAGCACCCGCCGGAGGACGAGGCCTGCCCCCACTGCGGCGCGCCCACGCTCCCCAAGGACTTCCAGTGCCCCCGCTGTGAGCTGCTGCTGGTGCGCCACGTCGAGGACCTGCCCCCCCGTGACAACGTGTCCCTGGTCCGCGCGCTCCTGACGCAGCCCGAGCGACAGGGGACGTCGGGCACACCGCGCGCTCCGCAGTCGGAGACCACGCGGGTGGCGCCGTTCGACGCGGCCCAGGAGGGCACACAGGCCCGGCCGTTCCTCGTGGGCGGGCTGAGTGTGACGAACCTGCGGCTCAGCCCCTTCGAGGCGTATGTGCTCTCGCTCGTCGACGGGCACACGTCCCTGTCGGACCTGTCGCTCATCACCCAGCTCGCGGAGGTGGAGCTGCGCGCGCTCTTCGCGTCGCTGGGGGAGCGGGGCGTCACCCGGCTCTACGAGGCCCCCGCGCCGGCAGCCCGCGCGGCCTCCGTCCGGGAGGACCTCCCGCTCGAATCGACACCGCCGCCCGTCCCGCCCGTGGCGAAGGCCGCGCGCGCGGAGCCCAAGCCCTTCGTGGAGGACGCCAACGAGGATGTCCTCCAGCGCGTCATCCGGCTGGAGCAGGCGGGACGGTGGGCGGAGGCCATCGAGTTGTTGGAGCGAAGCATCGGCCTGCTCCCCCACCCCGCGCCGCTCTACAACCGCCTGGGGATGATTCTGCTGAACCACCACCGGGACTACGAGCGCGCCACGACCCTGTTCCAGAAGGCCTCCGACCTGGCGCCGGAGAACAACCTCTACACGATGAACTTGTACTCGGTGATGTGCCTCCGCGCGGACGCCACCAACGCGGGGCAGAACAAGGCGCGGCGCTGACGCGGAAGCCCGCGGAGACGAGGCCACATGGGCTGGCGCGCATCACAGGCGCGGCGAACCGCACCGAGCGACTGGCGCACGTCCTTGGCAGCCAGTGCATCGCACCAGATCCGCGGCTCAGAACAGCTCCTTCAGCTTCCGCTCGATTGCACTCGGCTGCCTTCCGAGGAGTCTGGCGATGTCCTCGACTCCCAACTTCCGCCGAGCGAGCTCCGCCACCGCGCCAATCTCCTCGTCACTCCAAGGCTCATAGGCCCGAGGATGCGTCCGGCGCGCTTCCACCATCTCTGGCTTCAGGTCGGTCTTCCGGATGCCAAAGAGCTGGATGAGATTGACCTCGGGCTTCGGCGCAGGAGCGGCAACGACGGGCTGCGCCGCGGCCAACCCGGCCGAGGAGAGAGGCTTCGCGCTCTTGCGAATGGCCCTGACCTGCTCCTCGAACTGTTTGAAGAGCGTGGGAGACTCACTGGCCTTGATTTGAAGGGCGCACTCCCAACTGTTGAGTGCCGAGGTCTCCACCAGGTTCATGGAGGTGAGGAGTGCGCATTGCTCGCTCAGGTAGAGCTTCGCATGCAGCCTGTCCAAACATAGGACCTGGGCGCCCGCCGCCGCAAAGGGCTGGAGATGAGGCGCGGTCTTGGACACCTCATCCTCGCGGACGATGAGCGCCACCGGGATTCGCGCCTCCAGGCGCCCCCGAATCGCATTCTGGAGATGATTCCAGGGCTTGAAGTAAGGCGTCACCAGGACCAGCTCTCGCTGGGCTCCTTCAATCAAATCTTGGACGGCCGAGGAAATCTTGCTGTGGGGAATGAAGCTGGGGATTTCATCCGAACGCCCAAAGAACATGTCGGCTCCAGAGTGAAGGAAGCGAGTGCATCCCAATCACTCCATCCTGTCCAGCCTCGGCGGCGCTTCCACTCTCATTGGGACATCGGGTTGAACAGACAGCCCCGACGCCCCGGTTCCCCTCGAAGGGTGATGAGTGCTTTGCGCCCCAGGACCGCGCTCCATCCCAGCACACGCGGCCAGGAAGAGCGCCTGCATCGAGGCCATAGGACCCTCGGCAGGGGGTCCGCCTTCCAGCCATGCCAGCATGAAGCAGGCCTTCGTCCCCAGATTCAGCGGTCAGCAGCGTCGACCGTGTCGATCTCCACCCGCCGGATTCGTCGCCCATTTGAAGGCGCCTTTTCGGCCCCTCTCGAACCCTGAGGAGCTCCCATGTCCTACATCGATGGTTTCGTCATCGCCGTGCCGAACGCGAACAAGGAGAAGTTCATCGAGCACGCCCGGCAGAACGACCCCCTCTTCCTGGGGTACGGGGCCCTGCGCGTGCTGGAGTGTTGGGGAGACGACGTGCCGAGCGGCAAGCTCACCGACTTCCGCCGGGCCGTGCAGGCCAAGGACGACGAGACGGTGGTCTTCTCCTGGATTGAGTGGCCCGACAAGGCCACGCGAGACGCCGGCATGGCGAAGATGATGGAGGACCCGAACCTGAGCCCCGAGAAGACCCCGATGCCGTTCGACGGCGCGCGGATGATCTACGGCGGCTTCGCGCCCGTGGTGGAGCTGAAGAAGTAGCCAGCCGGGAGTCGCGGGGGCTCAGGTCAAGAACCGCCCCCGCGCTCCCTCGACGACCATCTGCAGCAGGGGCGAATACAGCCCGCCTCCCCCATGCTCGCTGACGCGGGTCCACTGGGGCTCGCCGGAGTCCGCGTCGAACGCCGTCAGGGTCTCCCGGTGCGAGACGATGACCTGGCCCTGCTCGACGAGCATCGCCCCGCCGGCGAACGTCGACGCCTGCTCACTGTCCACGCGCTGGGCCCAGAGCAGACGCCCGCTCCCGGCATCGAGCGCGTGGACCTCCAGGAAGACGTGCTTCGTGAACGTGCCCTCGGCTCCACCGGAGAGCACGAACACGCGCCCCTCGCGGACCTCCGCGTACGTCGGCCGGGGCCGCACGCCCGGCACCGACTTGCCGGGCACGGAGAAGGTCCACACCGTGTCGCCGCTGGCGCGGTCATACGCCGCGACCAGTCCGTTGAAGGCCGTGACGAGCAGGGAGCCTGACGATGACGAGGTGTCGTTCATGGTGCACGGGGATACCACGCCAGCGCCCGGCCTCGGGCCCTACTGCGCCAGCGTGGAGCGATAGGTGGCCAGGGTGCACCGCATGCGCTGCACCTGCTCCGCGGTGAAGCCCGTCATGCACGCGTCGTCGGTCAGCTCCATGTAGTTCCGCACGGGGACGAGCGCGCCCCCGCAGCTGGTGAGCCCCACGGGACAGCCCTTGTGGGACGTGACGTTGGGCGCCGTGTCACAGAGGCGGTCGCCCGTGGTGTAGCAGTCCGGCGCCGTCGCGATGCCACAGCCCTCGTAGTAGGTGTGGAACAGGCCCAGGTAGTGACCCACCTCGTGCGTGACGGTCCTCCCCTGGTGGTACGGCACCACGGGCCCCACGCGGCCGAAGGCCAGCCAGTTGATGACCACCCGGTCCTGCGGCTGCCCCACCGCGCCCGAGGGGTCCGCGGGCAGGAACGGCACATACCCGCGCGAGCCGCCCGCGCTGTTCGTGTAGAGGTTCAGGTAGCGCGACGTGTCCCACGCGAGCGTGTTCCAGTAGCCGCCCTGGTCCTGGTACCAGGTCGTGTTGCAATAGCGCTGGATGCCCGTCGTCGGGTTGCCCGCGGGGTCCTCGGTGGCGAGGAAGAACTCCAGCTTGCTGTCCACGCCCGCCGCGCCCGGGGTGCCCGTCACGGCGCGGAAGTCCTCGTTGAGGACCGAGATTTGACTGTGCACCAACGCGTCCGAGACGTTGCCGTTCGCGCACGCCGCATCCGAGATGACGTGCATCACCACCGGGATGCGCCGCACCGTGGTGGGCTGCCACAGCGGTCCGGGGACGGTCTGCGCCAGGGAACAATCCGAGGTCGTGAAGCTCGCCACCCGGAGCGCGGCCGCAGGCTCGGGCGCGACACAGCGGTCCGCGTGCAACGAGAAGACATCCGAGGAGAAGAGCGCCAGGACGGAGGACACGAGAGCGTGGGCTGGGAGCATGGGCCTCACGCTACCGAGCCGCGCTGACGCCTTCCAAGTGGCCGGGGTGGGCCCATGAGGGGTGGAATGGTAGGAAGAAGGAATGGCTCGCCCTCGTCCCACATCGCCACGCTGCCCTCGGTGCAACGCACCGTTCACCCTGGCCGCAGACCAGGTGCTGTACACCTGTCACTACTGCAACGCGTCCATCGATACGCGCGGAGAGCAGGCGCCGCGTCCGCTCTATCAAGCTCCGTCGACCACGGGTCCCAACAAGGCCCCGCTCTTCGTGGGGATGGGGATTGCCCTCATGGTGCTGGGCGCCGTGACGGGCTTCCTCATCATGGGCCCCTCGAGCGAGCCCTCCGTGCTCCCTCTCCCGAGGCCGGCCCCCGTCGCCACGCCCCCCACGGCGCAGATGCCGACCGCACCGCCTCCGAAGCCGAAGTTCGCGTGGGACATGGACAACGCCCCCACGGTGGCGGACGTCAACGGGGACGGCACGGACGACATCATCGGGACCCTCCGTCGCGGCGCGTCGTACGACCGCTATTCCACGGCCGCCTTCGACGGGAAGACCCTGGAGCCAATCTGGGAGGTGCCCATCGAAGGCGCGGCCCCCACGGACCTCGCCTCCCGAGAGCGCCACATCCGGCAGGGAAATCGCCTGGTGCGACGGGAGGCCATGGCGGTGAGCCTGCTGGAGCTGGCGACCGGCAAGGTCGTGGGGCGCGTGGCGCTGTCGGACAAGCCCGACAAGCTCTGCATCCCCCAGGGGGACACCTCCGCCGTGTGGGTGTCGGTGACGGACCAGCAGAACATCCTG
Organism: Myxococcus guangdongensis; assembly: GCF_024198255.1. Lineage (NCBI taxonomy): Bacteria > Pseudomonadati > Myxococcota > Myxococcia > Myxococcales > Myxococcaceae > Myxococcus > Myxococcus guangdongensis. The sequence continues at coordinate 312,115 of NZ_JAJVKW010000013.1, forward strand.
CTCGACACGACGACGGCGACCGCGCGCCCCGCCACCCAGACTCCGCCCAACTGCCAGCGCCCCGAGCGCAGCCGCTATGACTGCTCTCCCGCCATCCACCGCAAGACGCACCTGACGTGCTCGCTCGCCCTCAAGGCGCCGTCCGTCCCAGGCTTCCGAGGGGAGTACATCTACACGGCGCATGGCCTCGACGTGGTGATGGGCGCCCGGAACCCGGGGACGCGTGTCCCCATGGCGGCGGTGTTCGAGCAGGGCGCGAAGGAGCCCCTGTGGCACGGCGCCATCGCCGACATGGACATCGAGCAGGTCCTCGAGACCACGCCGGAGGCGCTCGACATCTCCCAGGACGCGCTCTTCGTGGCCTATCGGCTGAAGGCCGGCGGCATGCACCTGGTCCGCCGGGACGCGAGGACGGGCGCCGTCGCCTGGGATGTGCCCATCCCCCGCTCCAAGGACGGCTCGCTCGTCACCAGCTTCCGCAAGCATGGGGACCGGCTCTACGTGCCCCACTGGATGTGGCTGGATGTCTTCGACGCGAAGACGGGCAACGTGATTGGCACCCTCGGCACCTGGTAGCCGAGGGCGCCGTGGACTCAGCGGGCCGTGGGCCACAGGCGCACCACCAGGGCCACCAGCGCGGAGACGGTCGCAAGCAACGTCACCGCGCCCCAGCCCCACCCAGCCAGCACGAGGCTGCCGCTCACCGCGCCCAGCGACATCCCGATGAACACGCAGACGAACAATACGGCATTGAGCCGGCTGCGCGCGGCCGGGTCGATTCCGAACACCATCGTCTGATGTGCCACCAGCGTCATCTGCACGCCCAGGTCGAAGCCAATCGCGCTGGCGCCGAACAGCCACAGCCGCGCATCCGGCTGGAGCCACGGTGAGGCGAACATCGCGGCGAACGCCACGGCCGTCAGCCCCGCGCCCAGGCGCGTGACGACCTCGGGACCGAAGCGGTCCGACACGCGCCCGGCGATTGGCGCGCCGAGGGCCCCCGCCGCGCCCGCCAGGCCGAAGGCCCCCGCGGCCGCGCTGCCCAGGTGGAACGGCGCGCCATGCAGCATCACCGCGAGCGTGGACCAGAACGCGCTGAAGCCCACGGAGAGCAGCCCCTGGGCCAGCGCGGCCCGGCGCAGCGCGCCGTACCTGCGCCACAGGCCGACGAGCGAGCCGAGCAGCGCGCCGTAGGACAGCGTGCTCGCCGGGCGGAAGGCCGGCAGCCCGCGCCACACCACCGCGCCCATCACCCCCACGCTGCCCGCGGCCATCAGGTACATGGCGCGCCAGCCGAGCTGCTCCGCCACCACGCCGCTGACGACGCGCGAGAGCAGGATGCCGAGCAGCAGGCCCGTCATCACCGTCCCCACGACACCGCCGCGCTCCTTCTCCGGCGCCAGGGTCGCCGCGGCGGGCACGATGTCCTGCGCCACCGTCGCCGTGAGCCCCACCACGAAGCTCACCACCAGCAGCGGACCGATGGCGGGCGCGAGGCCGCTGAGCAGCAGCGCCACCGCGAGCAGGCCGACCTTGACCAGGATGATGCGGCGCCGGTCGAAGCGGTCCCCCAGCGGCGTCAGCAGCAGGATGCCCAGCGCGTAGCCCAGCTGCGTGAGCGTGGGCAGAAGCCCCACCGCCGTGTCCGAGGCGCCGATGGAGGAGCCCATCACCCCCAGCATCGGCTGGCTGTAGTAGAGCGAGGCCACCGAGAACCCGGCGCTCGCGGCGAGGAGCAGGCGCAGCCCCCTCGACATGGAGCCCGTGTCTCCCGGGCCGACGAGGGCGAGCCGAGGCGCGCGGGCCCCGTTCGAGGGCAGCGCTCCGCTTCCTGCGGGTTCATGTACGGCACGAATGAAGGACATGACGTTCACCTGGTTGGCCATGAGTCGGGGTGAAGGTGTCCCAGAGCGGCGGTCCACGGTAGTAGCGGGGCTCGCACAGCGGATATACGCTCCACGTATAACCCCATGCCCCGCCCTCCCAAGTCCGCTCGGCCGCGTGCCCTCCCGAAGCCGCCGCCCGCCACCGTCGACCGGCTCGAGCTGATGCAGACCTTCCTGCGCATCGTCGACGCCGGCAGCCTGTCCTCGGCCGCGGCGCAGCTCGGCACCACGCAGCCCACGGTGAGCCGCCGCCTCCAGGCGCTGGAGCGCTCGCTCGGGCTGCGGCTGCTGCAGCGCTCCACCCACGCGATGAAGCTCACCGAGGACGGCGCGCGTTGCTACGAGCGGGCGAAGGAGCTGCTCGCCAACTGGGAGATGTTCGAGGCCGACCTGCGCGGCGCGAGCGACGAGCCGGAGGGCACGCTGCGCGTCGTCGCTCCCCATGCCTTCGGACAACAGCTGCTGGTGGAGCCCCTGACGGAGTACCTGCGCCGCCATCCCCGGGTCAGCGTCGAGTGGCTGCTGCACGACCGCGCGGTGGACTTCATCGCGGACGGCATCGACTGCGCGATTCACGTCGGAGAAGTGAAGGACCCCAGCGTGGTGGCCATCCGAGTCGCGGAGGTGCCCCGCATCGTCGCCGCGGCGCCCTCGGTGTTGACGGGGCGTCCCCGGCCGAGCCACCCCGACGAGCTGGCGCGACTGCCCTGGCTGTCGCTGCGCACGTTCTACCGGAACGAGCTGTCACTGACCCACGTGGCCACTGGCGAGGCCCAGCCCATCGTCTTCCAGCCACGCTTGAGCACCGACAGCCTCTATGCCTTGCGGAGCGCGGCGCTGAAGGGGCTCGGCGTCTGCGTGGCCTCGGCGTGGGTGCTGCACGAGGACATCGTGAAGGGTCGGCTCGTCCACCTGGTGCCGGAGTGGCAGGCCGCCGCCCTGCCCATGTACCTGCTCTACCCCGCCGCGAGGTTCCACCCCGCGAGGCTGCGCAGGTTCGTGGCCCTGATGCGCGAGCAGATTCCCACGGCGCTCGCGGTGGCCACACGCAAACAGTGAGGCCTCGCGGGACCTGGCCCGCGCCCTCGAGCTGGAGGGACTGCCGACGCCCGTGCGTGAACGGGTCAACGCCATTCAAGACACGCTCGGCGCTACCGGATGCCCCGAGCGAGGCTTTCGCCTCCCATCACGAACACAACCCTGACACCTCCAAACCGCATGGAGCCTCATCCGGCTCCGACAATGCAGACAAGAAGGAGGCTGACGTGCGGAATCGACGGTCGCCGCAAGCCCCCTCGGCCACGGTCCGCCGGGTGCTGGGAGCCGATGGAACATGAGCCATTGCCATCCGGTGGCGTTCCCGTTGGACGCCGCCGCGTGCGTCCCGGACGCCATCGGCCTCGGAGGGCCGTGCTCGCCTGGGGAGGATGGAGCGCGGGCGCATGTCTTGCACGATGCGGCCAACACCTCGCAGCAGCGGAGACATGTCCATGCCATGCATCTGGTGTGACAGGGGGACGTGCATCATTCCCGGGCACGCCGTCGTCCGGGAGTACGACATCGGCGAGCCCGACGACCTCCCGCCCCTCGTGGACGATGACGGGCAGGCCCCCGAGCCCATTCCCATCTTCGACCTCTCGGGGCAGAGCCTCCAGCGGCTCTTCCCACGACCGCGGCCCCTCCCCGAGCCGCTGCGGCGCCCTCCGGCGTACACGCGGTTCTGGGACTTGCACCTGACCGACCACAAGGGGTGGTACGACTTCTGTCTGAACATCCTCCCGGAGGTGCACTACCAGGAGCGAAAGAACGCGAACCGGCCCGGCTGGCGCCCCAGCGACGGGAGGATCCGCGTGTCCTGGCGCATCGCGAGGGCCTTCCGCGCCTCGCTCCGTGCGCAGCTCTCCGCCCTCCAGCAGATGGTCGAGTTCTGCCAGACGCGCCAGGGCGAGCTCGCGGGGCTCGGCAACGTGCACGCCCGGAGGTTGACCATGTACTTCCAGAACGACTACGGGGGCGAGCTGAAAGGGCTCGAGGCGCTTGCCCAACAGCCCGAGGTGAAGAAGCAGCTGTCGATCTTCAGCCAGGCCATCGCGGACGCCCAGCACCTGCTCCAGTCCTGCTGGAGGACCCCCCACACGAAGGCGGCGGAGTTCGGGGACATCCGCCGTCGACTCGACACGCCGCTGGACCTGTTGCGTGAGTACCGCAACGAGCTCACCCGCCTGGAGGGACGGCTCGTGGATTACGACCCGGACGACGACGACGCGCCGGCCTCCAGCTACTTCGCCACCATCATCTCGATGGAAGACATTGCCCGGCAGCTCCCCTCCGGACTCGGAGGCAGCATGGTGCAGTGGATCTCCCACCCGCTCCACCGCGGCAAGCTTCGCGTCAGCTCCCATGGTGACGGGAAGGGCCACCTCTGCATGGAGGACGACCGCATCCGGGGCTCGCTGGTCGGTGATTGGCTCCACGTCAATGGGCTCGAGCCGGAGCGCCAGCCCGACGGCCAGCGCCAGGACCGCGCGGGGGTGAAGGGCGAGCGCGGCCTGCTCACCATCAACCTGTCCATCTGCATGGGAGGGCTCGGGTACGACACGAAGTCCAGCACCCACATCTTCGGAGCGCTCCAGGTCGCCGAGCAGTACACGCAGCCCGGCGTGGGCTCCGCCGTGGACCAGTTGGTCCGCCGCCTCGCCCACCATGGGGTTCACGGCATCGAGGTGACAGGAAGCAACCTCGTCGTGCGCGATGAAGGCGGTCGCCTGGGCGAGGTCGAGGGAGATGACTGGACGCTCCTGGCGCATTCGGCGCGGAAGATCCGAGCCATCTCCTGAGCGGTGCCACTGAAAGCGCCACCGCCACAGGCCCGCGCGTCTGCCGTGACGACAGGCGGCTAGAGAATGGCCCTGACGAAGAGGGACGCGACCCACATGGCCCAGAGCAGCGAGATGGCGAGCAGGATGGCGGCCACCGGGCGAACCCACGTCGGCGTCGGCGACTTGTCACGCCAGGGCAGGAGCATCAGGTAGCCGCCCGCCAGTGAGGGAATGGGGAGCAGGTTCAGGGACGCCATCCGCGCGCTCATGATGCCCCAGGCCCGCACCAGCTCTCCTTCGCGGAGCAAGCCGACGAAGCGCTCCACGCGGCCCGGCATCGCGGAGAGGTTGAACACTGCGGGGAAGCCCTCGGTGAATTGATGGAAGCCCTCCGCGGGCCCCAGGCACGCCATCGCAACGCCAATCTGCACGTACCAGGGCACGGCCAGGGCCAGCGCATGCAGCGGGGGTGGCAGCTTGAGCAGCCGGCTCTTGAGCGGCTCCGTCGCGCCTTCCTCGGCGTCTGGCACGAACGACGCGGAGCTGCCCAGGGTGATGGGATGCAGACTCCAGCCAATGCCCGCCATGCGCCACGCCACCAGCTGGGGCCCATGGCCGATGCGAACCGCGAGCGGCCGCGCCCCGAAGGCGCTCGCCACTACCGCCTGGGCCAGCGCCCACATCACGTTGACCGCGAGGAACAGCACCCACAACCAGAAGAAGAGGGCGACTCTGTCCATGGGCGCAACTCTAGCGCCTTTCCCACGGGAGAGGCCCCCGGGTCGGTCCGGACGCCCAGCGCGCTCTCTTTCGATAACGCATCAGGGCACGACTGATGCGCGTGTGTCTTTGGCCCTCGATTGCCGCTGGGACTCCGACGCGCCGAGCAACGGCCCTGCAACGGGTTGCGCTCGGGGCTCGGCGACTCCCGCGCACGGCCCCAAGCGGCGCTCCGTCGCCTCGGCGCCGCGTGGAACCCGACGCAATCCACCGAAGCGTGAATCAGGCGGCACCGCGGGGCAGGTTGGGCGTTGTCACCTCGACGCCCCAGGCGCCTCAGCGTCCGCTATCGCGAAGCTCCGACCCGTCGCCCATCCACCGAGGGGCGCGCGATGTTCTCCTGCCACGCCGTGCGAACCCCCGAGTCACGCCGCCCACAGCCCTGGCCCATCCGCGTGGCCCACTGGGTCAGCGTGCCGCTGCTCGTCATCATGGCGGGCAGCGGACTGCAGATTCTCGCGGCCTATCCCATGCTCGGCACGCGGGGCCGTCCCTATGAGGGGTATCCCTTCCAGGGAGTCCCTCCTCCCGAGTGGGCCCGACTCGGTGACTGGCTCGCCGGCGCGCGCGGCTGGCACTTCGCCTTCGGCGGGTTCCTCGCGCTCAACGGCTTCGTGTACCTGCTCTACCTGGCCCTCAGCGGGGAGTGGCGACGTCGCCTCTTCCTCCCGCGCCGCGACACGCGCAACGCCGTGAGCACGCTCGCGTTCTACTTGCGCCTGCGCAAGGAGCCACCTCCGCAGGGGCTGTACAATGGCCTGCAACGGCTGGCGTACACGGGCGCGCTGGTCCTCGGAATCCTCGCCGTGCTCTCGGGCCTCGCGCTCTACAAGCCCGTGCAGCTCGGTGTCATTGTCCGGCTGCTCGGTGGCTATGACTCCGCGCGCGCCATCCACCTGCTCGTGCTCGCGTCGTTCGTGCTCTTCACCCTGGGGCACGTGGTGATGGTGCTGCTGCATCCGCGCACGCTCGGCGCGATGGTGACAGGCGGGAGGAAACCCGATGCGTAGGCTCCTGGTCCCCTCGCGGCGTCCGGTGCTCCTCACCCGGCGCTCGGCGCTGCTCGGGGCGGCGGCGCTCACCACGTCCGCCTGCGACAGCACACGTCCTCGTGAGGGCTTTCTCGGGGTCATGGAGCGCGTCAACCAGCGACTGCAGGAGGCCCTCTTCGACGAGGACCGGCTCGCGCCGGAGCTGCCCCAGGAGGACACCACCGCGCCCGGAGACTTTCCCCAGTACTTCCTCTCCGAAGCCGTGCCCCTCGCGCCGACAGGCTGGGCGCTCAAGGTGGGCGGCCTCGTCGAGCGCCCCGCGCTGTTGTCGCTCGAGGTCCTGCGACGGCTGCCGCGCACGGAGTACCGCGTCCGTCACCACTGCGTGGAGGGATGGAGCGCGGTGGCGTCGTGGCACGGCGTGCGCGTGAGTGACGTCGCCCGGCACGTGGGCGCGGACCCGAAGGCGGGCTACGTGGAGCTGCGCTCGTTCGACTCGGGCTATTGGTCCTCGTGGGACAGGCCGAGCGCCTTCCACGCGCAGACGATCCTCGCCTACGGAATGAACGGGCAGCCGCTGTCACCGGAGCACGGCGCGCCGCTGCGCCTCTACTCGGCGGTGAAGCTCGGCTACAAGATGGTGAAGTACCTCACCGAGGTGAACTTCCTCGCCGAGCCCACGGGCGGATACTGGGAGGAGCGTGGCTACGAGTGGTACGCGGGCGTTTAGCCCTCCCACTCCAAGCAATGTCGGCCCCGTCTGCCATCCAGACCCTCGCTCGCGATGCCCCCCTCAATCATCGCCGCCGCACCGTGGCCCGGCGCAGGGTGCGGATGCCTGCCTTGACGCTCGCAACGCCTGACGCGCGGCCAGTCCATCCCTGCGCGGAGCCGACCTCAGGCGTGCCGTCCACGGTCGTTCGAGAGTCACGAACCCTCATCGGCGTGATCTTTGGAGGGGGCAGCCGAGCGAGGGCTCGAATGTAGGACATGCCCGCAGAGGGGAGAAAGATCGGGCCTTCTCAGACCTAAAGCGCTGTGCCCACGCGCGGCGCGTGGAGGTCC